>JAYKHG010000138.1:0-20605 GCA_035284825.1 Cyanobacteriota bacterium
TGCGCCGCGAACCCTTCCTGGCCCTGGGGGGGTTCGACGCCCGGGCCTATCCCCACCCCTCGATCGAAGACATTGAATTCGGCCTTCGCCTGCATGGCGCAGGAGGGACCATCCTTCTCGATCCAAACATTCAGGGGACCCACCATAAACACTGGACCCTGGGTCTGATGCTGCAAACCGATATCCGCAATCGGGCCCTTCCCTGGAGCCGGCTGCTGCTAAGAGGCGGCAAGCCCAGCACCATTCTTAATGTCGACCCAACCGCCAGACTGAGCAGTCTTCTTGCTTTGATCACGCTGCTCAGCGGTGCAGCCATCCTGTTCTTCCCCTGGCTGTGGCCTCTCCCTTTGCTGAGCCTGGGGATGATGGCAATCCTGAACAGAGGCTTTTATCGCCTCTGTTTTCAGCAGGGAGGTTGCCCTCTGCTGCTGACTGGGATCTCTCTCCATGGCCTGTATTTCCTCTATTCCCTCCTTTCCTTCAGCCTGATTTTCGTGGAGCAAAGGCTTGTGCCTCAACGCGACACCTTGATCAAGATCCTCCAGTGGGCACTGCTCGTTCTGCTGTTGGGCATCACAGTTCTCTCCCTGCTCACGGGACTGCGGGACAGCTTCACCCATCCCGCAGCGGATTTGATCAGTCGAGCTCGAGAGTACGCCGTCTTTAAAGAGGGGCTCTATCCCATGGGGATCTTGGTGCCCCATCCAGTGCCTGAGGGGTTTCCCTATACCGTCTATCCCCCCTATGCACTGCCGATGTTTGCCGTTTTCTTTGGCATCGGCGGACTCGCCCAGGGATGGGCGGTGGTGCGGATCCTCAGCCTGCTTTCCTTGGGGCTGATCGGCTGGATCGGTTGGAGAAGCCTCCGTTTCGCAGGGCCAGCCGCCGCCTGTCTAGGAGCCCTAGGGCCCGCGGCGATCAGTGGGAACAGCTACGGCCTCTTTCAAGGGCAATTCTCCATGGTCTGCATGGGCTTGATCAGCCTCCAGTGGCTGCTGCTGCAACGCCAAAGGCCAGTTGCGGCCGCATTCTGCTGGGCCGCAGCCATGCTCAAACCCCAAATCGCCCTGACCTTTGCCCTCCCGTTGCTCAAACCTCCAAACCGGGGAGGTCTCCTCCTGGGACTGTCAGCACTGCTTCTGCTGGGGGGAGGGGCATTGTTCTACACCCACGTTGCCCCCTTCCACTATCTATCGGTTTGGTTGGAGCCCAAAAGGCTCAATTTCGCCCATGCCGGCACCATCAACCTGATTCATCTCTTGGGGCCAGGAACCGCAGTTCTCCTGATTGTTTTGACCCTGGGAGTTGCGGTGGGGTTCCGCCAGATGGCCTCAGGAAAAAGGGTTCCGTTCTGGCGCCAGAGCAGCGCCCATGCCTTCATTGCAAGGGCTTTCGATCAGGGCGTCCCGAGCCTCCGGCTTCAGGGACTCTGTGGTGTTTTGGGATGCCTGATGTTTTATCACCATCCCTATGACAACATCATGCTCTATCCAGCGATGCTGTCCATCTTTGCCCTGTCTCTGCGGAAGCCAAAGGAGGGTTGGTTGATGATCCTTGCGGTTGCCATGGCCATCACCCTGTGGGCTCCTTTGCACATCGTCGCGAACAACAAAATGTTCCAGTTCATCTCTGCTGGGGTTTGGATCCTTGTGGGTCTCACCCTCCTGCTGAGCACTTCCCATCCCCAGGAAAGACGTTGGAGCGAGCGTTGAATTCCCTTTGAAGGGGAGTGATGAGCTGGAGGGGGTTAATCAGCCCACAAAAATCAGCCCACAAAAATCAGCACACCACCCGCCATCAGTGTGGTGAGTGCCAGCAACTTGCCCCAGCTTTGCCCGAGCCGACCCAGCAGCCAGGTTGTGCCCCCACAGAGCACCACCGAACTCAGCAGGGCCCCTGCCCACCAGAGCAGCCGGCTTCCATCGGAAGGGGCTTCCATGCCATGGAGCAGCCCGTGGATGGCCACCCCGGCGCCAACTACCACCCCGCTGAGCAGCTGGATGGACCGCTCGCCATGGCGCCTTCCACTCCAGACCAGGGTGATGGCAGCCACGGCCACGATGGCCAGGGCCGCCAAAGTCTCCATCACAGGCACCGTCCAGCCGCCGTAGCTGGCAACGGCCCCAATGACCCCTCCTCCCAGGGCCCACGCCAGCAGGAGGGTGGATAGCTCGGAGGCTGCGGCGCCAACGGCCAGAAGCATCAGCAGGTGATCCACCCCAAACAAAGGATGCGCCAGGCCGGCCAGGGCGCCCCCCGCGGCACTGCCATGGGCCTCTGCAGGGTGGGCTCCTAGGGCCAGGACCACCATCGCGGCAAGGGCGGTGGTGGGGAGGAAGAAGCGTTTCATGAGTCGTTGTTGGGGGCGTCGACTGCAGACACCTCAGATCCACTATGGAGGGTCAGGGGACCCTTGGGGATTCGCTGGAGCGACAGGGTGGGTCGCGCATGGCATCCACAGGGATCCCATGGCATGGACATCTCTGCAACCCAGCTCCTGGGCCCTGAGCAGGGTTTCAGCCTTGCTTGGGTAGGCGTAAAGGGTCTCCATGTCCCCAGCCAAGCCGTTTCAGCCCCATCCCTTCCACACCACCCCCAGGGGGGCGATTCCAACGGCAAATCGCTTGGGCTTTCCCCCGCAGCCCCGTCCATCCAAGCCTGTGGGGGGATCAGTGGGAATGGGCATTCCCATGGGCCTGGCAGGGCATCCACCGATCACCCATTTGGTGGGCACCGGTGCAGTGGAACAGTTTGGCGGCTTTTTCGGCCTCAGCCTTCGTGGCATAGGTGGCAGGCACTGGGCCGCCGTTGGAGGAGGAAGCCTTCTGGGCCAGGGCCTCCATGGGCACAACGAGAACAACCAAAAGCAGCGTGGCCAGGCGAAGGGGTTGCCTCATCACAAAATGTTCTGTAGCCGAACCCTAGGGGCCCCAAGCCAGCACTGCTTGTTCTTCTCGCCTACGTCGTGTAATCGGCGTTGATGCGCACATATTGGTCGGAGAGATCGCATCCCCACGCCCTCCCCATCCCCGGGCCGCTGCCCACCACCAGCCGAATCACGACGCTGTCATCCACCAAGTAGGTGCCGGCGGCCCGCTCCCGCATGTATGCCGTGGCGGCGGACCGATCAAACGGCACGGGTTGGCCCCCTTCCATCAGCTGATGCTCCCCGAGCCAGAGGGCCACGGCCTGTGGATCAAAACCCACCCCGGCCCGACCAGCGGCCGCCACGATGCGGCCCCAATTGGGATCACGCCCATGGATGGCGCATTTCACCAGCGAAGAACCACACACCGTGCGGGCGATGGCACGGGCCGCCTCCCCATCAGATGCCCCCTGCACTTGCACATCGATCAGGCAGGTGGCCCCCTCCCCATCCCGGGCAATCGCTCGGGCCAAGTGCTGGGCCACGGCCGTCAGCCCATCCTCCAGCGCGTTGAAATGGGCTGGGGCGAGGGGTTCCCCTGCGGCAAAGGCCAGAAAGGTGTCATTGGTGCTGGTGTCACCGTCCACCGTGATCGCATTGAAGGAGCGGTCCACGGCCCGCTTCACCATCCCCTGCCACACATCAGGGGGCACTCCCGCATCGCAACTCAGAAACCCGAGCATGGTGGCCATGTCGGGATGGATCATGCCCGATCCCTTGGCCATCCCACCGATCCTCACAGCCCTTCCATCGAGGGAGGCTTCAAGGGCTAATTCCTTGGCCACCAGATCCGTTGTCAGAATGGCTTCAGCAGCCGCTGGGCCTCCATTGGGGCTGAGGGCGGCCACCAGAGGCCCCAAACCTCCCAGAAGGATCTCCATGGGAATTGGCACCCCGATCACCCCGGTGGAGCAGATGAGAATCTCCTCTGGAGGGAGGCCCAATGGCTCCGCCAATGCCGCCGTGGCCGCAAGGCTGTCCATCAGCCCACGCTCCCCGGTGCAGGCGTTGGCCTGCCCCGAATTGATGAGCACGGCCCGGGCCCGCCCGCCGGAGGTCCGCAGGCGCTCCGCGCAGAGATCCACGCATGCGGCCCGCACCACCGTGGTGGTGAAGGTGCCAGCGCAGACAGCTCCCTGAGGGGCCAGCAGCAAAGCCAGATCAGGCCGGCCAGACGCCTTCAGGCCAGCGGTGCTGCCAGCCGCCTGAAAGCCCCGGGGGGCCGACACGCCACCGGGAAGGGGAGACCAAAGCTGCACCACCAGGCCCCAACAAACTGCCACCATCTTGTCTCTCCAGCCCCCAGACACGGGCATCCCCGCTGAAGCCAGGGCAAGATGGGCCCACCCAGTTAAGGGTTTGCCGCATGGCCACGGCTCCGCCTCCCACCACTCGACCACGGCAGGCCCGCCGTGCTCCCACCCCTCCCGCTCCACGCTGGCGCCGTTGGCTCCTGCTGGGAGTGCTCTTTGGGTTGGGATACGGCCTCACCCAACGGCTCTTGGAGGTGCGTTGGGGGGAGGGTGCCCCTAAGGCTCCGGCTTTCAAGCCAACGTCCACCCCAAGCGGCACCACGCTGGAGGAGTTGCGGGGACAACATGGAGAGAAGGCCAAGCCCCTGACGGCAGACCTTGAGGAGCTCTCCCGCAAACAGCGCGAGGAGAAGGAGAAGGAGCGCAAGCTAGAAGAAGAGCCCCCCACCGATCAAGGGAGCGAACCTCAAGAGGTCCCCCCCACGGAAACCCAGCCACCCAGTGGCACGGCCCAGTCCCCAGCGTTTGAAAGCTCCCCAGTGGCACCCCCAGTTTTGCCGCCACCCCCCTTGCCCGTGGCGCCCCCAACCCCGCCAGCGCCCCAGTCCTCCGGCGAAGCCCCCGCCACCCTGCCCTGATCTGCCACAGTGCGCCAATGGAGCCTGATCCGCGATGAGCACTCCGCAATCCCTGCTTCAGGCCACGATCAATCGGCTCAGTGCCCGTTTGGGCAGCCAACTGGCCGATCGGGTGGCGGAACTGGCCGTTTTCGCCCAGGACGCTCCCCAGCGCCTGCAGCAGGAATTCAGCCTGTTTTGGGAAGAGGTGGAGCAGGAAGCCCGCCGGCTTGACCATGGGGAGTCCAACCCTGATGCCCATGGGGGGCCAGCCGCCTCCAACGATCCCCAGGAGCAGATCGATGCCCTCCGCGCCCAGGTGGCGACCCTGACACGCAAGTTGGAGCAGCCCATCGGCGGGGGCGATCCGGCGAGGTCTGCTTGATGGAGTCCGCCGGGTTGGGGGCAACCAGTCGTCTCCGCTGGAACACCTGGACCCGCCCCCTGCGGATCTGGTGGCTGGCGCTCAGGCTCGTGACAACCCTCTGGTGGGATGGCCGCCCCTGGACCTACCCCGGGGGAATGACCCCCGAGCGCCAGGCCCATCGGCAGCGCCGTCTGGCCCGCTGGCTGACGGGACAGTTTTTGGAACTGGGCTCCGCCTTCATCAAGGTGGGTCAGTTGCTCTCGGCCCGGCCGGACGTGCTGCCCGCGGAGGTGGTGGAGGAGCTGGCCAGCCTGCAGGACCGCGTGCCGGCGTTCCCGTTCGCGATGGTGGAATCCATCCTCGAAACGGAGCTGGGCCAGCGGCGGCTGGAGATCATCGATCTGGAGGTGGATCCCCTTGGCTCGGCCAGCCTGGCCCAAGTGCATCGGGCCAGTCTTCGCAGCGGGCGGCAGGTGGTGTTCAAGGTGCAGCGTCCGGGATTGGAGCGTTTGTTTCGTCTCGATCTGGAGGTGTTACAGCAGGTGGCCGTCGCCGTGCAGCGGCATCCCCGTTGGGGCCAGGGCCGCGATTGGATTGCCATTGCCAAGGAGTGCCGGCGGGTGCTGCTCCGGGAGCTGGATTTCCGCCTCGAGGCCCAGCATGCGGCCCGTTTTCGCCAGCAATTCCTCGATGATCCGGGCATTCGAATCCCTGCGGTGGTGTGGGAGCTGAGTTCCCGCCGTGTGCTGTGCCTGGATTTTGTCCCCGGGATCAAGATCACCGATCGGCAGGCCCTGATCCAGGCCGGGGTTGAGCCCGCCACGGTGGCGGAAAAAGGTGCGGCCAGCTACCTGCAGCAGTTGGTGCGCTTCGGCTTTTTCCATGCCGACCCCCACCCCGGCAACCTGGCGGTCGCCGCTGATGGTGCTCTCATCTACTACGACTTCGGCATGATGGGGCAACTATCTGAGCGGCTGCGCAGCAGGCTGGGTCGGATGGTGCGGGCCGCTGCCACCCGTGACGCGGCGAGTTTGGTAGAGGAGCTTCAGGCCGCAGGGGTCATTGCCACGGGCATTGATCCAGGCCCTGTGCGACGGCTGGTGCGCCTCATGCTCAACGAGGCCCTCACCCCCCCGTTCAGCAGCAACATGATCGACAAGCTCTCTGGAGATCTCTATGAGCTGGTCTACGGGCAACCCTTTCGCCTGCCAGCGGAGCTGATCTTCGTGATGCGCGCCCTCTCCACCTTCGAAGGGGTGGGACGAAGCCTTGATCCCGGCTTTAGCCTGATGGCGATCGCCCGTCCCTATCTTCTCCCCCTCATGACCTCCAGCGGCCCAGGCCCCAATGCCCTTCTCGGCGAGATCACCCGTCAGGCGGCGGATGTGGGTAGCCGGGCTTTGGGAATTCCCAGGCGGCTGGATGAAAGTTTGTCGCGCATCGAACAAGGCGACTTGCAAGTGCAAATTCGCGCCGGTGAAACCGACCGTCTTCTTAGGAGGCTGGCCTTGGCTCAACAAAGTGCAGGCCAATCCTTTCTCCTGGGTGGATTGGCCGTCGCGGCTTCTCTGTTGGCGGCCAGCAGCAGACCTGGGCTAACGGCCGTCCCCCTTGTGTTGGGTTTGCCAGTGGGACTGGGATGGCTGAAGATCCAGGCCAAACTGAAGAGGGATGGGCGGATTGACCAGATCCCAGGTCAAATCTCTGGGTCCTAGGGCCGAAAGGCCCTAGGACCGGAGCTGGAAATGGTCAGCCTCAGGCGACTGGAGGCTGGGCCTCGGGGTTTGGTTCCACCTTGGCGTCAGGGGTGATCTTATCGATCACTTGGGGCAAAAGATTCGCGATGAGATCAGATGCCTGGTTGGGATCCACCCCCAACTTTTGGGCGATCTGCTGCACCTGGGCGGATCCGAGAATGGCGCTGATCTTCTCTGCGGCAATGGACTTGTTATCTCCAGTGCTGACCCAGCTGGCAAAAATTTCCCCGGCGCCACCGCTTTGAAATTTTTCGGCCAATCCGCTCACTCCCCCATTGTCCTTGAGAAACTTGGAGAGGAGGCTCGACTGGTCTCCAGCCACCTTGGCCAGAACAGTGTCAATCAAATTGTCCAGAAGAGCCATGAAGCGCAAGTCGATACGATCTAATCCTAAGTCGCAGCGGTTTGCATCAGCACCTGCCGCAACCAGAGGGCGGCTAACCGATCGCTCCAACACCCCTCCCCAGAGTCCCCAGGGGCGTGGAATCCATTGTGCCCCCCTCCCTCGGTGATGACCACGTCTGGCCATGGGCACGGCCGGGGGTCGGCATCACTCCGGTTCTTGAGCGCCCCAATCTCCGCTGCCAGTTGGGTGGCCGCCTCCACGGGCACCCAAGGATCATCTTTGGCATGCACCAACAACAAGGGGGGCATGCCAAAGAGGCTCTTCCGCAGGCGGGGCAAGGGGCTGCATGCGTTGTAGTAAGCCTCCACGCCCGCAAAACCCCAGCGGGGAGCGGTGATCAAGTCATCAAACTCCCGGATCGTTGTGGGCCTGTGGGGTCCTCGTAACCCACGGTGTTCCTCCTCCGTCAGCCCGAACGGATCGCCGAGGGTCTGCCGGATGAGCCTTCGCACTAGCCACTGTCTGTACACGAGGTTTCGTGGCCGTTCGATCTGCTCGGCACAGCGGAGCAGATCCAGGGGGCTGCTGAGGCAAACCAACCCCTCCAGAACGGGGCGGCTCAGGCCATCTCCATCCAGCAGGGCATTGAGAAGAATGGTCCCCCCGAGGGAGAGGCCCACCGCCCCAAGGGGAAGGGCACGTCCCGACGGGGATAGGCCGAGGGCCAGCCGTCGGCATTCCTTGAGCACGGGAAGGAGATCGGAGGAGCAACGGGCCGCATAGGTGCCCTTCGCCAGGGTCCTCCCGGGCCCCGCACCCCGCAAATTGAGCCTGAGGGAGGCAAAGCCCTCCCGGTTCAAAGCCCTCCCTAGCCTGCGCTGGCTGCCATCATCGCTGCATCCCCCCATCCCATGGACCACCACCACCAGCCCCCGGGGGGGTGCGCCTAACCCGGGGAAATCGAGCCTGGCCAGCAGGCGTCCCCCCGTTGGCAGTTGAAATTCCAAGGTCTGGCCCGTTTCGGGCTGGGGCTTGGCCGCCCGCAAGGTGTTGCGCAGGGTCTGCAGGTCAGGACCCAGCCAAGGAAAACGCTGCCTGAAGGGAGCCAGCTCCAGGAGGTGCAGGAGTTGGCTCACATCTCAGAGGCGACACCTCAGGCTGCCACCTTCTCCTTGCCGACGCCAATCGAGCGCAACTCGGAAAGCAGGTTGTTCAGCACAGCCTTGGCATCCCCAAACACCATGGCGGTCTGGGGCAATTCGAAGAGGGCATTGGCAATGCCGGCATAGCCCGCCCCAAGGGAACGCTTCACCACGAAGATTTGGCGTGCCTGATCCACCTCCAGCACGGGCATGCCATAGAGCGGACTGGTGGGATCATTCTTGGCCTGGGGGTTCACCACATCATTGGCCCCCAACACGATCACCACATCAGTGCGGGGAAACTCCGGGTTGATGGCGTCCATCTCCACAAGCTGCTCATAGGGCACATCCGCTTCAGCCAGCAACACATTCATGTGGCCTGGCATCCGACCCGCCACCGGGTGGATGGCATAGCTGACCTCCACCCCATGGGCCTCAAGAAGTTTGGAGAGCTCACGCAGGGAGTGTTGGGCTTGAGCCACGGCCAGGCCATAGCCGGGCACGAACACCACACGCTCGGCCTGCTCCAGGGCCATGGCGCATTCCTCTGGGCTGCAACTGGTGATCCGGGTGTATCCCGCTTCGCTGCCACCGCCACCAACGGCGGCTGTTGCCCCCCCAAGGGCACCTCCGAAGAGAACGGACAACAGGGATCGGTTCATCGCCGTGCACATCACCTGGGTGAGGATCAATCCAGCCGCACCCACCATGGCCCCCGCCACGATCAGCAACTGACTCCCCACGACGAAGCCTGCGGCGGCGGCCGCCACCCCGGAATAGGAGTTGAGCAGGGAGATCACCACGGGCATGTCCGCCCCGCCGATCGGGAGGGTCACCCCGATCCCCAGCAGGGTGGCCGCAATCACTTCCACCCACAGGGCCAGGCCATCGGGTTGGAGGCACAACACCACAGCCGCACCCAGGCAGATCACCGCCAGGAGCAGATTCACCCCGTGCCGCAGGGAACTTTGGGTCCAGGCAGGGGTTTCAAGCCAGCCTTGCAGCTTTGCCATGGCCACGATGGAACCGCTGAAGGTGATCGCGCCGACGAAGAGGGAAACCGCGATGGAGATCCTCTCCACGGCACCGGCTCCGGCCCCCTGAAACAGGGCCACTCCCAGGGCTACCAGAAGGGAGGCCAGACCTCCGCAACCATTGAAGAGAGCCACCGTTTCGGGCATGGCCGTCATCGGAACCTTCATGGCGGTGGCCACTCCCGCCAAGCCCCCCAGGGCCAACCCCAGAGCGATCCAAAGCCAAGCTTCCGCAGTCGGTTGGGCTTGAACAAGAAGGCCCAAAACGGCCAATCCCATCGCCAGGGCGGCCAGTCCGTTGGCTGCCCTGGCCGAGCGCACTTTGGACAGCCCTTTGATTCCTAGGGAAAGCAGCAGGACGGCCACCAGGTCCATGACCTGGGGGAAATGAGAAAGAAAGAGAGTCATCAGGAGTTTCCTTTGCGGCGAAACATGGCGAGCATGCGATCGGTTACCAGAAAACCTCCGATCACATTGAAGAGGGCAAATCCAAGGGAGATGGCTCCGATGACCTGAAGGGGGATGTTTCCACCGGCCTGCTGAATCAAGGTCAGGGAAGCCAGCATTGTGATTCCACTGATGGCATTGGCGCCTGACATCAGCGGGGTGTGCAATGTCGGAGGCACTTTGCCGATCAGTTCGAAGCCCAGGAGGCTACCCAGCAGGAGCACCCAGAGGGATTGGGTCAGGGTTGTCATGAAACGGTTCCAGCGGGAATGGGAGGAGGAGCTGTTTGCACCACGTCATCGCGGCGACAGGCTCCGGCGTGGGTGAGGAGGCAGGCCTCCACGATCGGATCGTCGAGGTCGAGGCGAAGACCCCCTTCCTCATGCACCAGATGTTCCATCAGGGCTGCCACGTTGCGGGCATAGAGCGCACTGGCATGGTTGGGCACGGAGCTCGGAAGGGCTTCCGCTCCGATCAGACGCACGCCGGATCGGATCACGGTTTCCCCAGGAACCGTTCCAGCGCAGTTTCCGCCCTGGGCGACGGCCAGATCCACCACCACCGAGCCTGGCCGCATTCGATCGAGCATGTCTTCGCTGATGAGTCTTGGGGCTGGGCGTCCAGGCACTTGGGCCGTGCAGATCACCATGTCGGCCAGGGCCAACTGTTCACTGAGCTGTTTCCTTTGGGCCGCAAGGAACGTCTCTGAAGCTTGGGTGGCATATCCCCCCTTCTCAGAGGGGAGATCCTGTTCTGAGGGGGGGTCCAAGAAACGTCCCCCCAGGGATTCCACCTGCTCCTTGGCGGCGGCTCTCACATCTGACACGTAAACCACTCCCCCGAGCCGCCGGGCGGTCGCCAGGGCTTGAAGGCCTGCAACACCAGCGCCGAGGATCAACACCCTGGCTGGCTGAATCGTTCCGGCTGCGGTCATCAGCATGGGCACGTAACGATCCAGTTCGGCTGCCGCCAACAGAACAGCCTTGTATCCAGCAATGTTGGCTTGGGAGGACAACACATCCATCGACTGAGCCCGGCTGATGCGGGGCAGCAGTTCGAGGGCGATGGAGGAAATGGAGCGATTGTTCAGAAGCTGGGTCAGTTCCTGGGCCCCGTGGGGCGCCAAAAGACCCACAAGGAGAGAGCCTTGACGCATCCGTGCCAAAGCATCAGGGGCAGGGGGTTGGACGCAGAGAACGCCGTCGGCACCGCTCCAATCCAGGGCTTCGCTGTCGACGACAGAGGCCCCGATGGCGTTGTAGAGGTCATCGGGGTACCCTGCAGCCACCCCAGCCCCTCGCTCCACCTCAATGTTGATCTGGCGACCCTGCAGTCGACGGACCGTTTCGGGGGTGACGGCAACGCGTTTTTCGCCCGCGGCCCACTCCCGAGGGATCAGTATTTTCATCCAGTAAGAGAAAAGGGCTAATCCCTCTCTGATTAGATCTGACTGGCCATGGGAGGCAACACCTCCCGGCCGATTGTCTGGAGTCCCCCACCTGTCCAAGCAAAAGCTGGAGACTTTCCGATGAATCGGCGGCCAGCCCTCCAAAGTGGTTAAACCAGAGAAGCTGGTCTTATTGGTTGTTCAAATGGCACTTTCTGCTCTCGACTGCCCTGATGGCTTTTGCCACAGCCACCATGGGGGGCACCATGTCAACCGGGAGGAAGTGAAACAACAGCTCACAACCCATGGTCAATCTTGGTGCGAGAAGGTTGCTGAGAGAACCTACGAGATCGCTGTGGATAGCTTTTCCCAAATGGTGATGCCAAGTCTTCACCAGCAGGGCTGGCAAAGACGACACCTCGACTGGGAATTCAAACTATCAACGGAGCCCGCGGAGGTGGAGCGGACTGTTGTGGATGGCACGATCAATGCCCTTGAAAGTTTCCTACGCAGTCGGGAGGTGCAGCGTCTTTTTGTTGACGAAGTGGTGCAAGGCACCCTGGCGGAGGCAAGCAAAAATAATCTCCGCAGCGTGGCCATACGTTATTTAATTGAAAAGGAAATTCTTGTTCTCCTGAGTGAACAGAAAGAGGCACTCTTAGACCGGATTGGTGGGGCCCTGCAGGAAGAGGCCGATGGTGATTTCTCCCGGGCTCGCCAGCAAGCGCGCGATAGCTTGAGGGAAGTTGAAGAATTGCTACTCAATCACGCCGAAGCCAGCGCTTAGGGTAAAAGCCTGTTGGAGGTGCAACACAAATTTCGCCCCCAGCAGGTCTTGCAAAAATTTTTGTGCCAAAACACACCTCTTGGCGGGTAAGCCTCTGGCATAATTCGTCGGAGTGTATCGCTGAGAATGGAAGCATCCGTGCATCGGCGGATTACTGTTGCCGTTTGCTGGGCCCTCGCCCGGAGGGCAGCTCTCGATGGCTTCGAGCGGTTTGAAGATAGTTACGCGTTGACGGAGGAGTTCCGTGAATGGTTGGTTTCCCTTGAAACCAATCCAGAAATGATCAAGAACACAGCTCTGATGGTGCCAACCAACCTTCGCTCAGGGCATCGGGAAACGGACGGACTTCTGGAAATCTGAAGATTTTCTTAAAACTCCCGCCTCGGCTGGTGCGTGGACGTGTCGACCAAGCCAGATGGGTTGTGCTCTGCCTAGGCTCAACTCAAACTCATTCCGTGTTAGGCCATGGGCTTGCCGGGTTCCTCCTCGCTCCATGTTGAAGGCTTGGGTCCATCCGAGCGCCCACTTCAAAATGTGGTCATCATTGGCTCTGGACCCGCTGGATACACGGCGGCGATCTACGCGGCCCGGGCCAACCTCTCACCCATGTTGATCACTGGGTTTCAGAAGGGAGGCATCCCTGGCGGCCAGCTCATGACCACCACCCATGTGGAAAATTACCCAGGGTTCCCCGATGGGATCCTGGGTCCAGAACTCATGGACCGTTGCCGAGCCCAAGCCCTGCGCTGGGGCACCCAATTGGTGGAGGCCGATGCGGTGAGCATCGATCTCGCAGACCATCCCTTCACCGTTGAGACATCCGATGGAGAATCAATCCGCACCCAATCCCTGATCCTGGCCACCGGGGCCAGTGCCAACCGTTTACATGTGCCGCAAGAAGAAACATTTTGGAGCCGTGGCATCAGCGCCTGTGCAATTTGTGATGGAGCCACACCCCAATTTCGAGAGGAACAACTTGCCGTTGTTGGAGGAGGGGATTCGGCGTGTGAAGAGGCGGTTTACCTCACAAAATATGGAAGCAAGGTTCACCTGATTGTTCGAAGCGACAAACTCCGGGCGAGCGCAGCGATGGCTGATCGTGTCCTCGCCAATCCAGCAATCACTGTTCATTGGAATTCTGAGGTTGTAGATGTCCATGGCACCGATTGGCTAGAAGGATTAACCCTGCGCAACCGCTCATCTAAAAAAACAAGTTCTTTGGGGATCCGTGGTCTTTTTTATGCCATCGGCCACACCCCAAACACTGACCTTTTCAAAGATCAACTGCAATTAGATGAGAAAGGTTACTTAATCACCCGTGCCGGCAGGCCTGAGACTTCTCACGAGGGGGTGTTTGCAGCCGGGGATGTCGCAGATGCGGAATGGAGGCAAGGGATTACAGCTGCAGCAAGTGGCTGTCAAGCAGCCCTTGCCGCCGAACGTTGGCTTAGTCACCATCAACTGGCAGTCACGATAGCCCGAAAAACCGTCGACCCAGATCCATCGGGCACTCCTGTGCGAACAGCCACCAGTGATGTTGATAACTACTCAGAAGGGGCCCTTTGGCAAAAGGGCTCATATGCCTTGCGACGGCTGTACCACGAGAGTTCTAAACCTCTGCTGGTGGTGTATACCTCTCCCACATGCGGACCATGTCATGTGCTCAAACCCCAACTCAAACGGGTCTTGGCAGAGTTGGAGGGACGAGCCCAGGGGGTGGAAATCGATATTGAAACAGACCAGGATATCGCTACCCAAGCAGGTATAACTGGCACACCCACCGTCCAGTTATTTTTGGATAAGGAGCTGAAAAATCAATGGAAAGGTGTTAAGCAGAGAAGTGAGTTCCGGCAAGCCATCAACTCGCTGTTGCCCGAGGAGGGTTAGCGCCTCCTTGGTCCCCCAGGGCGATTGCCCGCTGGCCGGGGATTTGCTGCTCCAGCATTCCGTTCCCTGTAGGTGATCCTGCCTCGGGTGAGGTCGTAGGGACTGATTTCCACGAGCACCTTATCCCCAGCGAGCAGCTTGATCCGAAACTTGGTGAGTTTGCCAGCAGCCCTGCAAAGACATTGATGGCCAGCTGGTTGCTCAAGGGTAACCAGGTAAAAACCATTTCCCTGTTCTTTTTCAATCACACCAGACGTTTCGATCATGCGGGGGAGTCAGGCCAACAAAGAGCACCCCCTATTCTACGGGGCCGCGACCACCCCCGTTTCGTTTCCTGACCACCCTCCTCTTTCATAAGCCCTATGGGGTGCTCAGCCAGTTCACGCCAGAAGTGGGGAGCCCCTGGGGAACCCTCTCGGAGTTCATCCCCATCCCCGAGGTCTATGCCGTCGGCCGACTGGATGCCGATAGCGAGGGACTCCTGGTCCTCACCTCCAATGGTCGGCTTCAGGCTCGCTTAAGTCAGCCCCGTTGGCATCACTGGCGCACTTATCACGTTGAAGTGGAAGGTGAGGCCAGGGAGCCGCAACTCGATCAACTCCGGCGTGGACTGTGGATTCAGCGCCGTTTGACGCTTGAGGCGAGAGTTCGTCCCCTCAGCAACCCCGCCTGGCCGCCGCGAATTCCGCCGATCCGCTCCCGCAAGTCCATCCCCACCAGTTGGTTGGAACTCAAGCTTCAGGAGGGCCGCAACAGGCAGGTCCGTCGGATGACCGCAGCCGTTGGCTTACCCACCCTGCGGCTGATTCGGGTGGCGATCGACCTCGAGGATGGGGCCACCCCTCTCAGCCTTTCTGGCCTGAACGCGGGTGAATGGCGCCATGCGGATCCAGACGAAACCCATCGCTTGGCGAGGTTGCTGCGTTAAGCAAGAACCTCAAGCAATTGACGGGCAGTTTGCAGTTGCCCGAAATAAAAGTTGGCCCGCGCCCGACGCTCCGGGTCTTCGATTGCGTCCAGGGCATCAAATCCAAGACTTTGCCAGAGCTCATGACCGCAAGCCCTGCTCACCTCATCGGTGGCTTCCTGCTCTAGCAGATTCAAGCGCCGCTGGAGGTTTTTGACCTGAGCTATAGACACGGGATTTTACAAAGACCCACTGCCGCAATAGTACAGGAGAACCAGGGGCTGGCATCAAAAGGGGAGCTTTTTCTTGGCATCCTTGTCCAAGTCGGCCTCCATGTCCCGGAGCCGCTTAAGGATGGTGTCGTAATACTCCTTGAGGTATTGCTCCAGGGATGTGGTGTCAGCGGGATCCAGTCCAAACGCCCTGTAGCTGTCCTCCATGGAGGCATCCAATGGCTCCCCTCCTCCGGTCACCCGTTCAAAGGCCAACCGTTCCGCCACATTGACGCTGGCATCAAAGAAATTGGCTAAAGATCTCATCAACCCAAGAAAAACAGGGGGAACCCGTACCACCCGCGCCTCCTTTCCGGAAAACCTTTCACAGAGTTGTGTGATTTCCCCCGTTGTCCATGCGCGGGAACCAAGGACAGGAAAAGCTTTTCTTGATGTTTCTGGCCTGGAAAGGGCCGCCACAGCGAAACGAGCCATGTCCTGGGTATTCATGTAGGCAATGGGTGTGGGTACCCCACTGACCCAAACCGTTTGACTTTCTAAAACAGGAATTGCGAACTGACTGATCAATCCCTGCATGAATGCTGCGCAACGCAGAATCGTATAATCGAGATCTGAAGCCATCAACCATTTTTCCGAGCAAGACTTAATCTCCATCAAGGGCACATCTTGATGTTGATCAGCTTTTAGTAGGGAGAAAAAAACAAGTCTGCAGACGCCGCTCTTCTGCATGGCGTGAAAAAGATTTTGCTGCCCTGTCCAATCGACGATATAACAGGATCCGGGATCGGAGGCCCTTGCTGTGGCAGCATCGATGACGGCCTCTTGTCCTTCTAGGGCATAGGCCAGGCTATCGAGATCCAAAAGATCCCCCCTGGTCAATTCACAACCCCACTCCTGCAGAAATGCCGCTTTTCTGGGGGAACGCACCATGCATCGCACGGAGTGTCCCTCTTCCAAAGCTCTTTTCGCGATCTGTCTCCCCAGGGTGCCTGTGCCGCCCACCACCAAAACCTGCATGACCCATGCACGGAAGCCGGCTGAGCCTAGGCGTGCAAAGGGGGGCGACGTGCCCCCTGGGGGCAGGATCTCAATCCTTCAGCATTTTTAGCAACAGACTGCCCCCCAGCAGACCGACAGGAATCAACACCCAAAACAGGGCAGCTGTCCCAAAAATCTCTGAGGCCATGATCCGCAGGGGAAGGAGCTACCTATTTAGCAGTTCCCCCTGCCAATTCCTCTGCCAAGGCAAGAATCGTCCCCCAAGGGGCATCCGATCGGAGTTGTCCAGCCATGACCCCACTGGCTGAGGCCCCGTATCCCTTCTCCCGGAGTCCCCCCACCAAACGTCTTAAGGTGACCTGGGAGATCTTGAGGTGGCTCGCAATGAGAGCACTGGGCCAGCAGCGTGCCGTTGCTCCCGGGTCCCGTTGCAAACGCCCAAGCAAGAGAGCACCCGTTCTCGAAAGACTGGAAGGGAGGCGTTCAGCCTCTTCTGCCATCGCGTTAAGCGTTGGAGTGTGCTGGAGATGACCAATCCAGAGGGGACCGCTCACCCCCCAACCTTGCGAGGGGCATTGGCAGCTCCCCCATGACTTGAGATGCCCCATGGACTGAACCTCCTGATCGCCACAGCGAGGGCAGGTCGCCCAAAGTCCCAAAAGCAGCTCCTCCCCTGGCAACGGGTGACGCTGCACGCGCACCGCTGTTCGAAAGGAGCGCCCGTCACTAAAGGACAACAACGGTTCGATCCCCCGCCCTTGACACCACGCCATCCGGGCAATCACCCCTAACTGCAGGCGCAAAGCAAGTTCCCAACTTGCGGGGTGGCAGCGAACCGAGGCCCCGAAGCGGCGCAAGCCCGCTGTTCTGTCGTGGCCCGTGGGCCCTCTTCCATCGGTGCTGGCCATGTAGAGCGCCCCATCAAAAGCCAAGGCCTCCAGTGCCAAAGGCAAAATGGCGTTAGGGGATCCAAACGCATCCAAGTCCACCAGATCAAAGCGTTCTCCTCGCACAAGGCACGAGGCAAGGAGTCGCTGGGCCGTCTCGGCGGAAATTCGGAGCACACACTTCCCCTCTTGCGCGCCAAGGTTCCTCTTGAGCAGGGGCAGACGGGAAGGGTCAGCATCATTGGCCACCAGGAACGAGGCCTGAGCTTCCAGCCGATAGCGGAGGGAGCGCAGCCCACATCCAGCCATCAAATCCAAGACCCGCAAGGGTCTCCGACGAGCCAGGATGCAAGCAAGAAGAACCCCGAGATCTCTGGATGGCCTGGACGCTGGGTTGAAGAATCCGTCTCCTGTGTGAAACCTGACGGGTCCTTCGTCTTGAAGCTGACCAAACTCAAAGTTTTGACTGTTTCCATTGCGTTCCATCAGCGACCCACCCTCTGTGATCCGTCCATCAAACGCCTTCACCCAATCCCCCAGAGGCCAAGGAAATGAATCCCACCTTGGGGATGTGGATTGGGGGGGCCATCATGAATGGCATTGGAAAGGACAACGTTGTCACTGGCGTCATCTGGGTAACCCAGAACATCCCCCTCTGCTGCTGATCCATGGTTTTGCGACCGGTAGCGGCCATTGGCGTCGGAATGCAGGGGTGCTGGCGGCGGCAGGATGGAGTGTTTATGGACTTGATCTCCTTGGTTTTGGGGCATCAAGCCAGCCTGGGGAACTTCGCTTGGACAATCGTCTATGGGCCCGTCAGGTGCAGGCATTTCTGGTTGATGTGGTGCAGAAACCGGCTGTTTTGGTGGGGCACTCACTCGGTGGGCTGGTCGCCCTGACCTGCAGCGTGTTTTACCCCCAGGCAGTCCAAGCCGTTGTGGCATCGCCGCTTCCGGATCCCACCCTTCTGATGGTGTCTCCGCGGCACGCCTCCTCCTCTGGAGGCCGCCCGCCATGGAAACGCAACAGCAAGCGTTTTCTTGTGGAATTGCTCTGCAGGATCCTCCCCCTGGAGGTCCTGGTTCCGCTGTTGGCCCGCACCCGCCTGCTGGAATTGGCCATTCAAGCGGCCTACCTGGAGCCAGTTGCTGAGGATTTGCAGTTGCATCGGCTCATTGCGAGTCCAGCCAGAAGGGCCGGTGCGGTCCGTTCCCTTCGGGCGATGAGCATGGCCATGGCCTTGAGGCCCCTCCATGCCACCGCGCCCAGCCTGCTGCAGCGCCTTGACCACCCCATGCTCCTGATCTGGGGTGAGCAAGACCTCCTCGTACCCCTCCAAGTGGGGTGGCAATGCCAAAAATTCAGGAAGGATCTCGCCGTTACTGTGATCCCAGGAGCTGGGCACTGCCCCCATGACGAAAAACCAGACCTTTTCAATGACGTCGTGATTGGTTGGCTGCAGCGCACCGGCACCTACCGTGAAGGTGTGCTCCGCACCCCAAAGAACAAATGAAGCACACCCTATCGGTGCTGGTGGAAGACGAATCAGGTGCACTGAGCCGGATCTCGGGATTGTTTGCCCGACGTGGCTTCAACATTGAAAGCCTGGCTGTGGGGCCCGCGGAACGACGAGGGGTCTCCCGACTCACCATGGTCGTTGAAGGTGACGACCGAACCCTCGAACAAATGAGCAAGCAGCTCAACAAGCTGGTGAATGTACTCGGAGTTATTGATCTCAGTAGAATCCCAGCTGTTGAAAGAGAGCTAATGCTGCTTAAAGTTGCCTCAAATAAAGAAAACCGAGCGGCAATCTTTGATTTGGTTCAGGTTTTTCGAGCCAAAGTTGTTGACGTCGCTGATGACGCCATGACGCTAGAGGTCGTTGGTGATCCCGGTAAACTGGTCGCCCTCGAAAGATTGCTGGCCCACTACGGAATTTTGGAGATTGCCCGCACAGGTCGGGTGGCTCTTGAGAGGGCATCAGGTGTCAACACGGAATGGCTCAAAGCCAATCGTTCCGAAAACAGGGTTCCTGCTTAGTTTTGAACGACACTGGCACGGATGAGTTTGTCCCCCTGTTCCAGCTGATCCACCACATCCATGCCACCTACCACCCGACCAAACACAGCATACCGACCATCAAGTTCAGGAAGTGCCTCCAGTGCGATGTAAAACTGTGCACTTGCTGAATTGGGATCGGAAGATCGTGCCATCGCCACAGCACCGCGTTCGTGGGACAAAATGGGTTGTGAGGATGAAGCAGTTTTCGCAATCTCCTGGCCATAGACCAATGCCTTTGTTGGTTTGACCCTGAATTCAAGTGGAATATAACGAGCTTCGCTTGTCATTGGATCAACGAATTGACCTGTACCATAGGAACTCGCGGGACTTTTGGGATCAGCGCTAAGGGGATCCCCACCCTGGACAACAAAAGGAACAGGCGATTTGACAACGCGATGAAAAAGAGTCTGATTATAAACTCCCCTTTTGACAAGATCGAGAAAGTTGCCGGCGGTCAGTGGTGCATTATTGCCATCGAGCTTGATGGTGACTCGTCCCCTTGAAGTATCCAATGCCACTGTCGCCATACCCTTCAAACAGGGGATCCGGTTGGACTGGCAAGTGATTTCAGCACCCTGGGGATCCCTCGAGCAGGAGGCGAGGAGAAATGCCAAAAGGATCAAACGAACCGAGCTTCGTTTCACAGGGGCAGTCTGAAGGAAGGACATTCAAATTCCCTCCAGGGGAACGCCAAGAAAACGAGCCAGAGTTGCACCAGAAAACTCTAGATCGGAAAGGGGGATTGGTTCCCCCACACGGCTGAGGGGCAGATCACGCCGGCCTTGAATACGAAGGGCTAAACGGCGAAGGGGGCTCAGTCCATCTCTGACCTCAACTTTGACAGCTTGGATGTCTCTCAAGGGAACTTCCACCTGAATCAGTTGCCTGAGTCCTTTTCGTGAGATCAAGGCGACACCAGCCCCCTTGTCGAATCGATTGCTTCCGCCCCCCAAATCCAGGACGATGATCGTCCACAGGTAAGCGGCCAGGAGCACTGCAGCGAGCCCGTAGAGACCCATGACCAAGCCTTGAGGAATCCAGGGCAGCTCGGATGGTGTGAGGAAGGGAAGCAGGTTTCTCCCCAGCCGACTCGAAAGGCTGGTGAGAAAAAAACCAAGTCCGCCAAGGGTGACCGCTGTTGCGACGAGGATGTTGGAGAGCCGACGCGAACCAAGGACCGGCTGTTCGAAGACACCCTCCGCCTCAAGCTGGTCGAAGGGACGTTTTTCTGAGCTGGGAGCCATGAAGGCCTTCTGAAGCATCACACGGGCCATACTGCCGCGTCGGACATGGGTGATGGTCTTCAGTCCTTGCCCAAGGGTGGTCCATCGTGTGTTCAGATGTCAGGGCATGTAGACCTTCTCGGGAGCCAGGGGAACGTTGTTACCATCACCCGGTACCCACACGCCAGCGGGTTACCGACCTGCTGAACCCCCGCTTTCTTCCCATGACGATCGCTGTAGGACGCGCACCAGCGGCCCGGGGATGGTTCGACATCCTGGACGACTGGCTCAAGCGCGACCGCTTCGTTTTCGTGGGGTGGTCCGGTTTGTTGCTGTTTCCCTGTG
>JAYKHG010000139.1:0-23454 GCA_035284825.1 Cyanobacteriota bacterium
TAGATCTCCAGGAGATTGGGGCTGATCACCAGACCCAACATGGAGCTGCTGAACAGGGCCAAATAGGTGAAAAAGCGCACGTAGCCCTTGTCGTGGGCCATATATCCGTCGGAGTACACCATCACCAGCAGGGCGATGGTGGTCACCAGGCAGAGCATCACCGCCCCCAGGGCATCCACCCTGTAGCCCATCTGCAGATTGAAGGTGCCCGCGCTGGCCCAGTCGAAGAGCACCTCCCGGGTGCCTGCCCCCGCGAGTTGCTCAGCCAGCACGGCAAAACTGAGCACCGCCGCCGCCCCAACACACGAAATGAGTAACCAGGCCACTGGCTTGCGGAGGCGATTCACCGTGCGGTTGAAGCTCAATAGGCCAAGACCCGTGACACAGGCGCCCAGCAAGGGCAGCAGGGGTATCAACCAGGCCAGATCAGCAGCAGGCATCCCCACAAATCGTCAGCCTGTCAAGTGTAGTCAGCCCGTCCCCTGGATTCAGCCATCCTTGTCACCTCAGCCCAGCCAGTGGGCCAATGGGGTTCGGGAAAACGCCGTGGCCGCCGATCCGATCCAGCGGTGGGCCCACCAAAACACCCCGATGGCCACTGCGATGCCCACCTGGGATGGCTTGAGAAATTCCGCCAGCTGCAGCTGCTGCCGTCCAGCCAAGACAGCCTGGAAGGGCAGAACGGATGTGCCGGCTCGCCACTGTGCAAAGGCGGGCCCAAACCGTTTGTGGAGCCTGTGGTCGCCATGCCACACCGCGAAGGCATGGTGGGCAATCAGCCCCAAACAGGTGACGACCATGAAGCTGGTGCCGATCCAGAGCAGGTGGGTGGCGCACCAAAGCACCTGTCCAACAGCCTGAGGATGGCGACTGATGCGCATGATCCCTGTCGAGTAAAGCCGCACCTCGGGCTTCGCCAGGGCGGGAATCTCCAGCAGGTTGTAGGTGGCTGGATAGAGAAAGAAGAAGCTCAGGGCCGTTCCCGCCCAAACCAGAGGCACCATCCAGGGCTGATCCTGCAGGTTCCAAAGGCGGATGCCGTCGTAGCGGTGGCTCAGGAAATAGGCGATGAGAACCCCTGCGGCTGGAATGCTCACCCCCGCAAACAAGAGGCGCCAGGCCCGCTCGCCGATGCGGGCCGCCCCCCAGGGACGGAGCGCTGCTCCCCCGCTGTGGATCACGGCGAAAGCGACCAGCAGCAGGGCCATCACCCAACTGCTGTGGTGGGGGGGGCTGGCGATGGCCAATTGCGTCGTCAAGCAAGACCTCGCGGATCAGTCTGCCAACCGGCAACCCCCTTACAGTTGGATTTGACTTGCCGGTTCAGCCATCGGCCAACCCGGGGACCCTTCCGCGGACCACACCGAGGACCACCAGAGCCCATGGCAGATCTGCCTTTCACCCTTGATCAGCTCCGTATCCTTCGGGCGATTGCCAGTGAGGGCAGCTTCAAGAAAGCTGCCGACAGCCTTTATGTGACCCAGCCGGCCGTCAGTCTTCAGATTCAAAACCTGGAGAAGCAGCTGGATGTGGCCCTCTTTGATCGGGGGGGACGCAAAGCCCAGCTCACCGAGGCGGGTCACCTGTTGCTGAGCTACTGCGACCGTATCCTCAGCCAGTGCCAAGAGGCCTGCCGGGCCCTGGACGACCTCCACAATTTGAAGGGTGGATCCCTGATTGTGGGCGCCAGCCAAACCACTGGCACCTATTTGATGCCAAGGATGATCGGCCTTTTTCGCCAAAAGTATCCCGATGTGTCCGTTCAGCTCCAGGTGCACAGCACCCGGCGCACCGCCTGGGGGGTGGCCAATGGCCAGGTGGATCTGGCGATCATCGGTGGCGAGTTGCCGCCGGATCTCAACGACCTTCTCCAGGTGGTGCCCTACGCCAATGACGAACTCGCCCTGGTGTTGCCCCCCAAACATCCCCTGTCCCGTCTGCCCGAACTCACCAAGGAGGATCTTTACCGTCTGGGTTTCGTGTGTTTGGATGCCCAGTCCACCACCCGAAAAATGGTGGATCAACTCCTGTTGCGCTCCAAGTTGGATGTGGGGCGAATGAAGATTGAGATGGAGCTGAATTCCTTTGAGGCGATTAAGAATGCGGTCCAATCCGGTCTTGGTGCGGCTTTTTTGCCGGTGGTTTCCATTGAAAGGGAGCTGAGTTCAGGCAGCTTGCACAGACCCCAGGTGGCTGATCTTCTGGTCCGTAGACAACTCAAATTGATCAGCCACCCCGCACGCTACTGCTCCAGAGCCGCGGAAGCGTTCCGAAAAGAAGTGCTACCCGTCTTCGCCAGCCCCGAGAGTCCCTTGCGCCAACAGGCCCAGGCCAAAGCCAATGAGCTCCCTGCCCAGGCGGTTTCCCCCTGAACGGGGGATCTCAGAACTGATCGCCCTCCGGGGTGACTCCAACGGAATCATCTGAAGCTCCAGCCACCCCTGGCACCTGGAACTTGTTGCCGCTGATGTCTGTTTGATAGACGCAACGCACGATCGGTTTGTCGCGGATCGAGCCGATATAGGCAAAGGTGTTCATCCGTTGCTTGCATTCACGCATCTGCTCAGCCGTGACGGCTCCTTGTTTCTGGAGCACGGCCCAGTTCTCCCGTCGAATCACGCAACCGGGCTGGAGGGTGGGTTGGGTAACAAAGCTGCTGCTGGGATTCATGGTCGTGTAGAGCTCAATATCCATCACAAACGCGCTGGCTCCCCATTGCTTGCAAAATTCCGGGTCGGGGACGGCCATGTCCAACTGTTGGCTGCTGGCGATGTTGCCCTGGTTGCCCTGGGTGGTGCTGGTTACCGCGCTGCCGATGCCGATCCCCACGACGAGAACTCCAGCAAGCAATGCTGCCGTCGCCACATTGAAACCGCCTCCGCCGGGGCCTCCTCCTTTGCCCATCCCAGGGCCTCGACCCCCGCCTCGTTCGTCTAACCCGGGGTCTTCGCGGTAGCGATACTCCCGATCCGTGCGTGGGTTTCGGCCCGGCCACCTGTCCGCTTCCTCGCGCTCCGCCCTCCAGGGACGACGGTCCTCGGAGTAGCTCCCCCGATTGTCTGGTCGGGATCGGGTCACAGGGACTCAGGGGTGCGAGGCAGACCCATGGAGTAGTTCATCACTCGACAGTCAGGGTTGTAGCTCAGCTCTCCGGCCTGCAGCAGTTGGCGAATCACCCCCTCGAGTTCTGAACCGATCCGGCGCAGGGTGTAATCGTTGAGATCTTCCCCGGCGTGGGCTGCCACCAGCTCCCGGAAACGCCCTTGAACCTTGCCGACGGCCGCCTCATCCCAGAGAAATTCGTCATCGGGGTCCAGGTCGAGGGTGAGCTGGTTGGCATCGGGCACCAAATCACCCTGCTCCACCCGGGCTGTAAACAGGCGCACGTGCCGGGTGGTGGACTTGAGAAGCGTGTCCATGGGGCTGGTGGTCGACTGGGCTGGACGAGGATAGGAAGACTCTAGGGAGAAGGCCGTCCCCTGAGGGGGTGTTGGTTTCTGCGCCTTGGTGCTGCAGACCGATAAGGTTGCCTTCAGTCTTTTGGTCCGCCATGCGCGTCGCTATAGCAGGAGCCGGGCTGGCTGGGTTGTCCTGCGCCAAATATCTCTGCGATGCCGGCCACACTCCCGTGGTCTACGAGGCCAGGGATGTGCTCGGGGGCAAGGTGGCTGCCTGGCAGGACAGCGACGGGGATTGGTACGAAACAGGATTGCATATCTTTTTTGGTGCCTATCGCAACATGCGCCAACTGTTCGCTGAGTTGGAGATTGAAGATCGCCTGCAGTGGAAAAGCCATAGCATGATCTTCAATCAACGCGATGTGCCTGGCACCTACAGCCGCTTCGACTTCCCCGATTTGCCTGCTCCCATCAACGGGGTGGCTGCGATCCTGGCCAACAACGACATGCTCACCTGGCCTGAGAAGATTGCCTTCGGCTTGGGTCTGGTGCCTGCCATGTTACGTGGTCAGAAATATGTGGAGGATTGTGATCGTTATTCCTGGAGTGAATGGCTGCGGATTCACAACATCCCAGAGCGTGTGAACGATGAAGTTTTCTTGGCCATGAGCAAGGCTTTGAATTTCATTGGCCCCGATGAGATTTCCAGCACAGTTGTCTTGACCGCCTTGAACCGTTTCCTGCAGGAAAAAGACGGCTCCCGCATGGCCTTCCTCGATGGCAATCCCCCCCAGCGCCTCTGTGAGCCCCTGGTCGAATATGTCCGCGCCCGTGGAGGGGAGGTGGTAATGGAGCGGGCCCTGCGCGGGATTGAACTCCATGGGGATGGCACCGTCGCGGCCTTCCAAGTGGCTGCTCGTGGTGAGGGGCCCCAGCGGGTGCAGGCGGATGCGTATGTGAGTGCTTTGCCGGTGGATCCCCTGAAGCTTCTCTTGCCAGACCCTTGGAAAAAACTGCCTTACTTCTCCAGGTTGTCAGGCCTGAACGGAGTGCCGGTGATCAATATTCACCTTTGGTTTGACCGCAAGCTCACGGAGATCGACCATCTACTGTTCAGTCGCAGTGATCTGCTCAGTGTGTATGCAGACATGAGTAATACCTGCAAAGAATATGCCGATCCTGACCGCTCCATGTTGGAGTTGGTTTTTGCGCCGGCCAAGGATTGGATTGGCAGGTCTGATGCTGACATCATCGCCGCCACCATGGAGGAGTTGAGGCGTCTTTTCCCCCAGCACTTTGGATCGGATCAACCCGCCCAACTGCGCAAATCAAAAGTGGTGAAAACTCCCTTGTCTGTCTACAAAACAGTGCCCGGCTGTCAGGAGCTGAGGCCTGATCAATCCTCTCCAATTGCCAATTTCTTTTTGGCTGGGGACTACACCATGCAACGCTATTTGGCTTCGATGGAAGGGGCGGTGCTCAGCGGCAAACTCTGTGCTCAAGCGATTTCCGCGTGGGCGAGGTCCGGCGTCCCCTCCACGGCTCTCGCTGGCGTCGCCGCAGGAGGGTGACCGTGGTGGGTTCCATTCCCCCCCTCCTTACCCAGGCCAGCTTGGACGAGGCCTACGAGCGGTGTCGCCAGGAAACGGCCCAGTGGGCCAAAACGTTTTATCTCGGCACCCTGTTGATGCCCCCAGCCAAGCGTCGTGCCATTTGGGCTATCTATGTGTGGTGCCGGCGCACCGACGAGCTGATGGACAGCCCCCAGGCCCAGGCTCTGCCTGCCGAAACCCTGCTGGCCCGTCTTGACGCCTGGGAGGAACGAACCAGGGGGCTATTTGATGGGCGCATGGTGGATGATCTGGATCGGGTGATGGTGGACACCATGGAGCGTTTCCCCCAGCCGCAGCAGGCCTATCTCGACATGATCGAAGGCCAGAGGATGGATGTCACCAAGCAACGCTACGCCTCATTTGCCGAACTTGAGCTTTACTGCTATCGGGTGGCCGGCACCGTCGGGTTGATGAGTCAGGCGGTGATGGGCCTCGATTCGGCTTACACGTCCGCCCCCTGGAGTGAGCAGCCCGATCCGAGCCAGGCTGCCATTGCCCTTGGCATTGCAAATCAGCTCACCAATATCCTTCGCGATGTGGGTGAGGATCGCTCCCGTGGACGGATCTATTTACCCGCGGATGAGATGAAGCGTTTTGGTTATTCAGAATCGGATTTGCTCGCGGGTCGTTTAAATGATCACTGGCGATCTCTTATGGCTTTTCAATTGGCCCGAGCCCGAGATTGGTTTGCCCGATCTGAGGAGGGCGTACGCTGGCTTTCCGCAGATGCCCGCTGGCCCGTTTGGGCTTCCCTCAGGCTCTATCGCGGCATTCTTGATGTCATTGAACGTCAGGACTTCGACGTCTTTAATCGCAGGGCTTTTGTGCCAACGGCAGGAAAACTACTGGATCTTCCCCTGTCCTACGTTCTGGCACAAGTGCATTAGTCAGTTGGCACCGTGCATGGCTCAGGTTTCAGCCACTCCAGAAGGATGGGGTTGACCCTCTCAGGCGCCTCATCGTGGGGGCAGTGGCCGAGGCCATCCAGCACCCGCAACTCCCGAATGCTGGGGTAATCGCGGGCCCAGCGCTCGGCCTCCTCCGTGGATTCCCAGGGATCCCGGCTGCCCCAAATCATTCGCACCGGCACATTCAGCTCCGCCAACACATGGGGTGCCAGGACATCAGAGAAGAGATTGACAAATCCTCGAAAACTCTCGGGAGCCCCTGGATCCCTTGAGGGTTGATAGAGGAGGTCCACCAGCTCGTCATCCACATGCTCCCCTGTGGGATAGGCCACGGCCAACACCTGGCGAATGTAGGGAGGTCGTGCCAGGAAGCCAAACAGGGATGTGGTCAACCATCGCTCCCGAACCAGCCTCTTGAGGAGAGGCCGGGTGAGTTGTTGCAGATAGGGAAGCTCCTGGACACGCTTCTCATCGAGTGTCCTTTGGGCGCAATCGATCAGAATCACTTGCTCGGGGGGGGTCCCCCTCCCGCAGAGCAACTGGGTTGCCAAGAGGGCCACCACCCCACCAATGGAATTGCCCACCAGGTTGATGCTCCGTTGCGGCCTCCCTGAGGTGACCTGGCTTGAAACAAAATCAGCCACAAGCTCCGCCCACAGGGCAAAGCAATACCGCACGGAGCTTGGGGAGGGTGTTTCCCCCTGCAAATGGGAGGGGGGTTTGTCACTGGAGCCAAAGCCGAGCAGGTCGATGGCAAACACCTCGGCCTGCTCCGCCAACACTGGGATGTTGTGGCGCCAATGGCGGTAGCTGGCCCCGAAACCGTGGATGAGAACCACTGCACAAGGGGCCTGGGGTGAGCCTTCGCGAACCCAGCCAATGCGATGGCCCCGCCAATCCCAGGTCCGGGGGTTGGAGGAGGCCATCGCCTTCGGCTCAGACGCCAACCGTCTGGTTGGCCAAAAGGGACTTCAATTTGGCCAATTCCCCTGCCCAGCGGGGATCAGGGGCGTTGGTTTCCACGTTGTCGGCATGCACAACTTTGTCCACGGCTTTGCGGGCTGGGCTGGGGGCGCTACCAGAGGTGCGGCGGTCATCCCTGGGCTGGGCCGAACTACGATTGTCTCGGCGCTCCGACACCTCGATGCGAAGCGGCTGGCCAGCGAAGTCTTGGCCATTGAGTTGGGCGATGAGGGCTTCAGCCACAGCTGGTTCATCCACGTTGGCAAACCCAAAACCACGACAGGCCCCCGTGTCGCGGTCGTTGACGGCTTTGAACCGGATTCCTTCTGCCACACCGCTGAGCAAGGTCTCAAGCTCCTTGACATCAAAAGCACTCGGCAGATTGCCGACATAAAGACGAACGCTCATGGAAGGTGTGGCAGAAGAGAAGAAAACTGCGCCAGGCGATGGTGGACGCCGTTGCAACATGAAGTTAATCATGGCAACGGTCCCCCGTGGTCTCCAGCCATGCCCGGGCGGCCGTCAGGGTCTGCTGATCTGAGGCATCCCTTGGCAGCCGGCCGAAAGCGCGCTCGGTGGTGAGGTGGTCTAGCAACTGCCCCAGGCCAGCTCCCGGCCTCAATCCCAGCCGCTCCTGAAGGATCCGTCCATCCAGGGGGGGCGCAGGGTGGAACAGGGGATCGCCGCCATCGCGCCACCGGTGCAGCGCCGTTTGTGCCGCAGGGGGCGCCAACTCCAGGAGCAGAGCGGGCAGGTCTGGGCCCATTTGCCGATGCAACTCCAGTTGTTCCGCCTCAGGGAGGGCCCCGAACCCCTGGTGCTTTGCGGCATCAACGGTTGTCAGCCGTTGCCGCCAGCGCCGCAGATGCCTGCAGCGGCGACGCAATTTGTTGCTCCCGTGCAGGGCTTCCAGGCTGGATTCATCCAGCAGGGACGCCAGCCTGGCCACTGGCAGGGCCAGCGCGGTTTCTTCCTCCGTGAGCCCTCGCAACCTGGCCTCTTCCGCACAGAGATGGCTGATGGTCACCCCTGCGGTGGGGGCTGTCCATGCCTCCAGCAGTCCGCTGGCCAGCAGCAGCTCCAGCCCTTGGGTCCCCTCCACGCAGTCCACGAGGCGTTGCAGCTCTGCGAGCACGCGCTCTCCCGCCACCGAGGCCAGGCTGGCCCCGCGGTGCAGGATCCACTCCCAGGTCTGATCGGTGATCGAGAATCCCAATTCACAGGCCAGCCGTAGGCCCCGCAGCAGCCTGAGGGGATCCTCCAGCAGGTTCTCCTCTGAAATGGCCCTCAGCTGTTGTTGCTTGAGATCCCCCAGACCGTTGAGGGGATCGATCAGGGCTAAGGATTCCGGGCTAATGGGAAGACGCAGGGCGATGGCATTGACGGTGAAATCCCTCCTGTGCAGGTCGGCCCAGAGGGAATCCCCCTCCTGTTTGGCAAGATCCACGGTCCACCCTTTGAGCACAAGTCGGCCAATGGCCCGCTCTCGATCCAGATCCACGGCTGTCCCCCCCAGTTGACGGGCGAATTGATGGGCCAGGGCAATCCCATTGGCTGGCACCACCAGATCCAAGTCCGGACGGTCCCCCAGGCGACCGATCAAGCCATCCCGCACCGCACCCCCGACCAGGGCGCTGCCTGGGGGGAGAACCTGGAAGGGCAAGGGCCATCGGCTGGGGGCCAACACCTTCCACAACGCCTGGTGGGGCTCGGTGTCACACGCCAAAATGGGGGTGCCCGTTGGATCAGGCGGCATGTGTATCTGTGTGGATTGCCACTGGGTGGATGATTGCCAGGCCTACCACGCGGTGGAGCGCCAGCACGGCGTTCCCCATCTCAATCCACAGCCAACGTTCCATCCCTTGAGGCCCAACGTGCACATCCAGATTCGCGAGCTGCCCGGTGGGACTGTGGGCATGGAATGGGATGTGCGCGGTTGTGAGAGTTTCTCCCCAGATCCAGGCCATTGGCATCGCCTGAGGCCGGATGAGGCCATCCCGGCATGACGGCAGCGGCGAACCATGGGCCAGTGGGTTGGCTACTGGCTCTCCACAGTTCAACCGAGACGTTTGGCGTTGCCCTCCAGCCCCTGGGGCAACGGGATGGGCCCAGGGTGTTGCAAGCCTTTTCCCTGGGCAGGGGCCTCTCCAATGATTTGATGCCATGCGTGGAGGCCGTTCTCCCTGCCCGGGAGTGGCCCCTCCTGGCTCGCTTGGCCGTGGCCACGGGACCGGGCGGTTTCACGGGAACACGCCTCAGCGTGGCCATGGCCCGCACGCTCTGCCAGCAGCTGGGTTTGCCTCTCGATGGGATCAGTAGTTTTCAGCTGGTGGCCCGGCGCCTGCTGGGTGAGAACCCCACCTCTGAACCCGTCATTCTCAGTCAGGTTCTCCCGCGACATGGGATGGTGGCGGGCCTCTATCGAATGGATCCGGACAGCCCGGGGGGAGTCGCGGAGCTGGTTCCACCGCGTCTTTATCGCCAGGAGGATGAGCTGCATGGGGTCCTAGGGAACCACTCCCATGTCCCAGCCCAGCCCCAACTTCCTGAGGATGTAGGGGAGTTGCTGACCATCAGCCAGGAGACGGCACGCCTTGGCAGGCCAGCCCCCTGGGCTTCCGTGGTGCCGCTTTATCCCACCAGCCCAGTGGAGCCCCAGTGAGGCCGGTCCCTCGGAGCCGCAGGACGAGAGGCAGGCGTCATCCCCTGCGGATGCCGCTGGTGGGGGTGGGTTTGGCTGGGCTCGCCCTGCTATGGCTCTCCCGTGGCTGGTGGTGGCCCGACCCGCCGCCGCCGCAGATGATTCTCGTGCTGGGGGGAGATCCCGCCCGGGAACGGGTCGCCGCCCAACTGGCCCGGGCCGACGGCCTCCCGGTGGTGGTGAGCGGAGGCACGAATCCGGAATATGCCACCTGGCTTTTTCAGGAGCGGGAGGGGCTGCCGCCGGGCCAGGTGACACTGGACTACAGGGCCCACGACACGCTGACGAATTTCACCTCCCTGGTGGATGACCTGCGCCAGGCCCGCATTCGCCATGCCCTTCTCGTCACCAGCTCGGACCACATGGAACGGGCCCTTCTGGTGGGCAGAATTGTGGCTGGCAGCCGGGGCATCCACCTCACACCGGTGTCCGTGCCCTGTGGCAAGGGCTGCATGGACGAAACACAAGAAAAAATTTGGGGTGATGGGCTCCGGGCGGTCGTGTGGGTGATCAGCGGCCGGGATCTGAGGATGTGGGGGGGAACAGAGCTGGCGGGCTGGTTGCGGCGATTAAAGGAGTTGTGATCAACCCTTGATCCAGCATCCGATTGATCTGTGCTTGGGCAGCCTCCGTGACGGCATCCAGATCGGCCCGGCGGGTGGAGGCCGGTGGAGCAATGGGTGTGCCGATGCGCACATGCACGGGCACCAGCTTGAACCGGCTCCCCGGACCCAGGGCCCGGTGGCTGTTGATGATGGCCACGGGGAGCAGGGGCAGGCCCGTGCGGGCCGCCAGGAGAGCAGCTCCAGGTAAGGGTCTGGACACCCTGCCATCGACCTGTCGGGTGCCGTCCAGAAACACCCCTGTCGCCCAGCCCTCCTGCAACCTGCGGCAGGCTGTGCGCAGGGCCTCCCGATCCGCTCCGCCCCTGGCCACGGGATAGGCCCCGCAGGCCCGGATGATCGGCCCCAGCAGGGGCACCCGGAAGAGTTCCTCTTTCGCCATGAACGCCACCGGACGACGAACGGCACAACTCAGGAGGGGCGGATCGAGATGGGAGCCGTGGTTGGCCACCACCACCAGACCCCCCTGGGGCGGCACATTGGCCACGCCCTCGGTCCTCCCCCGAAGAATCAGCCGGAAGAACGGCCACACGAGCAGCCTCCGCACGAGTTGGTAAGGGAGGGTGGGCTCCGCCGAATGGGCCAGGGGGTGTTGCTTCACAGATCCAGATCGGCGGCGCTCCCCACCTGGGCGGTCACCAGCCCTTGGCAACTCCTTTTGATCAGCCCGCTGAGCACATTTCCCGGGCCAATCTCCACCGCGGTGAGGATGCCTTCCCCCTCCAGGCGACCCATGGTTTCTCGCCAACGCACCCCGCTGGTCATTTGCCGCTTCAGCTTGCTCTTCAGGCGTTCCGGATCACGCTCGGGGGATGGATCGCTGTTGCTCAACACCGGCACCGTGGCCTCGCGAAAAGGCACCTGTTCCAACTCTTCCGCGAATCGGGCCGCCGCCTCGGCCATGAAGGGGGAGTGGAAGGCGCCAGAGACGGCCAGGGGAATGGCGCGTTTGCAGCGGAGGGCCCCGCTCACAGCGGCGACGGCCTCGGGAGTGCCCGAAAGAACCACCTGGGCCTCACTGTTGTCGTTGGCAATGACCACCCCTTCGGTGGCCGCCACAAGATCCCGCAGTTGCTGGGGGTCGAATCCGATCACGGCGGTCATCGCCCCCCCTCCGGCCTCGGCCATCAGCTCACTCCTGCGCTGCATCAGGGCCAGCCCTGTTTCCGCATCAAACACTCCTGCGGCATAGAGGGCCACCAATTCCCCCAAGCTGTGGCCTGCCACCAGGTCCGGGCGTCGTCCCTGGGCGTGGAGGGCATCGACGAGCAGGCTTTCCACCACAAAGAGCGCGGGCTGGGTGTTGCGGGTGTCGTTGAGGTTGTGAAGCCCCTCCCCCCCCTCTGGGGCCGAGCAGATGGCCAGCAGATCGCGCCCGAGCTGGGCGGAAGCCAAAGCAAAACGTTCCGCAGCCCCGGGCAGGGAGAGCACGGCTTCCGCCATGCCGGGTTTTTGCGATCCTTGCCCCGGAAAGACCCAGGCCACTGCCATGAATGAAAAGCGCTGTTGGGGTTGGAGATTACGTGGAGACGGAAGGACCGCTCCATCGCAACACGGCTGCTCCCCAGCTCAGGCCAGCCCCGAAACCGCTTGTGGCCAGCAGATGGCCAGGCTGCACCTGACCCCTCCGGACCGCTTCATCCAGCATGAGGGGGATGGTGGCGGCTGAGGTGTTGCCATAGGACTCCAGATTGCTGAGGACCCGTTCCGCAGGCAAGGAAAACCGTTCCGCCACCGCATCGAGAATTCTCTGATTGGCTTGATGGAGCAGGAGCCAATCAATTTGGTGCGCACCCAGGCCAGCTTCCTGGAGGACGTCCGCCAGCACAAGGGGGACTTCCCTCACGGCAAACTTATAAACCTCCTGACCATTCATGAAAAGGGGCTTGAAGCCACCCACCTGGGTGGAGATTCCACTGAGGAGTTCCCGGAACTGTTCCTCCTGAGCCAGGGTGAGGCAAGCATTGCGGGTGCCATCCGAGCGAAGCCGATGGGCCAGCAGGTCGTCGTTTTCCCTGGCACAGCCCTCGATCGCCAAGGCCCCAGCCCCATCCCCGAAGAGCACGCACGTGCGTCGATCGCTCCAATCCACCCAGCGGCTGAGCTGGTCAGCTCCGATGACGAGGGCACGGCGTGCACTTCCCGTACGGATGTACTGAGCAGCTGTCACCAGGGCGAAGAGAAATCCGCTGCAGGCGGCTGTGAGGTCGAAGGCCACCGCATGGCGGGCGCCCAGGGCAGCCTGCACTCGGGGGGCGGTGCCAAACAGATCATCCGGGCTGGAGGTGGCCAGCAGAATCAAATCGATCTGGTCTGGCTCCCACCCGGCAAGGCCCAGGGCTGATTGGGCGGCTGCTGTGGCCATCGTGGTGACGGTTTCCCCTGGCCCCGCCAACCGACGTGCTCCGATTCCCGTGCGGCTCCGTATCCATTCATCGGAGGTGTCCACCAGGGCTCGCAAGGCATCGTTGCTCACCGTGTTGCCGGGGAAGGCTCGACCGGAGCCAACAACGGCAATGCCCTGGAGGCCGGAGGAGCTGCGAGGGTTGGCAGTGTGCTCCGTCACCTGGGGCGCCTGGTTTGGATCAGTCAATCACAGGTGGCCGCAGCCGCCTCTGCGCCGAGGGCGTGGAGATCCTCCATGACGTGATGGCTTGCAGCCGAATGGGCCAAGCGGAGGGCGCTCACCACCGAGAGGGCTTTGCTGCTGCCGTGGCCGATCACGCACACGCCGTCGACGCCGAGGAGAAGGGCCCCCCCATGCTCGGCATGGTCCAGTCGCTTCTTGATGCGCACCAGGTTGCTCCTGAGAAAGGCCGAACCCACCTTGCCCCTTCGGCCTCGCGGCAGCTCGGCCCGCAGGACGTCCAGCAGCACGCTGCCCACGGATTCAAGAAACTTCAACAGCACATTGCCGGTGAATCCGTCGCAGACCACCACGTCGAATCGGCCCGAGAGCACATCCCGTCCCTCGCAGTTGCCCGCAAAGCGCAGCCGTGCATCCCCCTCCAGCAAGGGATGGGTTTTCAGGGCGAGATCGTTGCCTTTGCACTCCTCCTCGCCAATGTTCAGCAAGCCCACCCTCGGGTTGGACACCTGCATCACATCCCGGCTGTAAATCGACCCAAGGAGGGCGAATTGGTGGAGCCAGGCAGGCTTGCAATCGGTGTTTGCACCGACATCCAGCACCAGCACCTGCTGGGCAGGGTCCTTCGTGGGGAAGAGGGCCCCGATGGCCGGACGTTCGATTCCCCTCAGCCGGCCAAGGCGAAAGATGGCTGAGGCCATCACCGCTCCGGAGTTGCCCGCGGAGTACACCGCCATCGCCTGGCCGGATTTCACCAGATCCATGGCCATGTTGATGCTGGCATCCCGCTTGCGACGCACCACAGTCGCCTCTTCGTTCATGCCCACGGAAAGGCCGCTGGGCACGAGCTGGAGGAGCCCACGGGCCTGGGCCTCCTCCAGCTCCTCCCCTAGTCCAAGGGAGGCCACGGCCTGTCGCAGCGGCTCCTGCTCCGCAACGAAGCGGATGCGAAGCGGCAGAACCCTGATGGCCCGTAGACACCCTTCAAGGATGGGGCCTGGAGCGTGATCTCCACCCATCCCATCGACCGCCACCCAGACCCGGTCGCGGTCATGGATCAAGGGCCAGTCCTCCGGGTCTGCACCGCCCTGTTGAAGACGGCGCAGGGGGTCGAGCACAAGGGGCTGCAGGACTGTGCCCGCCGCCACCCCCGCCACGGAGCTGGCTGCACTGGCGGTGTCCACAAGGCTGGTCACCGCGGCGTTGCGCTTGTACCAGATCACAAGCCGCCGGATCGTCCGGTTCGGCCGTTGACGCCGGTTCAGGGCCGGGCGCCCTGCGGAGCGGAGATGGTCAGGGTCCTTCTGAGGCAACGGAGTCAACGATGCGCTGGAAGAGTTAGCCAGTGCCCCGAGCCGTGAGGATCAGCTCGGGGTTGGCAGGATCATCCTCCAGTTTGGAACGCAGCCTGGAGATGTGAACATCCACCACTCGGGTGTCCACATGTCGTTCGGGTGTATAGCCCCATACCTCCTTCAGAATTTCACCGCGGCTGAAGGGCTCCCCCGAGCGGCTCACCAGGAGCTCCAACAGGCTGAATTCCATGCCCGTCAGCCGGATTCGCTCCTCGCCCCTGTACACCTGGCGTTTGTTGGTGTCGATTCGCAGGTCGGCCACCTGGATCACCCCCGTGTTGGAGATGCCAGCCACTTGGTCCTTGTCCACGCGCCGCAGGACGCAGCGAATGCGGGCTTCGAGCTCCTTGGGGCTGAAGGGCTTCACCACGTAGTCGTCGGCGCCGAGCTCAAGCCCAGTAATGCGATCGGCCACATCCCCCAGGGCCGTGAGCATCACAATCGGCACATCCGATTCCTTGCGCAGCTCCTGGCAGACCCCGTAGCCATCCAGCTTGGGCATCATCACATCCAAAACCACCAGGTCTGGACTGGCACGGTGAAATGCTTCCAGCGCTTCTTCGCCGTCGGAGGCGGTCAGCACCTGGTAGCCAATCATCGAGAGACGGGTCTCCAGAATCCTGCGAATGCTGGCCTCGTCGTCCACGACAAGGATGGTCTCTTTGGCCGGGGTGGTCGCCGTCATTGCAAGGGCGCAGCGTTAGCAACGGATCCGACCCACTGAAAAGGTCTGAGGGCCACTCTTTTCACCGAAAGCCACCTTTCTTTACAAACAGCCCTTGGCCCGTTCCATTTCCACCTACATCTGCCAGAGCTGCGGAGCCCAGAGCCGCCAGTTTTTCGGCCGCTGTGCGGCCTGTGGCAGCTGGAATTCCCTCGTTGAGCAAGCCCAGCCGGCCGGTCGGGAAGGACGCATCGACCGCCTGCGCCAACCCACCGAGAGCAGGGACCATCCCCTTGGCCCCAAGCGCTCTACACCCATCCAGGACCAGGGCAGCCCACCCTTGGCCCGTCTGGACACGGGGTTCAGCGAGCTGGATCGGGTGCTGGGGGGCGGATTGGTGCCAGGGGCCCTGGTGCTGCTGGGAGGCGACCCTGGTATCGGCAAGTCCACCCTGCTCCTGCAGGTGGCCCAGGCCATGGCGGGTCACTGCAGCGTCCTCTACGTCAGCGCTGAAGAATCCGCCCAGCAGGTCCGGCTGCGCTGGCGCCGGCTGGTCCCCCAGCCCCCCCGGCAGGACAGCCCTGGCGGGGAAGGTCTTCAGCTGCTGGCGGAAACGGATCTGGATCGGGTTCTCGAGGAGCTGGAGGCTCTCCGGCCGGCGGTGGCCATGGTGGACAGCATCCAGGCACTCCACGATCCCAACCTCAGCAGCGCCCCGGGCACGGTGGCCCAGGTGCGGGAGTGTGCGGCGGCGTTGCAACGGTTGGCCAAGCACCATGGGGTGGCCCTCGTGCTGGTGGGCCATGTCACCAAGGAAGGGGTCCTGGCAGGGCCCAAGGTGCTGGAACATCTGGTGGATGCGGTGTTGACCTTCGAGGGCGACCGCTTCGCCAGCCATCGCCTCTTGCGCGCGGCCAAGAACCGCTTCGGGGCCACCTACGAGCTGGGGGTGTTTGAGATGCGCGATGGTGGCCTTGCGCAAGTCACCAACCCCAGCGAGCTGTTCCTAGGGGGTGGAGAACCCAGCTCCGGCACGGCCACCATCGTGGCCTTTGAGGGCACCCGGCCCCTGGTGGTGGAGCTGCAGGCGCTGGTGAGCACCACCAGCTATGCCAGCCCAAGACGCACAGCAACTGGCATCAGCACGAATCGGTTGCATCAAATCCTGGCCGTGATCGAGAAACATTTGGGTTTGCCCCTGTCTCGGTTTGATTGTTATCTCGCCGTCGCCGGGGGCCTGCAGGTGGATGAACCTGCGGGGGACCTGGGGGTGGCGGCAGCCGTGGTGGCCAGCTTCCGGGATCTCACCCTCCCCCCAGGCACGGTGTTGATCGGAGAGTTAGGCCTCGGGGGGCAGCTGCGGCCGGTGGGGCAGTTGGAGCAGCGCCTCCAGGAGGCCAGCCGCCTGGGATTCACCCGGGCCGTGGTGCCGAAGGGAACGGGCCTGGGACCCGCTGGCTCAACCTTGGCTTTGCAGTTATTGGAATCCTCTACGCTCGCCGAGGCCATGGTGAGTGCCTTGGGGGTGAACCCGGCAGAGGCGTAGGCCTTGGATATCAGGGAAATTCGGACAGCAATAAAGATCAGAAATAAACATCGATATTTCCCCGCCCTGTTGTCTTCAGCCAGTTTTGGGCTTCAATGTAGTTGTTGGGGGCGAGGCGAATGGCCTTGGCCCAGCAATCGGCAGCTAGGTCGAAACAACGGTCAGCTTCGTCCGCATCACCCTTCTCCTGGGCAAGGGAGCCAAGATGGTGGTGAATCACGGCCATGTTGTTAAGGGCCTGGGGCATTTTGCTGTTGAGATCTAGGGCCTGTGTGTAGAAATCAAGGGCCTTTTCATGCTCGCCATTGCTTGTAAAGACGAGGGCCATATTGTATAAAATAAAGGCGCGATCGTTGGGGTCGTCTTCTAGCTTGAGGGCTTCTTCATAGTTGTCGAGCGCTTCCGCGTATTCCCCGTCCCCCTGGGCGCTCATCCCATCGCGATAGTAGGCAAAGGCTTCCTTGGCCCGGCGGTTGGTGGGCAGCACCTTCAGAATCAGGTCTGCCATCACGGTGAAGCTTTTATCGATGAAGTTGTCGTTGCGCTGGGAGCGGGGCACGGCGCCGAAGCAATCCTTGGTCCATCCTGCCTGTTCGGGTTGCCAGCTGTTGCGCCTTGTCAGGCTGCCTAGGGTGAAGGGGTGTCCCTTGGGATTGTTTGCCCCCGTTGCTCACTCGCACCCCCACCTCTTCCAATGGCTCCGGACGGATGGTGGATGAATCAGATCCGCCGAAGCTCTCCTCCCCCGACCCGGTGGGCTTGCTGCTGGATGTGGAGGGGATGAAGTGCGGGAGCTGTGTCAGGTCGGTGGAGCAAAGACTCCTGCAGCAGCCTGGTGTGCGGCAGGCCAGTGTGAATCTCCTCACCCGCACGGCTTGGGTGGAAGTGGAAGGCGGCCAGGACCAACTCACGCCCCTCTTGGACAGCCTGAGGAGCCTGGGATTCGAGGGCAAGCTCCGGCAGGACGAGGACGATCGGGTCCTCAGCAGGAAGGAAAGGCAGCGCCAGCAGAACTGGTGGGAGCAATGGCGCCAGCTCCTGGTGGCCCTCCTGCTGGTGCTGGTCTCGGGCCTGGGTCACTGGGCCATGGCCGTGCCCCAGGCGTGGCCCAGCGCCCTGGCCCTGTTCCAGGCTCCCTGGTTTCATGGCCTCATCGCCACGCTCGCCCTGGCGGGTCCGGGATGGCCCATCCTGCGCTCGGGGGTGCGATCTTCCCTCGCCGGCCATCCCGGCATGGACAGCCTCGTGGGGCTGGGGATGGGAAGTGCCTACCTGGCCAGTGCCGTGGGTTGGCTTTGGCCCGCCAGTCAACTTCCCTGTTTTTTCAACGAGCCCGTGATGCTGCTCGGCTTTGTGTTGGCAGGGAGATTTTTGGAAGAGCGAGCCCGCTATCGCAGCTGCCGAGCGATCGAGGAGCTGGCCTCCCTGCAGCCTGATGAGGCTTTGTTGTTGATGCAGGAGGGCCCCCCACGCCCGGTTCGTTCGGGCGGGTTGCGCCCTGGAGACCGCATCCTTGTGCTGCCCGGGGATCGTCTGCCGGTGGATGGGATTGTGCAAAGCGGCACCTCAGCCGTGGACCGCTCTGCTCTCACCGGGGAACCGCTTCCCCTGCAGGCCGCGGCAGGCACTGAACTGGATGCGGGCAGCTTGAATCTGGAGGCACCGCTGGTGGTGGAGGCCAGCCGCTCCGGCCATGAATCCGCCATCGCTCGGATCGTTCATCTGGTGGAGATGGCCCAGGCACGCAAGGCCCCCATCCAGGGGCTGGCCGACCGGGTGGCTGGGGGCTTCACCCGGTTTGTTCTCCTTCTGGCCGCCGCCACCTTTCTGTTCTGGTGGCTCTGGGGACCAAGGCTCTGGCCCTGGGTTCTGGAGTCTTCCCCAACAGGGATGGGCGTCCCCGCCGGGCACATGGGCCATGGCCTGGGGGGGATGGCCATCACCCCCCTTGGCCTGGCCATCCAGCTGGCCATCTCCGTTTTGGTGGTGGCCTGTCCCTGTGCCCTCGGCCTGGCCACCCCCACGGCGATCAGCGTGGGCAGCGCCTTGGCGGCCCGCTCGGGAGTGCTCTTCCGCGGGGGCGATGCCATCGAAACAGCTGCCCAGCTGGGAGCGGTTGTGTTTGATAAAACGGGCACCCTGACCGTGGGGCGCCCCATGGTCACCTCCCTTGAGCCCTTTCCCCAGGGCTCCCAAGTCCACGGGCGGGCAGGGTTGCAGGCCCTTTGGCTGCTGCAGCTGGCAGCCAGCCTGGAACAGCAAAGCCGCCATCCATTGGCCCATGCGTTGCTTCAGGAGGCCCAGCACAGGACCCTGCAGTTGTTGCCCGTGGTGGAGAGCAGCACCCACCCAGGCCAAGGCATGGTGGGGAGGTTGGAGGGATTGCCTGACACCATCCGGGTGGGCCGGCTGTCCTGGCTTCAAGAGCAGAGTCTGGAGGTGCCGAGTGCCGCTCGTGGGGTGGTGGACTCGGACCGCCTCCGCCAGGCCACTCTCATTGGAGTGGGGGAGGGGGATCGGCTATTGGGACTGATCGCCGTTGAGGATCAGCCCCGGCCCGATGCCCGAGAGAGCTTGGCAGCCCTTCGTCAACAGGGTCTGCTGTTGGGTCTGCTCAGCGGCGATCGGGAAGGGAGCGTGCGGCAGCTTGCCGCCCAGGTGGGCCTTCAGGAGGAGGAGCTGGCTTGGGGCCTGCGACCCGAGCAAAAAGTCGAGGCCCTCTCCCGCTGGCGCTCCCATGGTTCGGTGGCCATGGTGGGGGATGGCATCAACGATGCCCCAGCCCTTGCGGCCGCTGATTTGGGGATCGCCGTGGGCACGGGCACGCAGATTGCCCAGGATTCAGCCGATGTGGTGGTGATGGGAGATCGGCTCTCCGACATCGTGAAAGCCCTCCATCTCGCCCGCAGCACCATGGCCAAGGTGAGGCAAAATCTAGGCTGGGCCTTCGGCTACAACCTCATTGTGTTGCCCATTGCCGCAGGAGCTCTCCTTCCACGGTTTGGGCTCCAGCTCACTCCCCCCCTTGCGGCTTTTCTGATGGCGTTGAGTTCCATCACGGTGGTGGTCAACGCCCTAGGGCTGCAGAAGTCTTGGAGATCCATCCCCTTGGCCCCAACCCATGGCCAATAGGGGGGCCTTTGTGGTGCTGGAGGGGATCGATGGTTGTGGCAAAACCACCCAGATCCAAGCCCTAGGCGAGTGGCTCCCCGCCAGCGGTCTGTTGCCTGCCCATGCACACCTGGTGGTCACCCGAGAGCCAGGTGGAACGGCCTTTGGGCAGGCCCTCCGCGATCTTCTCCTTCACCCCCCTGCCCAGCAGGTGCCCAGGGAAAGGGCGGAATTGCTCCTTTACGCTGCCGATCGGGCCCAGCATGTGGCAGAGCGGATTTTGCCCGCTTTAGATGCTGGTCACTGGGTGCTTTCCGATCGCTACAGCGGTTCCACCGAGGCCTACCAGGGCCATGGCCGGGGCCTTCCACTGGAATCGATTGGGCAATTGGAGCAGTTCGCCACAGCCGGCCTCCAGCCCGATCTCACCCTTTGGCTCGATGTCCCCCTGGAGGAGGCCCTGCGGCGGCGGCGCCCTCGGGGACTTGATCGCATTGAATCCGAAGGGCAGGAGTTTCTCCAGAGGGTGCTCGAGGGTTTTGCCCTGCTGGCCCAGAGGTCTGGCTGGTGTCGTGTGGAGGCCTCAGGGGATCCCGGGGAGGTCACGGAGCGATGCCGCCAGGTGCTGCTGGAGCGCTTTCCCCTCTCCCGATAACCAACCTGTCCCATGGATCAAGCCCCACTGTTTGAGGAGCTGGTGGGTCAGCCCCTCGCTGGGCAGCTCTTGCAAGCCGCCCTCCAGCGGGGCCGCATCGCTCCCGCCTACCTGTTTGCCGGACCCGATGGGGTGGGTCGGCGGCTTGCGGCCCTCAGGTTTCTTGAGGGGGTGCTGACCGGCGGCAGCCCCGATGCCGGAGTCCGCCGCCGCCTGGCCCAGGGGAATCTGGCCGATCTCCTCTGGATCGAGCCCACCTACCTTCACCAGGGCCAGCTGGTGCCGGTGTCCCAGGCGGAAGCCTCAGGGGTGAGTCGCCGGACTCCTGCCCAAATTCGGCTCGACCAGGTGAGGGAGGTGGGCCGTTTTTTGGCCCGCCGGCCGGTTGAAGCCCCCAGGTCCCTGGTGGTGATCGAAACGGCTGAAGCCATGCCAGAGCCTGCGGCCAACGCCCTGCTGAAAACCCTCGAGGAACCAGGTGAGGGCCTGCTGATCCTGATCAGTGCGGCGCCGGAGAGGCTCCTGGTGACGATCCGCTCCCGTTGTCAGTGCATCCCCTTCCAACGCCTTTCCCCAAACCAGATCACGGAGGTGCTCTCCAGGGAACCCTCCGCCCAGGGGAGCCCCACTCCCCAGGATTCCCCAGCCCTCCTTGCGCTTGCAGGGGGCTCTCCTGGGGCTCTTCTGGCCCATCGGCGGGAATGGGATCGGTTGCCAGAGGGTTTGGCGGCACGACTGCAGGAGATGCCCACCAACCCTTTGGGGGCCCTGGAGCTGGCCCGAGAGGTGAGTGAAGGGCTGGATGGGGATCAGCAGCTCTGGCTCCTCAACTGGTGGCAAACCTGGTTGTGGCACCACCAGAGAGATCAGCGACAAATGGCACGGCTGGAGATGCTTCGTCGGCATCTCCTCGGCCATGTGCAACCCCGCCTGGCCTGGGAGGTGACATTGCTGGAGATGGGGCTGATCTCCAGGCGGGCCTGAGTCTGTCGGCCCTTGCTTTGAGGGGCGCGTTCAGGAGGCTTGGCGGGACTCCGTCATCAGGGGGGCGAGCTCCAGCAGCTGGTCCTCCGTTGGGAGCTCCAGGCAATAGCCGGCGCCATAAACCGTTTTGATGAATCGGGGCTTGCGGGGATCGGGTTCGAGCTTCGTGCGGAGATGACGCACATGAACACGGATGGTTTCGATGTCGTCATCTGGCTCATATCCCCAAACCTCCTTGAGGATCAACGAAGGAGCCACGGTCTGGCCATGGCGTTGGAGGAGGCAATGGAGCAGCTCGAATTCCAGATGGGTCAATCGCACGGGTAGGTCAAACCAGATGGCCTCAAACCGTTCTGGCACCAAGGTGAGGCAGGAAAAACTCAGGATTTCGTTGTGTTTTGTCGACAGTGGCGCCCTCTCGCTCCGTCGCAGGAGAGCCTTGACGCGCACCATCAGCTCTTCCAGATCGAAGGGTTTGGTGAGATAGTCGTCTGCCCCTGAATTAAAACCACTCACCTTATCTTTTGTGCCGCCAAGGGCCGTCAGCATGAGGATGGGGATGCGAGCCGTACGCTCATCTCGCCTGAGCCGTTGGCACAGGGTGAGACCGTCGACCTTGGGCAGCATCAGATCCAGCAGAATCACATCCGGGCTGTACTGGAGCGCCAAGGCCTGCCCCTTGATCCCATCCTCTGCACGTTGCACATTGAATCCCCCATGCTCCAGATGACCTGCCACCAGGTCACGCATGTCGCTGTCATCCTCAACAAGAAGAATGCAGGGTTTCATGGAAGATCGGGGCTTGCGTGGGTGGGCAGGGGGGAGGCATGGCTAGCCTGAAGACTCATTTTGCGATGGTTGCTTGAATTTGGGGGAGATCCGAAAGATTTCGGCGTGATTCCCCCATGGAACACAGACGGTAGTGTTCGGAACGGATGTCTGTGCTGATGCGGAAACAAACTCCCCGGGCGGGATTCGAACCTGCGACCAATCGGTTAACAGCCGACCGCTCTACCGCTGAGCTACCGAGGATTGACGTCCCCGAAAGGGACAATTGACCTTACCCGGCTGCCCCGCCCGCGGGCAAGAGGCTTGAGATCAAGTCGGATCCTTTTTGCCAGGCGCCCACGTTGCCCCGCTCCATCCGAGCTGCCCCATCGCAGGAGTGGAGCTCCTCCAGCCTGTGGGTGATCCACAGGGCGGTGAGGGGATCATGGGGCCGGCTGCAGAGCTTGCGAATCAACGCCAACACCTCCCTTTGGCTGTCTGTATCCAGAAGGGCGGTGGGTTCATCCAGCAGCAGCAGGGTGGCTTCGGCTGCGAGGGCGCCGGCAATGGCCAGCCGCTGCTTTTGGCCTCCGCTGAGGGTGTGAATCGGCCGAGTGGCCATCCCGTCGAGGCCCACAAGTGCAAGGAGCTCCTTCACCCGCTCCTGCCCCTGTCGTGGCGTCAACCTGTCTGGCAAACCGAGCTGCAGATCGCTGCCGCAGGTGGGCATCAGAAGCTGGTGGTCGGGATTTTGAAACACCATCCCAGGACGCAGGGGCGTTTGGATCTGTCCGTGCTTGGGCTGCAATAACCCTGCGATCAAGCGCAGAAGTGTGCTCTTGCCGCTCCCATTGCACCCCACCAGCATCCAAAGACCTGGCCTTGGAATCTCGAGGCAGCAGTCGCGGAGGGTTGGCCGATCGGGCGACCACTCAAACGCGAGGCCCTCCACCACCAGGGGGAGGTCGTCGTGACCAAGGGAGATGGGCATGGTCGCCTCACCCCTCAAAGTTGAACCCCGGTCTCTTGCCGCTGCCGCCAACGGTTGATTTTTCAAAGATCTGCACGGCCACCACCTCAGTGGTGAGAAGGCGGATGCGTTTGTGGGGATCTTTTTCGCAGGTGAGCTCAAGGAGCTTGGGAGTTCCGCTCTCGAGGGCCCGACCCACCTCTTCATAGAGAGCTTGGGCTGGCTCCAGCTCCTTGCGTTGCACCGAGATGGGCATGGGGGAGAGGCGGAGGGAAAGCTCAACGACGTACATGGCGGAACCGGGCGCCAGCCCACTCTGGCGGAAGGGCATCCCAAAAATGAGAACCCCTCAGCAACCGCCTGGGCTCACCGCAAGGCCCTGAGTAAGCAATTCTGCTCATTTGCCTTGGGATCTGGCCCGGGGTTGCGCACCGGTTGGCCCGAGCCCTTACGATGCGAAACGTAACGCTTCGTTAAGCAGCTTCCCATGACGATCGCTGTAGGACGCGCACCAGCGGCCCGGGGATGGTTCGACATCCTGGACGACTGGCTCAAGCGCGACCGCTTCGTTTTCGTGGGGTGGTCCGGTTTGTTGCTGTTTCCCTGTG
>JAYKHG010000140.1:0-3590 GCA_035284825.1 Cyanobacteriota bacterium
TCAGCGGCTGTGTCATCCACCGTGACATCAATGGAAGTTATGTGGTGAGTCAGCCGGATCGCCCGTTGAAAAAAATCAGAGTTGCCACCCTGGCAGGGGCTTACGCCGCCTGTCAGGGATGGGAAAAATTACGGCTCCACGGGTGAAATCCAGGGAAGGGGCCACTTGAGGCCCCTTCGGATCCATTAGGGAGCAGTGATTCCCTGGGGTTGACGGCGGTGGAGTTCATGCAAACCTTCCAGCTGATTGTGCACAGCGACGAGCTGATCCTGGATGTGGGAGGTGTTTTCAATCCGCGAGAGATTGCTCAGCATTGACTCGATCTGTGCCTTGCAGGAGATCAGGATGCGGCACTCGGGGGATCCTGGTTCGTAGGGCATGGTGGGAAAGCTGGCTTCATCAAAAACCAGAGAGCAGTGGACTTCAACTTTGGCCTGGAATCTGTCGCAACGGTGGCGGTTTCACCGCTGGCTGGGGGATTCAGGCCGTGACGGGAACCTGATAGCCCGCGATTCGCGCAAAACCCACAGGATCCAGCGAGGCTCCTCCCACCAGCACCCCATCGATTTCGGGCTGGGCCATCAGCTCATCGATGGTGGACGCATTCACGGATCCTCCGTACTGAACGATCACATCAGGGTGGCCCACCCAGCCACGGATCAACCCACAGATGCGATCGGCCTCCACGGCGGCACAGGTTTTGCCGGTGCCAATGGCCCAGATGGGTTCGTAGGCCACGATCAGGCGGAGGGGATCGATGCCCTCCAGACCCTGCTCCACCTGGCGACGGATCACCCGTTCCGTTTCCCTGGATTCCCGCTGATCGAGACTTTCCCCCACGCAAAGAATCGGCACCAGGCCGTGGGCCTGGGCGGATCGTGCCCTCAGGTTGATCTGTTCATCCGTCTCGCTGTAATACTTCCGAGGCTCGCTGTGGCCCACAATCGCGTGGCTCACCCCATGCTCCAAGAGCATCGGGGCGGAGATCATGCCCGTGTAGGCACCTTTTTCCTCCCAGTGCACGTTTTGACCAGCCAGGGACACCCTGGATCCCCTGATCTCCTCGTGCAGGGTGGAGAGGGCGGTGAACGGTGGAGCCAGGACCACCTCCCTATCGGCAGGAAGGTGCTCGATGAGGGGAAGGAAGGCCCCGGCAAACGCACGGGTCTCCGCACAGGTCATGTGCATCTTCCAGTTACCTGCGATCACCGCCTTGCGCACCTGTGGCAGCTCCCCTCGAAACGCCTGACACGCTAAGCCTCCACGGTCCCGATTCCCTAACTTTCTCCGTGGTTCCACGGCACCACCTGGACCGCTCCCGCCAATTCCACCTGATCCCCAGGCTGCAGTTGGCGGCCGCGGCGCGTTTCGATGGCCCCATTCACGCGCACATCGCCCCGCTGGATGAGCATCTTGGCCTCGCCGCCCGTGCTCACCAGCCCTTGAAGCTTCAAAAACTGGGCCAACTGGATCGTGGATCCGGCTTCCTTTGGTGGTGTCCCCATGGCGTCCCTGCCCCCACGTAGTCTGCCCCCATGCGTGCCTCTTCGCCGGCCGGCTTTCGCAGACTCTGGCCCCTGCTGAAGCCCTATCGCCGGCGCTTGTTTGCCGGGGCCCTCTGTGCCCTTGTGGCGGTGGCGTCCTTCCCTCTGTTAGCCCTCCTGGCGGGGCGTTTGATCCCTGCCATCGGAGCTGGTGATTTCAGCACCGTGCTCCGCAGCGTGGGCCTGGCCCTGAGCCTGTTTCTGGTGCAAAAACTCGCCCAGTATGGCCAGGACGTGCTGCTGGCAGGACCTGCGCTCCAGGTCAGCCAGGATCTGCGTCGCCATCTCTTCAGTCGTCTGCAACGGCTTGAGTTTTCAGCCCTGGAGACCCTCTCCACGGGGGATCTCACCTACCGCCTCACCGGCGACGCCGATCGGGTGGGGGACGTGATCTACAAAACCCTCCACGACAGCCTCCCCTGCGTGCTGCAGCTGGTGGCCGTGTTGGGGCTGATGCTGTGGATCGATTGGCCGTTGGCCCTGGCCACGCTGCTGCTGGCACCCCTGGTGGCCCTGCTGGTGAGTGCCTTCGGGGCCCGGGTGATGGCGGCGGCGGAGCGCAGCCAGAGCAAAGTGAGCCAGGTGGCTGCCCTGCTCGGGGAAGCGATCTCCGGCCTGCCCCTGGTGCGTGCTTTTGCGGCCGAACCCTGGCTGCAGCGGCGCTTTGATGAAGAAGTGGATCTGCACCGCCGTGCCCGCTACGACACCCTGAGGCTCCAGGCCCTGCAGCACCCCGTGGTGGGCTTCATTGAGGCTGCGGGCATCCTCGCCGTTCTGCTGATTGGGGCGGCGCGGATCCAGGCGGGTGGTCTAAGCGGACAGGGTTTTGCGAGTTTCATCGCGGCCCTGTTGATGCTCATCGATCCGATCTCCCACCTCACCACCAATTTCAATGAGCTCCAGCAGGGGCAGGCGTCGCTCAATCGCCTCAGGGCGATCGAGTTGGAGCCAGTGGAGCCACCTGACCACCCGAATGCTGAAGTCCTTGGGGAGGTGCGCGGGGAGATCCGGTTGGAAGGGGTGTGCTTTGGCTATGCGCCAAGCCAACTGGTGTTGAAAGACATCCATGTGTTGGTCAAACCTGGCGAGGTGGTTGCCCTGGTGGGCCCATCGGGTGCGGGGAAGAGCACCCTCTTTTCTCTGCTGCTGCGGTTCAACACCGCCCAGAAAGGAAGGGTGCTGCTGGATGGCCAGGACCTGGCGGATCTGCGGGCAAGGGAGCTTCGCCAAGCCGTGGCTTTGGTGCCCCAGCAAAGCAGCGTTTTTTCGGGCACGGTGGCCGAAGCGATCGCCTTTGGCCGCCCGGCCACCCCTGAGGCCATCCGATCGGCCGCCAGGCTGGCGAATGCCGCCGGCTTCATTGAAGCCCTGCCCCATGGCTACGAGAGCCGAGTTGAGGAGCGGGGTGCCAACTTTTCGGGAGGCCAACTGCAGCGGCTGGCCATCGCCCGGGCCGTGCTGGGCAACCCGGCGGTGCTCCTACTGGATGAGGCCACCAGTGCCCTGGATGCGGAGGCGGAGGACGCCGTGCAACAGGGTTTGGAGCAAGCGATGCGGGGCCGCACGGTGGTGGTCATCGCCCACCGGCTTTCCACGGTGCAGGGCGCGGATCGGATCCTGGTGCTGGAGGCCGGACGCATCGTGGAACAGGGCAGCCATGCGGTGTTGATGGGCCAGGGGGGAAGGTACAGAGATCTCTGCCGGCGCCAACTGATTCAAATGGAGGTTTGACACGGGGCCAGTGGATGGGCCAGGGGTGGGCTGTCAGCCCACTACAGTCTGCGAGCTCTGTTGTTGCATCTGTGCAGACTCCTGCCCCCCAGGCCCAGCAAGCCCCCGTGCTCACCTTTGAGGGCAAGCGCTACGACCTCAACACGCTTCCGGATGACATCAAGGAATTGGTCCGGGGGATGCAGGTGGCTGATGCTCAGTTGAGGTTCCAAGAGGACACCTTGAAGGTGTTGGCGGTGGGCCGTCAGTCGATGGCCATGCAGCTCAATGAACGCCTGAAGAGCGTGCCTTCCCTTCCGGATCCGGCCTGAGCCC
>JAYKHG010000141.1:0-4924 GCA_035284825.1 Cyanobacteriota bacterium
ACCCCTAGGCTGCGGAAAGGCCACTTTTTTTCGCCTTGACCGCTCCCGTTTCCCCCCGTCTGCGCTGGCTCACCGCGGCCCTGTTGTTTGCCGGAGCGGTGCTCTCCCTGGTGCTGCCCTTCGTTTCGGCCACATTCCTCACCCTGATGCTCGGCAGCGCGGCGGTGGTGGCGGCCATCTCCCAGTTCCTGCGGTTGGGGGGTGAGCCCGATCAGCGGGGCAAGGTGTTCCGCGCCCTTTCCGGAGTGCTCTATCTGATTGGGGGGATCTCCTGTGTGCTGTTCCCGATCCAGAGCACCATCAGCCTCACCCTGTTTGTGGGAGCGCTGCTGGCCACGGAGGGGGTGATGGAGCTGGCGGCGGCGGCCACCCAGAAGCTGCCGGCCCGGGGTCTGGTGTTGCTGGATGGCATCGTCACGGCCGTGCTCGGCGGCATGCTCATTGCCGAGTGGCCGAACGACAGCCTCTGGGCGATCGGCACCCTCTTCGGCATCTCCCTGGCGTTTTCGGCGGTGAATCTGCTCACCGCTCCCCCCACCACCACAGCTTGAGGGGGCTCAGGCCTATTCCGCCACGGCGGCCCCATCGGGCCTGCGGGGATCCACGGCCGCTTCGCTGCCCCCCTGCTCCCGCACCTCCACCGAATGGGCGGCGCCCATGGCCGGAACCTGCCGCAGGGTGTGGCCCATGCCCTGCAGCAGGAGGAGAGTGTCTGGGCTGATGCCCTCCTCATGGCTGAGGACATCGGGCCAGAGCTGGCTGTGCACCCGGGGGGCCGCCACGGAGGTGGCCAGGTTGCGGCCGTGCACGAGGCGATGGAGCAGCACCTGGGCGAGGGTGGTGATGATGCGGCTCCCCCCCGGGCTGCCCGTGGCGATCCAGGGCCGACCATCGGGCCGGAACACCAGGGTGGGGGCCATGGAGCTCAGGGGCCGGCGACCGGGGGCGATGGCATTGGCCTGGCCCTGCACCAGGCCAAAGGCATTGGGGGAGCCGGGGCTGGCGGTGAAATCGTCCATCTCATTGTTGAGCAGGAAGCCCGCCCCCGGCACGGCGATGCCGTTGCCGTAGGGGAAGTTGAGGGTGGTGGTGAGGGCCACCAGGCCCCCCTGACGATCGGCCACCGAGAGATGGGTGGTGTTGGTGCCCTCCCCAAAGGGGGGCCGGGGGGAAAGGGAAGCGGGGGGGCGATGGCGATCGGCGGAGATCTGCCGCCGCAGGGCGTCCAGGTAGGGCTCCCCGAGGAGCTGCTGGGCGGGAATGGCGATCTGGGCCGGATCCCCGAGCAGATCGTTGCGATCCCGGTAGGCCAGGTTGCTGGCTTCCACGAAGAGGTGGATGGAGCGAGCGCTGTTGGGGCCTGTGGCGTCGAGGGGGAAGGGTTCGAGCAGGGCCAGCAGCTGCAGCAGGGTGAGGCCACCCCCAGGGGGGGGCATGGTGAGGAGCGTGTGGCCGCGGAAGGGGCGCTGCAGGGGCGCCACCAGCTGGGCCCGGTAGGCGCGCAGATCCGCGGCGGTGATCAGCCCACCCCGCTGGGCCATCAGGTCCGTGAGGGCCTGGGCCACGGGGCCCTCGTAAAAGCCAGGTGCCCCCAGAGCGGCGATGCGCCGCAGGGTGCGGGCCAGCAGCGGCTGGCGGAGCAGCTCCCCGGGGCGGGGGGGCGTGAGGAGGGCTGTGCCTGCAGGGGAGAGCGAAGCGGGGCCAGGGCGAAAGAAGAGGGTGCGGGCGGTGGCATCCGCCTGGAGCTGGGGGGCGGCCTGGGCCAGGGATCGGCTGAGGGCAACGGAAACGGGAAAGCCCCCCTCCGCCAGGGCAATGGCCGGGGCCAGCACCTGGGCGAGGGGCAGGCGGCCGTAGCAGCGCTGGGCCAGCACCAGCCCCGCCACAGTGCCGGGTACGCCGGTGCTGAGCACACTGCGGGTGGCCCGCTGGCGATCCACCGTGCCATCGGCCTTGAGAAACAGGCCAGGGCTGGCGGCCTGGGGCGCCTGCTCCCGGAAGTTGATGGCCACGGCCGTGCCACGGCCGATGGTTCGCTCCGGGGAGGGCCCATGGGGCTGCAGACATCCACGGGTGGTGGCCGGAGAGGCCCCAGGCAACCAGAGCACGAGAAAGCCCCCTCCCCCCAGGTTCCCCGCCTGGGGATGGGTGACGGCGAGGGCAAAGGCGGTGGCCACGGCCCCATCCACCGCATTGCCCCCGGCCCGCAGCTGCCGTGCCCCCGCCGTGGCGGCCCAACCGTCCTGGGCCGCGACGATGCCGCCGCTGGAGGGAATGGGGTGGAAACGCTCCTGGGTTTCCAGCAAGGGATTGGTGGGGGGGGCAGGGATGGGGCCATCGGCGCGGGCGCCAGGGGAGCCGAAGGGCAACATCGGCAGCCCAACCGTCACCGCCAGCACCCCACCGACGCCAAACCGATGGCACCAACACAGGCGGGAGATCAAGGGTGTCATGGATCTGTCGGCCGGCTCAGGGCAACAGGGGCAGGCCGAGCTCCTGGAGAAAGGCGTTGTGCTTGTCACGGGCTTCGCGGATGGTGTTCTCCAGGGTTTGGAGCTCGGTGTGCACGGCCTGGAGGTCGATGTCTTCTTCGGCGGTGGCGGTGCTGATGTAGCGGGAGATGTTGAGGTTGAAGCCGTTTTGTTCGATGTCTTGGAGAGGGACGCGACGTGAATAGCGGGGTTCTTCGCTGCGGTGTTGGTAGGTGGTGATGATCTTGTCGATGTGCTCGGGGGCCAGCTGGTTTTGCCGTTTGCCCTTCACGAAATGGTCGGCGGCGTTGATGAAGAGCACATCATCGGGCTGTTTGCAGCGTTTGAGCACGAGGATGCACACCGGAATGCCGGTGGAATAGAAGAGGTTGGCGGGAAGGCCGATCACGGTGTCAATGTGGCCATCTTTGAGCAGCTTGGTGCGGATGCGTTCCTCCGCGCCACCACGGAAGAGCACACCATGGGGAAGGATGATGGCCATCACGCCGTCGTCCTTGAGGAAGTGAAAGCCGTGGAGGAGGAAGGCGAAATCAGCGGCGGATTTGGGGGCGAGGCCGTGATTTTTGAAGCGCACGTCGTCGGCCATGGCGCTGGGCGGATCCCAGCGGTAGCTGAAGGGGGGATTGGCCACGATGGCATCAAAGACAGGCTTTTTGGCGGGGTTGAGCTCGCGCAGTTGATCCCAGTCGTTGGTGAGTGTGTCGCCATGAAAGATCTCGAATTCTGAATCCTTCACCCCATGCAGCAGCATGTTCATGCGGGCGAGGTTGTAAGTGGTGATGTTTTTCTCCTGGCCATGGATTTTGCCGATGCCACCGGCCCCCATGCGTTTGCGCACGTTGAGCAGCAGGGAGCCCGACCCGCAGGCGAAATCAAGCACAGAAGTGAGGTGATCCTTGCGGCCGCTGGCTGGATTTTGGCTGTCGAGGGTCACGATGGCCGACAAGATGTCGGACATCTGCTGGGGCGTCTAGAACTCCCCAGCTTTTTTGCCTGAACCGGCGGCGAATTGACCGATCAGATATTCGTAGGCATCACCGAGGGCATCGCTGCTGGTGGAGAATTCATGGAGGCCATCCGCAATTTTTTTGATGATGGCGCAGAGTTTTTTGTTGCGCTCGGTGTAGGTGCGGCCGAGCTTGTCGGAGGCCAGGTTGATTTCCGAGAAGAGGCCCTGGAAGGTGCTTTCGAAGGATTCGTTCTCGATGTAGGTGAAGCCAGCCTGCAGGGTGTTGAGCAGCTCATCGCTGTCGGTGCGGGCCAGCTGGGCAATGTGATCCCAGAGGAAATCGGGTTGGATCACGTAGTGCACCTTGCGGCGCATCACTTGTTCAAAGGCTTGGATATCGGCTGCATTGAGCTGATACCAGATCTTTAGGTGGTTCAGGGGGCTGTCGACTTCCAAGGGGGGGTAGTCGTTACCGAGTTCCCGCTTGGCGGCGGCTTCGTAGTGATCGGAGAGGTAGCGGAGGAAGAGGAAGGCGAGCATGTAGTCGCGGAAGTCATCCGCGTTCATGGCGCCGCGCAGTTGATCGGCGATGGCCCAGAGGGTTTTGCCGAGTTGGGCTTGATTGGGCTCGCTCATGGAGTGGTGGGCGCGGGGCTCGCGCTTCAGGCCGAAATCAGGTCGGCCTCCAGAGGCTTGTCTTTGCTGAACTGGCTCACACCCAGGATGCTGAACCCGATCACATGGCCCTCAGCATCCACACGCTCCATCACTGCATCATGGCTCGTTTCCTTCGCGTAACCAGGAGCTTCCGAGAAACGCACTTCCAGGAAATCGGCCTCAGGATCAAACCAGACTTTCAGCTTATTGGCCATAACGGTGCTCCAAGCTTGGGTTTGTCGGTCAGGTAAGCGGTGATGACAAAGGCATCACTACCTACGTATTTTACAACCACACACACCCATTTGGCACCAACGAGGGTTTGCGGATAAAACGCATAAAACAATCGCACAGACTCATCAGAACGGGAACGGCGCACGATCTGCGGCGCGGCCAACAGGTGCTCAATCTCGGCACCCATCTCCTTCATCTCCGGATGCTCCAGAATGTGCACCATGCGTTCCTGCGTCAGCCTCACCACAACCCCAAAGCAATCAGCGATCGTCTTGAACCCATTGAGCGATTGTTCGGGTGCGCTCATGCTGGCCCCACGTCAGGACAGAGCCATCGGTCCGCGGCAGTTATCAAGGATTCCTTGACAACTGAATCCTGGTTCAGTTCCCCCTCCTCGAAGAGGTTCTTGAGGTGGAGGGAGATGTTCTGTTTTGTGGCATCGAACAGTTCTGCCATCTCCAACTGCGTCAGCCAGACAGTCTGGTCCTTGGCCCGCAGCTTGATCTGGCTATGACCGTCGTGAGTCGTGTAAAGGATCAGATCGGTCATGGCAGGGGATCCTCTTGAGAGGGGAACAACTGCTGCATCAGAC
>JAYKHG010000142.1:0-8107 GCA_035284825.1 Cyanobacteriota bacterium
ACAGGGCTGATGCTGGAACGCCTCAGCAACGGCCGGTTTCCCAGTGGATGGCACCGGGTGGTGTCTCCTGCCGAAACTGACGCAGAGCGGTTCAGCGTCGTGCAGTTTTGCCACCCCACGCCCACCACGATTTTGGCCCCCTTGGCCTGTTGCTGCCAGGGTGCAACTCCCCAACGGTTCACCGCTGTCTCCGCAGCCGACGCCCTAGAGGATGTGCTCTACCGGATTAAGCTGCTGAAGCCCCACAACACTGAAAAAGCTTGACGGCCCAGCCAATGGCAGCTTAACTATAATTAGAACGGATTTGCTCATCTCTATGCAAGAAATGACCCCCCGAAGGACACCAATTGGCGGCCACCACGCCAGGCGCCAAACCGAAAAAAATCCTTCGGTATTTTCTTTGCTGAAAGCCGGCCTGCTTTCCATTGTCACTTCAGTGTTGATAACGCCCGCTCTGGTTCCTGAGGAGGTCAAGGCCGCTCCAAATTCGATCGATCTCAACCGTGCCCTGCAGATTGGTTGGTACTCCATGAGGGTGCAAAATCCTTTTGGCACCAATTACACAGGCTTGATTTCCATCAAGTCATACAATCCACAAACTAAGGAATTTGTTTTTGTCAATAAGGAAGGCCAGGAGGTTCGAATTGGCGCCTCAGACATCAGCTTTGTGTACTTTCGGCAACTCCCCGACAGATCAGATGTGAATGTGAACACGACAAACATCCGCAATATTCAAATCACACCCTTTAAGGAGAATTTGTACGACGTCCCCCCCGGGCGACTTGCGATACAGGACGGCATACTGCTGTTAGACACCCGTTGGCGCATCGCCCAGAAAGCCCCCTTTGACGTGAACACGAATGCCCCAGCTGTTGGAAATAATAGTATGGAACAAATGGAGATCCCGAGGAGAATCCAGCTGGGTTATCTAGGAAATCATTATCTTGTTGAAACTGAATTGGTCAATATCGTCACCCAATCAGCCCCTGCGCCCTCCGGAGGAACCGTCCCCAGGCGCCTGCCCACCCTCTTCCCCATTCCAGCACCAGCTCCATCGCCAACACCGCAATTCACGCCCTAGGAAGGTGGGTGAGGATTAAAAGAATTCATCAAAGTTGTCAAAATCAACCGCTTTGAAGTTGCCATCTTGCACCTGTTGCATCAACCGCACCAACTGCACCCATAGAGCACCGCCGGTGGCCAGTGACAGCAGAAAGGCCAACAACAATGCCGCCCCAGAAGCGAAACCAAACACCTGCAAACTCCCCCCGATGAACAGGGTGATTCCCAGGAGCAACCCACTCCAGGGGAGAACGGTTTGCAGGCGACCCAGGGGGAGCAGGGGCAAACGATCCAGTTTCCAGGCATCCAGTCGGTCTTGAACCAGTCGGCTGAACGTGAGGCCGCAGAGGATGCCAATCGCCAGTCCCACCCCAGCTAGGAGATAGGGGGGTTGGGAGAGAGGGGCAAACTCCAGCAAAATTTCCGCCGCATCCAGATCCCCATACTCCCCACTTCCGGCGGCTTCCACCGCTTCTTGAAGGTCCACTGGGGCGCTGAGAAGGAGGGGCCAAGCAAACACAACCACTCTGGTGCGGCAGAACATGGTGAACCCTAGAACCCCCGAGGCAAGGCCTGCCGTGCTCAAGGGTTGGGGCACGTCGAAACGCAAAGACAACGCCTGGACGCAATTCAATGCAAGTTGAGGGAGGAAAGCGTTGGAAAACAAGCTGCTGGCTGATTTAATTGGCACAGCTACCCATCACACCTGAAGGATGGACAGACCATCAAATTTTCCAAGCATCTTCAGGAAGCCTGTCAGAGTAACAATTACATTGCCCCACAATATTTATATGCATCTCAAGAACAGAAGTGATGAGGAAGGCCGATCACTCTCCAACCTGGCGGCTTTTCTACTGGAAAAATCCTTGGACTCTTGATGGGTTAGATCAGGTGATGGGTTAGATCAGGCCGCCAAGGGGTTGAATCGACTCAGCAGGCCCGACGCTAATTTTGAGAACGAAAAATGCTGACCAACCAGGGCGAGCAAAGCTCTTAAATCGTCTGCATGCAATTGATTCTCGGCAACAAGACTCAGCAGGAAGCGTTGTCGCAGGCTGCTGCCATCAGGGCCGAGGAGAAGCCGTAGGCCATCCCGGGCCACGGGAAGCAGATCTTGCCCCCCAGGAAGATCCGCCTCCACGACGCTCAAGAGATTAGAAAGGCGCTCTAAACGCAACCGGCCATTTTCATCAAAGATCACTTCCATCAGCTTCTCTCGCATTTCCGCTGTATCCCCTGCGAGCAAACGCCTGGCGACATAGGGATAGGCCACCTGCAGGATGCGAAAGTTCGGATCTAAGCGCAGGGCTAACCCCTCTTGGCTCACCACGGCACGGATGATGAGGGCAAATCGGGCTGGAACGCGGAAGGGGTAGTCGTACATCAACTCCGAGAACCGATCCGTGATGGACTTAAAGTTGAAAGCACCCACATTTTTGCCAATGGCATCCCCAAGAACTTGCTCCAGTGCAGGAATGATGGGGTCTAATTCGGCCTTGGGATGCAGAAAGCCCAAGGCTTGAAAGTCCTTCGCCAATGCCTTGAAATCTCGATTGATGAGGTGCACGACAGCACCTGTGAGGGTGAGCCGATCTTTCTGACTCAGCGCATCCATCATTCCAAAGTCCACATAGGCCATGTGGCCCATCCCGTTGGTCACTCCAGGCAAAGCAAAGAGATTGCCGGGATGGGGGTCGGCATGAAAATAGCCAAATTCCAGCAATTGCATGAGGCCTGAGATCACTCCCGTGCGGATCAGAGCGGCAGGATCAAGGTGATGGGATTCCACCTCCTGCCGGTTCACCATCTTCACGCCATTGATCCAGCTTGTGGTGAGCACGCGGCGACTCGATAGGTTCCTTTCCACCTCAGGGATGGTGACCTCAGGATGGGAGGCAAAAAGGCGGGCAAAATGCTCGGCGTTATCGGCCTCTTTGCGATAGTCAATTTCGTCAAATAAGCTGCGGCCAAACTCATCAATGATCGTTCCTAGGCCAAACCCCAGATTGAGGGGCAGGAAGGGAGCACTCAACACACCCAAGGCCCTGATGATCGCCAGATCGCGCTTCAAGATCATCGGCAGATTCGGCCGTTGCACCTTCACCGCCACCCACCGTCCATCCTTCAGGCGGGCGCGATACACCTGACCCAGGCTGGCTGCGGCGATGGGATAGTTAGGAAACTCTTCAAACAATTCCCCAATCTCGGCCCCCAATTCCGTTGTGATGGTCTGCCGGGCCAGTGCGCAGGGAAAGGGCGGAAGATCGTCTTGCAGACGGGTGAGCTCCTCCAGCCAATCCCGCCGGACGAGATCCGGTCGGGTGGAAAGGGCCTGACCCAGCTTGATGAAACAGGGGCCAAGGGCGGTCAGGCTGGTCAGGATGCGCCGTGCCAGGCGTTGCTGGGTTTTGGCATCCGAACTGTTTCCCTGGGCTACCACCTCAATTGCCAAGCGCCCAAGGGTGAACACCACCACAAACAGTCGACTGAGGAGAATCCATGGACGCAGCAAAAGCCAGCGCAGGTGGCGGTCAGGCTCGTAGCGGAGATCTGAATCCTGGGGGGATGGGGCGGTGGTGCTCGTCGGGCCCGGGGGGAGCACAGCAGAAACGGTCAGGGATCCAGGGTCGGCTCTGCAGACTTTAGAAAGCTCTTCCCGCCATCCATGGGCCCTTCCGCCAAAAGCGTCCGGCCCCGTCCGGCGCTCCTCCCTGGCCTGGAATCCCCGCCCCTGCTGCCGCTCCACCTGCCCGCCCATGGCCAGGGGAGGGCCCTGCCGTCACCCCTGCGGCGGCTGCTGGGCCGGCCACCGGGCTCCTGGGATCTGCCGGAGCTGCCGTCCTGGGGCGGGCCACTGCTCCAGGAGGGTGCGGTGGCGGAGGCCCAGGGTCGTTGCGCGGAGTTGTTGGGGGCCGAGGCCTGTTGGTTTGGCGTCAATGGAGCCTCTGGCCTGCTTCAGGCGGCCCTGCTCTCCCTGGCCCCGCCGGGTTCGAAGGTGCTCCTTCCCCGCAACCTGCACCGCTCCCTTCTCCACGCCTGCGTGCTGGGGGGGGTGGAACCCCTGTTGTATTCCCCGCCCTTTGATCCCCACACCGGCCTCTGGCTCCCGTTGCCAGAAGCGCTTTTCGCCTCGATCATTGCCACCGCCCTCGCCCAGGGCCCCTTGACGGCGGTTGTGTTCCTGGATCCCACCTACCAGGGCCTCGGCACTGATTTGGCTCCCCTGGTGCGGATCGCCCATGGCCATGGGATCCCCGTCCTGGTGGACCAGGCCCACGGCAAGGGGGAGGCCCTGGGGGCTGGTGCCGATCTGGTGGTGCTGTCTCCGCAGAAAGTGGCGGGAGGATTGGCCCAGGGGGCGGCACTCCTCAGCCAGGGGGTGCGGGTGGATCGGGAGGCCCTCGAGCGAAGCTTGCTGTGGTTGCAGACGTCGAGCCCCAGCGCCCTCCTGCTCGCCTCCACCGCAGCGGCGCTGGAGCAGATGGCTTCGCCGGCAGGGCAGGCCCTGCGGCACCGGGCCGAACGCCGGGGCCTGAGGCTGGCCCGTCGCCTCCACCAGGCGGGGCTCACGGTGGTGCCAACCCAAGATCCCTTGCGCCTTGTGATTCACACCGGCGCCTTCGGGGTGAATGGGCTCCAAGCGGATGCCTGGCTGATCGAACGGGGGGTGGTGGCCGAACTTCCGGAACCGTTACACCTCTTGTTTTGCCTAGGGCTGGCTCCACCGCGAACGCTGGAACGCCTGCTGCCCGAAACCCTTCACCAGTTGCGCAGGGCAATGGGGGGCGCCCCCCTTCCACCTCTGTCTCCCCCCCCACTCCCCCTGGTGGGCCGCCTGGAGATGCCCATGGGCGAGGCCTGGCGATCTCCCGCCCTTCGGGTGCCCCTGGGGGAGTCCGTGGGTGGCATCGCTGCGGAACCCCTGGTGCCCTATCCCCCTGGAATCCCCCTGTTGGTGCCAGGCGAGAGGATTGACGCCGAGCGGGCGGCATGGCTGGAGGAGCAACACCAGCTTTGGCCCGGCCAGATCACTGATACGGTGAAGATCGTGGCCGAAGCGTGAAGGGCCTGAAGGGGAGCGTTGCCCGTGAACCAGCCAAGCCCCTTCCACTGGGATTTCGTCACCCCTGGATTGCCCGATGGGGCCTTTCAAGATGCCCCTGGATTCAGCCCCACGCCCATGGAGCTCAGGGTGATTTTGCTGGCCCATTTGCGTCTCAGTCCTGATTCCCTGGTGTGGGATGTGGGGGGAGGCACCGGTGCCCTGGCCCTAGAAATCGCGCGGCTGATGCCCGCGGGCATGGTTCACACCCTGGAGCGGGACCCCGATGCCATTGAGCTGCTTGAGCGCAACAGGCTGCGCTTTGGCATCAGCAACCTCCAGATTCACTCCGGCAGGGCCCCCGATGATCTGACCCTCTTGCCTCCCCACCCTGATCGGGTGTTGCTGGAGGTGGGCAGGCCCCTGGGGGACACGCTCATGGCTGTGTGGGAGGCCCTCTCCCCCCGTGGCCGCCTGGTGATCAGCACGGTGAGCCTGGAGGGTCTTGTGGATGCCACCGACAGGCTGGATCGGTTGGACGCCCGGGATGTGCACGTGATTCAGGCCACCGTGCACCGAATGCAACGGCGGGGAACCCAGGCCAGGCTTGCCGCTGCGGAACCCCTGTTTGTCATCGCCGCAGAGCGATGACGTGATCCGGTGTTTCCCATGCCTCCCCTGATGATCCCTAAACCCCAAACCCGCACGTCTCTGGCCCGCCTAGCCAGCGGTTGGGCGGCGGGGGGCTTGGGCGCCACCTTCATTCTTCTAGGGGGCTGGTGGTTCACCCTGGCGGTGGGGGTGATTGTGCACCTGGGTCTGTTGGAATTTTTCCGGATGGCGCGCTTTAAGGGGATTCGCCCCGCGGTGCGCACCACCCTGGTGGCGGTGCAGCTCCTGCTGGCCTCCACCATGGCCGCCACCTCCAGCAACTGGCCAGGCAGTGAAGGGGTGGGGGACGTGGCCGCCGCGGTGCTGCCAGCTTCTGGTGCGGTGATCTGCGGTTGGTTGTTGCTCCAACCGGTGACGGGCACCATCGCTGATATTGCCGCCTCGATTTTCGGACTGTTTTACCTGGGTTTCCTTCCCAGCCACTGGATCAAGCTGCGCACCATCACTGATCCCGCCCTTGCTCCCCGTCTGACGGGCACCATTTTCGGCCTGGGTTCGCCCTGGACCTCAGGGTTGGCCCTGACCCTTCTGGCCGTTGTGCTGATCGTGGCCACCGACATTGGGTCCTACGGGATCGGGCGCCGCTGGGGAAGGCGGCCCCTTTCCCCCATCTCCCCGGGCAAAACCATTGAGGGCGCCCTGGGCGGAGTGGCCTGCGCCGCCCTGATGGGCGGGCTGGGGGGGCTGATTCTGGGCTGGAAGCTGGGCTGGCTGTTGGGGGGACTGTTAGGGGTGGTGGTGGCCCTGTTTGCCGTGGTGGGAGACCTGACCGAGTCGATGATGAAACGGGACGCGGGCCTGAAGGATTCAGGGGATGCGATTCCAGGCCATGGGGGCATCCTGGATCGGATCGACAGTTATCTCTTTGTGCCGGCTGTGGTCTATTCCCTTGTCACCCTTGTGGTTCCCCTGTCGGAGCGGCTTTAGGGCTGCACGCGGGCGACCCCCGCAAACTCCAGCCAACCCTGGCGCACTTCCGCCCGCTCGAGCTGGATGGCCCCATCCAGGGGGATCGGATAGGACTGGCCCCCCTTTAGGGGGCAGAGCTCAAGACCGGAGGGTGTGAGCTCCATTCTGGTGTCCAGCACCTCCAGCTCCTCTCCCTGGGGGGAGCGGGCCCGCAGGATCAGCCGCCCATCCTCCAAGCCCACCTCCCCCAGGGCGCCACCCCCCAAGAGTTGCCTGCAGAGATCGTCTGCGAACCCTTGCCACGCTGGACTGGCGAGAGAACGGCTGAGTCCCTCGGCTGAAAAAACAACGGACCCCCGCACCAGGAAAGGTTGCTCCAGCTGGGGAGGTGCGCCCCGCAGCACCCCAGGGAGCTTCAGGCGGATCGGCTCGCTCGCCAAATCCACGGCCTCCAGGCTGAGGGATTGAAACACCGCCCGTTTCGCCCGAAGGCGCACGCCTTGCACACTCCCCTGAAGGAGCTGGCTGATCGAGCCCTCCAGTTGGAGCTCCAGCTCCTCCACCCCTTCGCATTGGCTGCGCAGCCAGAGCTCAAGGCTCTTCCTCAGCAGGGCCAGGAAAGGTCCAGACGGGCGATCAGCGTTGGCAGCGCTTGGCATGAATTTCAGTCCATCCGTGCCCGGCGGGCCGCCAGGAAGGCTTCCCCCGCAGACAGCAGGGAGAGGCCCAGCAGCTCCGGGAGCGGATTGTCGAGCGCTTCCGGACCGAAGTTGGCGACTGCCAGCCAGAGTGCACCAGACAGGGCCGTGATCCAGTAGGCGCCCCAGCGCCGCTGATAGATGTATCCCGTCCCTAAGCCAGGGAGCAGGTTGAGGCTGGCTGCGACCCACGGGGAGGAGGCGGCAAGAACCTCCTTCCTGGTGACAGGGCCCAAGGGCTGGAGATCAGCATCCATGCGGGGGTCCACAGCGGAAGTGGGAGCGTCCATGGTCAAATCTGGGGCGTCGGCAACGGCTTCCCACGGAGCTCCAGAGCCCGATGGAGCCGTTCGAGCCGGCGGGCATTCACCCCCAGATCCGAATCCCCAAGCCGACTTTGTGAGCGGGCCTGAAGTTGGCCCTCCGGCCCATCGGCAAAGAGCTCAAGGTCATCCACAAATCCAAACAGGCGACTGGTGACGGTCGCGTGGAGGTAGGGCCCATTCACTTCCACAAGGTTTACCCCATCCATCGCCAGGATGACAGGAAGGAGAGCATCCAGCGCCTCCTGGGCATCGACGACCGCCCAGCTTGCCTTGGCACAGTGGGCTGGAAATTGGCAGGGGGCCAGTCCTTGGGATCCCACCCCTAGATCGGAGGGGGGAGGGCCCTCCAGGTGAAACAGGGAGGCCCTCGCGGCCCCTGGGAACAGAAGGATGGCTCC
>JAYKHG010000143.1:0-8856 GCA_035284825.1 Cyanobacteriota bacterium
GAGGGCTGCCCAGAGCCAATCAGCACTTTCGGGCCTGTGATCAGAAACGCTCCGGACGGGGATCCCTCCAGTTGGGATCCTCACCGCGGCGTCGAAGATCCATAGCCCTCCCCTCCAACCAGGCACGATCCAGTCGCCATAGTCTGTAGGTGCCGGCGCGTGCCAACTCCATGCCTTGCCAGTCGCGCCAGTGGGGCTGCTCGGCCGTTTTTTGATCGATCACGAGAAGGAGGGTGGGTTGGTGGCGGCCGGGAAACAGGCCGGGCCGCTGCTCGCTCCCTAGACGATCGGCCAGATTCACCAAAGCGGTGGGCGATCGGCCTTCAAAGATCACCGTGGCATTGCTGTAGTAATGCAGCGATGGTTGGCGCATCCCTACCATGGCAAGGGGTTCTTGATGGCTCCTCTCCCTGACGGCAACGGCCGCCAGATCTCGAATGGGAGATCCCCGAAGCTGGTCGCCGATCTGCCACACCGGGAGAAGCACAAAAGGACCCAAGAGCACCAGGGCGCTTTGACTCAGCACCAGCCGGCTGGCAGGTCTGCCGCCCATCAGCCCTGCCATTACTAATGCAGAACCAAGGGTGATGACCACTCCAAGGGACAGGGCGGAGGACCTGGCAATGGCCTCCTGCAGCCCAGGCAAGGTCGGGTCATGAATGTGGTTCAACCAGAGGGTTGAAGCCCCAAGGCAGGCGGAAAGCGTCGCCAATAGAGCCGCGGAGATGGCAACCGCCCTTTTCGAGAGAGATTCGGGCACCATCGAGTTCGATGGAAGGGCCAAGGCCACCAGCAGCCCGGCAGCTGGAGTCGCCACCAACCAATAACTGGGGAGCTTGGTGGCCGATGCGGAGAAAAACAACAGCACAGCCAGCAGCCAGGCGCTGGCAAAACGTGCCAGGGAAAGCGGACTGGCCAAGGGGGAGCAGGCGTTGCGAAGCGTTCGCGCCAGGGAAAGGAGCAGCAGGGGTGTGAAGGGCAGACTCGCCAGGAGCAGCACCACCAGGAAATACCACCACCCCTGCTGGTGGTTGTTCACCACCCGGGTGTAGCGCTGGAGGTTGTGGTAACCGAAAAAACTCTCCCAGTAAGGCTGGCCCTCCCGCCAGAGCGCCAGCCCATACCAAGGGGCAGCCAACCCCAGCGTGAGGGAAAGGCCTGAAAGGGGATGGAGGCGCTCCAAAATCCGTTGTGCTGGAGCGCCGAGCAGCCAGAACAAAATCCAGGTGAGCAGGAACAGCACGAGGGCCACGGGCCCCTTGCTCAGCACCGCCAGGCCCAGGGCAACCCAGCAGGGCCAGAAGGCTCCCCTCTCAGCTGCATAGGTGCGCCAGGCCAACAGAAGACTGGAAGCTACGGTGGCCGTGAAGAGCGCATCGCTCACCTCTGTCCGGCCCCACAGCAGCACCAGAGGACTAAGGGCAAAGGCCAGGGACGCACCAAGGGCAGTACGGGTTCGATCCCCAGGCTGCTGGGGCCAGCGCAGAAGCGTGTCTGCCATCAACAGCATCGTGGAAATCGTGGCCAGGGCCGAGGGAAGACGGGCAGCCCAGGTGCCGAAGGGATCCCACCACACCCCCCCGGGGAGGGCATAGAGACTCGCCATGAGCCAGTACACCAACGGCGGTTTGTCGTATCGCGGCAAACCATTCACCTGGGGGATGAGCCAATCACCGCTCCGTGCCATGTGACGGGCCGAAGCGGCAAACAAAGCGGGCGTTTCATCCACCACTCCCGTGTGGCCAAGCCCCAACACAAACAAAACAGCGCCGGCGCCGGCCACCAGGGACAGCACGGCTGCATGGTGCTTGGGGCCGAACAACTCGCCTCACGATGAAAACACATCACTTCAGATCAGCCGCCGAACCTGGCTGGTGTGGCACACAACAGCGGAAGGTGTTCCAGCCCTCCCACTTAAAGGACCGTTAATCCGCAGCGACCACAGTGTCGAGGAAGCCATACCGCACCATGCGATTCCTACCGCCTGAGGAGCAAGCCCTCGTGTGCCGTGCCCAGGCGCTGGGTCTGGACGGTGCTTATCCGACACCAGCCTATTTCGCCCCCGGGTGGTGCACCGCCCTGAGCCTTTTGTTGGCCCTACCCACCATCGGTTTTTCCCTGCTGTTCGTCCCCATCCTCTGGGTGGTTCAGCACGACCGCACCATGGGCCGTTTGGCCCGTTTGCGGCTCCAGCTGGACAACCATTCAAAGGCAGAGATCCCCCTCCAGGAATCCATGTCCGCCGCCTGAGGTCGATGACCGTTCCCAGGAGACAGCCCAAATTCAGCAGCGAACCAAGCATCGAAAAACTTTCTGCAGATCCCGCTGAAGCCCTTCCTTTGACAGAGTCTCTGCCCTTAAGGTCATCCGAACAAAATTGATTGGGCTTCTCACTGAGCCGTTTTACCCATGGCAGATATCTGCGGCGCGACCCTAACCACGGATCAACTGAACAGCACGGCCCTGAAATGGGGAGATGACGGTGAACTCTCCGATCTCGACCTGCAAAGGATTCTCAAGCTCCTCTCTCAGGCTGATCCCGTTGCGGAGGCGCTGATCTCCGTTTCAGAGGATTCCAACGTTTGAAGATTGCGGGCCACGGCCCGGGCCATTCCATCCCTGCTGGCCAGGCCCAGGAGCTTGGATTCTGGAAGACCTGACGCTGGCAGGCCGATGGGAAGGTGGGCTTCCCCCTCGCTGGGGACCGCAAACACGGGGACTTGCCTCAGCCCAGCGGGAATCAGTTGGTCCTCCAATTGGCTGAGGGTGGCGCTCCCCGGCAGCCAAACCATGTCCGACCGCAGGCAATCCTTGAGTGTGGAAGGGGGTCGTGGGACAGATGGGGAACCCGTAGGGGGCAAGAGCCCCTGGCGTTGCAGCCCCCGCTGCAAATCCGCCAGGTTCACCAAGCCCAAGGCCTTTCCCTGATCCGTCACCAACAAACAATGGCCATGCACCTCGATGAGCAAATCGAGGGCCCGGGAAGCGGAGGTGGTGGCCGGAAGCACCAAGGGGGCTTCCGGCTCCAGGGCTTCGAGCACGGAGATCGAGCCCATGAGATTGCGCCGCTGCTCCTCCACCAGATCCCGACCCAGCACATCCACGGCCTGAAACCCCTGCCACCGTTCCACCAATGCAGCGCTCAACCCCGCCGCCGCCATGAGGGGCAACACGATGCGTATGTCGCGGGTGAGTTCAAACAACAGCAGGATCGATGTGATGGGTGCCCTGGCACTTCCAGCCAACACCGCGGCCATGCCCACCATCGCGTAGGCCGGGGGTTCAGCCACGGGCAGATTCAACCCTCCGGCTCCGAGAAGCTGGCCGTAAACATTGCCCAGCACAGCGCCTAGGAAAAGGGCTGGGGCAAATCCGCCCCCCACGAAACCCGAGGCGTTGCTCAAGGTGGTGGCCAACAGCTTGGCCGCAATCACCCCGACGAGGGTGAGCAGGGGGATGGCCTCGTCCTGGCCCAACAGGCTTTCAATCGTGTCGTATCCCACCCCCAGCACCTCTGGAAACAACAGGGCCAGGCCCCCCACCGACGCCCCCCCAAGGGCGGTGGCCAGTCCTGGGGGGAGCTGTTGCAGGAGGCGAAGCACCCGGGGATGGCGGCCCAAAGCCAGCAGACGCACCAGGGCAAGGGAGACCAGACTGGCCACCAACCCCAGGCCCAGGTAGAGGGGGAGCTCCAGGGGCGAGCGAACCTGATAGGCGGGCAGGCGCAGGATCGGTGAATCCCCCAACACCAATTGGGCCACCAAGGCCGAGGCCACGGCGGCGACCAACACGGCCCTCAGGCTCGTACGGCTCTGAATTCCATTGAAGCTGCCCTCAAAAGCAAAGAAAACACCCGCGATGGGCGCCTTGAACCCCGCCGCCAGACCCGCCGCAATCCCTGCCGCCACCAGGGCCTTCTGGGACTGGGGGGTGAGGCCAGCCCGGTTGGCCACCCACAGGCCCAAATTGCCACCGCTCTCGACGCTGGGTCCTTCCGGACCCAGGGAGGCCCCACTCCCCAGGCTGAGGGAAGCGGCCACCAAGCGCAGCAGGGGAAGGCGGGGGGCCGCCGCTGCGGCTCCATCGGCCATGGCCAAGAGACTCGGGATGCCAGGCCCGATCGAACCTGCCAACCAGCGCAGCACCCCCACGGCCAGACCTCCCAGGGTGGGCACCACAACCACCGGCCAGAGGGCCAGCCAATCGGTGAAGGGATCACTGGGGGTGGAGGGGGGTTCGGCGACCGGGGCCGGCGCACTGGGCGCCAACCACCCGAGGCCTTCCAGCCCAAGCTGCACCAAGGATTTCAGGGGAGTACCCCCGTCGGGAGCCAGGGGTGGAAGATCCAGTCCCGTCCCTTCGGTCAGGCCCGCGGCCGCAGGCGAACGGCCAATCACCAACAACCCCTCCACAAAGGGGCCGTAGAGAAAGTTGTTGATGAAGCCCTGCAGTTCGTGGAAACCAACGATGGCCAGTCCCGTCAGGGTGCCCACCAGGGCCGCCCACCCCACAAGTCCCCACTGAAAGGGCTGGGATGCCGCCGCGGGCCGCCCTTCTGAAGAAACCGGCAGGGGCTCAAGTGCCTGGGCGGACGGTGGCAAAGATCTCCTCCAAAATGGCGCCCGCTCCTTGCCGGCGTAGGGCATCCGCCAGGGCGATGCCGATGGCCTCCGGGTGGGCGCCATCCCCCCGAGCCTCATCCCGTATCAGGCGCTGGCCATCCAGGCTCGCCACCATGCCCGTGAGCACGAGGGTCTGGTCGTCAAAGCGGCTATTCACGCCGATCGGCACCTGGCATCCCCCCTCCAGGGCCCGCAGGAAAGCCCGCTCCGCCAAACACCGACGGGCGGTGGGCCCATGCTCCAGCACCTTGATCTGCTCCAGCACCCGGCCGTCGGCCTCCCGGCACTCGATGCCGAGGGCACCCTGGCCCACGGCGTGCAGGGAAATCGAGGGATCGATCAACTCATGGATGCGATCGGCCAGTCCCAACCTTCCGAGCCCGGCGGCGGCGAGGATTAAGCAATCAAACTCACCCCCATCCAATTTCTCCAAGCGGGTGATCACATTGCCCCGCACGTCCTTGAAGGTGAGCTCGGGGAAATGGTGGCGCAACTGGGCCAGCCGCCTGAGGGAGCTGGTGCCCACCACACTGCCTGGCGGAAGGGTTGCCAAGGTCTTGTCACGATGCTTCTCGTGCACCACCAGGGCATCGGCGGGATCTTCCCGTTCGGTCACGCAGCCCAGGATCAGGCCCTCAGGGAGTTGGGTGGGGAGGTCCTTGAGACTGTGCACCGCGATGTCCGCCTGGTCCACCAGCATTTGGGCTTCCAACTCCTTTGTGAACAACCCTTTGTCGCCGATCTTGGCCAGGGCCACATCCAAAATTTTGTCCCCCTGGGTGGCCATGGCCTCGATACGGATCTCCAGTCCGGGGTGGGCCTGCAGCAGGGCATCGCGCACCCAGTGGGTCTGCACCATCGCCAGCTGGCTGCGGCGGGAGGCGATGCGCAGAAGGGAACCGTTCATCGGTGGGCGGACGGCAGGCACCCCTGCCCATTCACAGCTGATCAGCCTAAAGACCAGTGGCCCCCGCCCCTGGCCGGGAGGTGGAATCAGGGCCAAACAAATCCAGGGGGAGTGGACCCCAGGTGTCCTCCACCTCCGGATCGCCATCACTGTGGCCGCTGACCAATACCCCATCCCCCAAACCCGCTTCCGCCCGCAACCTGATCTGCCCCGTGCGCTGATGCCCCTTCAAGAACACCGGGCCTCGAATCTCGCCGATTTCCTCAGGGACAACGGCTTCAAGCCTTGGCCATCCCAGGGCCTGCTCAAATTGATGGAGAGAGGCCAGGGCCTCCTCCGCGGCGGGCGCCATGATTCCAATGGTGCACCAGTCGCAGGCGGCCACCCGCTGGCGCAATTCCTCCTGGAATTGGAAGCGCTGTTCGGGGGTCAACGGGGGGGCGGTGCGGAGCCCCCGCAGATCCGCCAGTTGTGCAAATGACAGGCTCGTCATGGCCTCACCCCAGGGCGCCAAAAGGCTAAACACATCGTGAGCCAGGCCAAACCCACCGCCCCACCGGCCAGCAGGTCGGAGGGCCAGTGGGCCCTGGCCACCAGGGTGCTGAGCCACACCAGGGCCACCCAAAAACTTGCTCCCACCAGGAGGGGACGACGAAGATGGGGGTAATGGAGCGAGAGGATGGCCACCATCGCGTAATAAAAAGCCACCGATCCCGCCGCATGGCCGCTGGGAAAACTTCTCCCATCAACGGCCAGCAACTTTTCATGGGGGCGGGCCCGATCAAAAAAAGGTTTCAACCAGAGATCCACAATCATCAAAATGCCGGCGGTGGCCATCACCAGCAGCTTCAGGTCGTTCCACCAACGTTTGAGTAGGAGAAACACCAGGGCCGCCACCACCAAGACGGCCGTAAACCCGACACCACTCAGGCGATAAACCTGCAGCAAAAAGAACCCGATGGGGCCTGCGAGATAGCGACCCAGGCCATCGAGGAACGCCTCATCCAATAGGGGTGGGGCCTCAGTCGCAGTCACCAGTCGGCCCAGCAGGAGGAGCACCCCCAAGCAGGTGCCGATCACCCATCCATCACGCCAGAAAAAAATGGGTCTCAATGGTGGGGACCTCCGTGACCACTGGTGAGACCGCCAAGGGGGAGCCGTACACGCCAGAGTTCTTGCTCCCCCATTCTCCCTAAGCGTTCCAAGCCTTCCGCTGGCCAGTCCAGGCTCTCCAGGTCACGTCGATCCCCTAGGAGGCGGGCCGTGGGGCTGCTGGGGGAAAGCTGCAGGCTGGGACGATCCCTCCGCAGCCGGCGCTCGATGCTCTCCTTTCCGGAGACAAAAGCCGCCGTTTCACCCCCATAAAACAGTGTGCTGTAGCGCTTTGTGCCCACCACCCAGAGGGGTTCGTCCGGTCGGGCATTGGATCGCGCCTGCACGGCCAACGACCGGATGGGAAGCAGGCGCTCCCTGTCGATGAGGGGAGCAAGGGGGGGGATCACCAACGCCAGGATGGAGAGAAAGCCCAGGAGGTTGCACATCCCCAGCCAACGGCGGTCCGCCGCACGAAAAACACTGAACCCCAGGGCCAGCACCATCAGGGCCAGCAGGCAGCTCAGGAGAATGGGCAAACCAGACTGCGCCAAGGTGGCGGCAAAGGTGGGGTGGGCCGGATCGGTGGCAGCCCACCGGGGCGCAACCGCTGCCGCAAGGGCCATGGCGGCCAGCAGAAGCATCTCCACAGCACCACTGACTCGCACAGGTCGCGTGAGGGAAACGGATTGGCGCGGGGCGACGTCATGGAACGCATCATTAGCTCGAGGAGCCAAAGGCCAAAAGAAAAGAGCCACCAGAAGCGAACCAGCCGGAATGATGGGCAGGATGTAACCAGGCAGTTTGGTGGCTGCCGCAGAGAAGAACGCCAGCGGAATCAGGAGCCAAAGGACAAGGAACAAACTCAACGACCCAGCGGGGGAGGGTGTTGACAACTGCGGACGCCAGCGATCCAGCCGCCAAAATCCCGAAGATGCGATCGCCACAGGAAGAAAGAGCGACCAGGGAAACAACAACATCACCAGCCAGGGCAGGTAGAACCAAGGGGGGCCGGGATGGTCGTAGATCACCTGGGTGAAACGCTGCAGGTTGCTGAATCCCAGGAAGCCCCCGAGGAAATCGGAACCATTGGCCTGGGCCGCCGCCCCATACCAGGGGGCAGCGACCCCAAAGAACAGGGCCACCATGGGGATCAACTGGCTCGGCTTCATCCAGCGCCGCCACTGATCACTCAGGAGCAGAAACGCCCCCACCACCAGCAGGGGGAGGATCACACCCACCGGCCCCTTGGCCAACACGGCGACGCCGGAAAACAGGGCGAACCCAACCCGACCAAGGGCCGCCAGTCGGGATCCGGGCGTTTGAAAGTGGGCAAGGAGAAAGGCCAGCAGAGCAAGGCTGATCGCACTGGAAAGAAACATGTCCGTGGTGGAGGTGCGACCCCAGCCAATCCACCCGGGAGTGGTCGCCAACACCCCAGCCCCGAGGGCAGCCCTCCCCAAACGCCCCTGGAAACGTTCCCGCGAAGGCGCCCAGTGCCACAGCGCAAAGAAGGAGGCCACCACCACGGAGCTGGCCGCCAAGGCGACGGGCAAACGGGCCGCCCAGGCGGAGATGCCAAAGAGACGAAAGGAGAGCGCCACCATCCAATAGCCCCAAACGGGGTAGTCAAAAAACCGCTCACCGTTCCACCAGGGGGTGACCCAATCGTTGCGGAGATGCATCTGATGGCCCACTTCCACAAAAAGGGCCTCGGTTTTATCCATCAATCCCAGGCTGCCCAACCCATTGAAAAAAGAGAGCCAGCACAACAAAACCAAGCCAAGGAGGCTCAACCATCCCCAACGCGGGAAGGATCTGAGGGATGTCAGATTCACTTCCATGGACGATTCAAGGCGTGTTCCAGACGAATTTAGAGGACGCCGCATATTTCCACACAAAATCAACAGCAATGCCAGCAAACATGGCGAGCAGGGCCTGCTGGGTGTGCTGATGGTAGAGAGCGGAGGAAACACCCACATTGGCCACCATCCCCATGGAGGTGACAAGCAGGAAGCGCACAAGGCCAATCAATAGACGAAAACCCGCTAATTGCTGGAAGCGAAAGGTCAAGATGTTATTGATTAGAAAATTGCTGGAGGCCGCTCCAAGCACCGCAGAAGTTTGGGCAAATTCAAAATTGAAATGGAGAAACTGACGCGTCAAAGAATAGATCAACAAGTGAATTCCCACCCCTGTCGCACCCACCAAGGCAAAGCTGATGGCCCTTCGAGG
>JAYKHG010000144.1:0-4807 GCA_035284825.1 Cyanobacteriota bacterium
ACGGCAATGCCAAGTGCTTGGGGCCTTGATTTGAGTGATCCAGCCTTGCAGCTTTGGGCCACATGAATAGCTTCATGGCTCAAGACCTTCAAGAAATCAACGGATCCCTTCTGAGGCATCTTTGGCTGGATCCGTAACAAGCCCACACTGTGGTCCCATTCAGCGGCTGCGCCTTGCTTTAGCGTTGGCGCGATCACAACCTTTGCACCGGCTTTTCTGAGAACCTGCAGGAGTTGGAGGATGGCCTTCCGCTCCTTGAGAAAGGTTGGTGGCTGCTCCACCAAAGTCTTCAGCTCAGCAACGGAGAGATCAGGTTCTCCCTCGCGACGCTTGTAAAGATAACGCGTTGAACCATCCTCCAAGATTTCCTCCTTGGGTTGCCATTCAAGATCTGCTGTTTCCAGTTGTGAGAGCAGGTCGTTGGTGTCGAAATGATTGCTTATTCTTGCTTCAGCTTCTTGGGGCGGGAGACTTTCCTGGAGGTTCCTGAGCAAACGGTTCTCAGTGATTCCATTGAGAATGGGATCAAAAAAACCATGCTTCAGCAGATCAGGTATGGTTAACAAGGTCATGCCTGCTGCAGCCAACCCAACGGCATAAAAATAGCCATAATTAAACTTTGAAACTCTTATCATTTGCCTACTGCAACGCCTGCAAATAGGCGGAGTCTTCGGCTTATTCCTGTATCGAACCGGCACGCAATCGCAGGCCGGGCACTCGTAAAGTCTCACCCATCTCTTTTTTTACCAGAACTTACCACGGATCCCTGGGACCTGGGACTTGCGAGGATCAGCGCTTCACTTGTTGGTTCCCATGCCTCTCTCCGCCTTGGTGCGCCAGCTGAAGGGAGCACCGCTGACCGCGGAGGTGTTGGACCGTGCCCGGCGCTCCGATCGTCTCTTGCTCAGGGGCGGTGGGAGAGGTGCTCGCTCGTTGGTCACCAGTGCACTCGCCGGTTTGGCCGATGCTCCCCTCCTGGTGATTGTTCCCACCCTTGAGGAGGCTGGGCGCTGGGCTGCCCTGCTGGAGATCATGGGGTGGAACAGCCAGTTGTACCCCACCAGTGAGGGTTCCCCCTATGAACCCTTCGATCCCACCAGTGAAATCACCTGGGGCCAGATGCAGGTGCTCAGTGAACTCCTGCAGGGGGAACGGTTGGCTGTTGTGGCCACCGAGAGGGCTCTCCAGCCCCACCTCCCTCCACGGGAGGTGTTGCAAGGCAGTTGCTGCACCCTCAGGAAAGGGGATTCGGTCTCCCTGGATGCCTTGGCCCACACCCTCGCCCGTTTGGGATATGAGCGGGTCAGCTCGATTGAACAGGAAGGCACCTGGAGCCGCCGTGGTGACATTCTCGACCTCTTTCCAGTCAGTGCGGAGCTGCCGGTCCGCCTGGAGTTCTTTGGGGATGAGCTGGAAAAATTGCGCGAATTCGACCCGGCCAGTCAACGGTCCCTCGATGGGATTGAGCAGGTGCTGCTTACCCCCACCAGTTTCAGTACCCTGATCGCTGATGCCCTCCGCGAGAACACCCTCCCTGGATTGGAGAGTGTGCTGGGGGACGAAGGCTTTGCCACCCTCGTGGAGGGGGGCACCCCAGAGGGCCTTCGACGGTTGCTCGGATTGGTTTGGGAGCGGCCAGCCACTTTGCTGGATTACCTCGCCCCCAACACCCTGGTGGCCGTGGATGAGCGGCGCCAATGCCTGGCCCATGGCCAGCAGTGGTTCGACCACGCCTCCGAACACCAAGGGGAGGTTTGCGCTGCTTTGGAAACTCCTGTTTCACCCCAGCCACCACCTCCACGTCCCTCAGGACTCCACCGCCAGCCGGCGGACGCCCTGGCGGAGGTGGAGTCTTTCCTTGGCTTTGATTTGGCGGAATTGCTCCAGCGGGATGGAGCGCCCAACAGCTTCGACCTGTCCGCCCGTCCCGTGCCGGCCCATCCCAATGCCTTCGGCCGGTTGGCCGAAAACCTGCGGGGCTTTCTCAAGGATCAACAGCAGGTGTGGCTGTTGTCCGCACAACCCACCCGGGCGGTCGCCCTGTTGGAGGAGCATGACTGCATCGCCCGTTTTGTGCCCAATCCCGGTGACCATCCCGCCATTGAGCGACTTCTCGCCCAAAACACCCCCGTAGCGCTCAAGAGTCGAGGCACCGCGGAACTGGAAGGGTTGCACCTGCCCGCCTGGAAGCAGGTGCTGTTCACCGATCGTGAATTCTTTGGCCAGCACAGCCTTGCAGCAACGGGTTTTGTGCGCCGCCGCCGCCGGGCCGCCAGCCGAACGGTTGACCCTAACCGCATGGTGCCAGGGGATTTTGTGGTGCATCGCAACCATGGTGTGGGTCGGTTCCTGAAGCTCGAGAAGCTGGTGATGGCTGGGGAGGCCCGCGACTATTTGGTGGTGCAGTATGCGGATGGTTTGCTGCGGGTGGCGGCGGATCAGCTGGGAAGCCTTGGTCGTTTTCGGGCGACGGGGGACGCGGTTCCCGAGCTCAATCGGATGGGTGGCACGGCCTGGCAGCGCACGAAGGAGCGCGCGGCGAAGGCCATCCGCAAGGTGGCGATGGACCTGGTGAAGCTCTATGCGGAGCGCCACAAGATCCAAGGTTTTGCTTTTCCCCCTGATGGCCCTTGGCAGCAGGAGATGGAGGACTCCTTCCCCTACGACCCCACCCCTGATCAGCTGAAGGCCATTGTTGATGTCAAAAAAGACATGGAGCGCCCCCAACCCATGGATCGGCTGGTCTGCGGGGATGTGGGTTTCGGAAAAACGGAGGTGGCCATCCGGGCCATCTTCAAAGCGGTAACCTCTGGTAAGCAGGTGGCCATGCTGGCCCCCACCACCGTTCTGGCCCAGCAACACTGGCGCACCCTGACGGAGCGCTACGCCCCCTACCCCCTCAAGGTGGCCCTGCTCAACCGTTTTCGCACCACCAACGAACGGAAGTCCATCCTGGATGGCCTGGCCTCCGGCCAGGTGGATGTGGTGGTGGGCACCCATCAGCTGCTGGGCAAAAGTACGGCTTTTAACGATCTAGGCCTCCTCGTGGTGGATGAGGAGCAGCGGTTCGGGGTGCAGCAGAAGGAAAAGATCAAAGCCCTTCGCAAGGATGTGGATGTGCTCACCCTCAGTGCCACGCCCATTCCCCGCACGCTCTACATGAGCCTTTCCGGCGTGAGGGAGATGAGCCTGATCACCACCCCCCCGCCCCTGAGGCGCCCCATCCGCACCCATCTGGCCGCCTTTGATGAGGAAGCGGTTCGCAGTGCCGTCCGCCAGGAGTTGGATCGGGGCGGGCAGGTGTTTTATGTGGTGCCCAGGGTGGAGGGCATCGAGGAGGGGGCCGAGCGACTGCGCTCGATGTTGCCTGGGATGCGGCTGATCACGGCCCATGGCCAGATGCCTGAGGGTGAGCTGGAGAGTGCCATGGTGGCCTTTAACAGTGGCGAAGCCGATGTGATGCTTTGCACCACAATTATCGAAAGCGGCCTGGATATTCCCCGGGTCAATACCATTCTTGTGGAAGATGCCCAGAAATTTGGTTTGGCCCAGCTTTACCAACTTCGGGGTCGTGTGGGTCGCAGTGGGATCCAAGCCCATGCCTGGTTGTTTTTCCCAGGGGAGGCCTCCCTCAGTGATGCCGCCCGCCAGCGTTTACGTGCCATTCAGGAATTCGCCCAACTGGGCTCTGGCTATCAGTTGGCCATGCGGGATATGGAGATTCGCGGCGTCGGGAATTTGCTGGGTGTGGAGCAGAGCGGTCAGATGGAGACCATTGGCTTTGACCTCTACATGGACATGCTCCAAGAATGCTTGGCGGAACTTCAAGGCCAAGACATTCCAAGTGTGGAAGACACCCAGGTGGATCTTCAGCTGACTGCCTTCATCCCTGCGGAATGGATCAGTGAAAATGATGAAAAAGTGGCGGCCTATCGGGCGGCGGCCCAATGTGAAGGCAAAGCTGCTCTGCTGGAGTTGGCTGCCGGCTGGACCGACCGTTATGGTCCCATCCCAGGCCCTGTGCAAAGCCTCCTTCGCCTGTTGGAGTTGAAGCTGTTGGCAAGGCGCTGTGGAGTGTCTCGAATCAAACCAGAAAAACCCAACATCGTGTTGGGAACCCCCATGGAGGAACCCGCCTTTCGCCGCTTACGGCAGGGCCTCCCTCCCCACCTCCACGGGCGGCTGGTGTACCAGTCGGGGGCGGCTGGCACCGCCAAAATCGTGGCCCGGGGCCTGGGCGCCCTGCCGGTGGAGAAACAGGTGGAAGAGCTGATGGATTGGCTGGAAAAGATGGTGACACAACTCCCCTCCGCTGGCACCGCCGAAGAACAGGCTTAGGGCATCAGCTGGCTTGCCAGCAGTTGAGCGCTTTGCATGGCTCCCTCCACCCGGGCAAATCCAGGGCCCGCCAGGAAGTCACCACAAAAGCCAAGCCGAAGGCTGGGAATCCAATTCAGTGCAACGGGGAGAGCGGGCTGCAAGGGAAAGGCTCCTCCCCATCGCATCAGCTGCCGGTCGCCCCCGGCGAGGGGCTTCGGGGGCAACCAATGGCCCAGCACATCCGTGAGGGATTCGCCGAGGGCATCGATCACAGCCTGCTCCTGTGCCGTGGTGGCGGCAAGGCCCAGTTGGCGAGCAATGGCTGATCGGGAGCCATAAATGCCGATGTGCTCCGCGGCAAAGGTGGCGTTTGAGTGGGCGACGACTGCGCAGGAACCATCCTCCTGGGGCTGGATGCAGACCCTCCAAAGTCCCCAGCGTTGCTGGGATGCGGGTTCAAAAACCAACAGGCGGAAGGGGAGGGCGT
>JAYKHG010000145.1:0-4677 GCA_035284825.1 Cyanobacteriota bacterium
GATGTGCCGTGATCGGGATGACCAATCACACCGAAGCTCGGCTGGCCCGGGAAGCGGAAATGGCCTACGCCACCCTGGCCATGGTGACGGATTACGACTGCTGGCACCAGGAGCACGACTCCGTGACCGTGGAGATGGTGATTGCCAATCTCCAAGCCAACGCGACTCTGGCCCAAACCATCGTGCGTCTTGCTGCTGAGCGGATTGGCGCCCAACGCCCCGCCAGTTCAGCCCACCGGGCCCTCCGCCATGCCCTGATGACACCGCCCAGCCATGTTCCGCCGGAAACCAGGCTGCGCACGGAATTGTTTACAGCTCCCTATTGGGGGGAGCCAGGGTCAACCCCATGACCTCCAGGGTGGTCCGCAGGGAGGGGCCATGGCGCTGGAGCGCTTTGGCCGCCGTGATCCCGTCCATGCCGCCGAGGGCCATGAGCAGTGCCCGTTTGACCGAGCCCTGGGCTTCCTCCAGCAAGCTCCGCCCCCTCTCCCGATCCACGCCGGCCAAGTCTGCCAGGATCCTCAGGGCCCGATCCTCCAGCTTGGCATTGCTGACGGACACGTCCACCATTCGGTTTCCATGGACCTTCCCCAGCCGCACCATCACGCCGGTGGAGAGGATGTTCAAGGCCATCTTGGTGGCGGTGCCCGCCTTCAGCCTGGTGGAGCCCGTGAGCAGTTCTGGTCCGGTGAGGAGTCTCAGATCGATGTCGCAGGGCATGGGGGCCTGGTCCTGGGGAACGCAGGCCATGGCGATGGTGAGGGCACCGATGGCTTGACCATGGCGGAGGCCCCCCAGCACATAGGGCGTGGTGCCGCCGGCAGCAATGCCCACGAGGGCGTCCGCCGCAGAGAAACCCCTCTCCTCCAGATCCTTTTGACCCTGCTCCGCCAAATCCTCCAGGCCCTCCGAGCTGCGCAGCAGGGCTGCCGCTCCCCCCGCCAGGACCCCCTGCACCATCTCAGGGGGCGAGCAAAACGTGGGGGGGCATTCGGCCGCATCCAGCACCCCGAGGCGGCCGGAGGTGCCTGCACCCTGATAGAAGAGCCGCCCCCCCTGGAGCAGACGTTGGGCAATGGCCTCGATGGCCTCCGCCAGTTGGGGTGCCGCCTGGTGCACGGCCCTCTGGGGTTCCAGATCGTTCTGGCAGAAGAGCTCCACCAGGGCATCGGTGGGGAGTTGATCCAGCTCTCGGCTCAGGGGGTTGGGCAACTCGGTCAGCAAATGGCCGCGATTGACGCTCACAGCAACCCCTCCAGACGACGGCGGAAGGCCTCCAACTCTTGATCCTCCCCAGGGCCCATGGACTCGCTCTCACCGGATTCGGATTCCTTCCAGTGATTCACATCAAGATTTTGTGGAGGTGGAGCGATGAGGAGGCGATCTTCTTCGCTGTTGGGGAGGAAACCCGCCGGCACAAACCGCGCCTCATAGCCAGCCTGGGCGCAAAAAAGCTCCACGTCCTGCCGATCGATGCGTTCCACCGTGGGCATGGGGAAGTCTTGAGCCTCCAGCAGCCCTGCATAGCGCTCGGCATCCTCCGCTTCTTCAAAAAGGAGCACCACCGTGCGGCCGCTCAGCTCGATCGAATGGATGCCCTCCTCCTCACTGCCGGCATCGAAGAGGAGCACATGCACTGGCATGGCCGTGGCATCACTAAGGCCCAAGGACAGTCTTTCTGCTTGCCAGACAGTGTCTCACCCGGGGTCCATCTCGGCCAGTTCTTGAAGGCGCCTGTAGAGGGCCTCCTCCGCCTCAGTGGGCTCTGGGGGTACAACGATGCGCAGCTCCACAATCTGGTCTCCCACCTGCTCGTCCAAGCGCAGACCCCGACCCCTCAGGCGCAACAACCGACCACTGGAGGAGCCTGCAGGAATACGAAGGCGGACGGGCCCCGTCAGGGTGGGCACCAGCAGGTGGCATCCCAGCACCGCCTGGGCGGGGGTGAGATCCAGGGTGTAAAGCACCCTGAGGCCATCAATCCGCAGGCCTTCTTCGGTGCGAACCCGAAGATGCAAAAAGTGGTCGGCCCCACCGGGGGCCACGCCTTGCAATCGCAACCTCCAGCCATCTCCTGCAAGGGGTGGGGTCCACACTTCCACCACGGTCCCGTCCCTGAGTTCCAGCTCCACCCGATCGCCGGCCAAGGCCTGATCCGGCTGGAGTTCCACCAGGGTTTCTTCCGCCGTCACCGCCCGCACCGGAGGGGGAGGGGGTGAGGTGGCGGTGACCTGGGCCTCGCCCCACTCTTCAGGGGGTTCCGGGGGAGTATCGGAGCCGCTGCGGGGGTCGCCAAACAACGTTTCGAGGTAGGTCTCAAACTCTGGAAACCCCTTGGCAAAAGGTTGATTGGAGGCCATTCCGCCTCCGCCCTCTTCTCCCGCTTCCCAGGCCTGTCGGCGCCTGGGATCTGAGAGCACCGCATAGGCCTCATTCACGCGTTTGAACCGCTCTTCAGCCACGGGATCGTTCCCGTTGAGATCGGGATGCCAACGGCGTGCCTGCTCCCTGAAGGCCCGTTTCAGGCGAGCGGGGTCTGCCCCTGGTTCAAGCCCAAGCACCTTCCAATAATCCGTCGTGCCAAGACTGGTCATCCTCTGGGCTTCACAGCGGCCCCCACGGGTCGTCCTGATCCCGATCCCAGCGCGGGCGACGCCCCTCGCGGTCCTCGTAGGCGCTCAAGGATTGCTCCCCGCCACGGGATGGGGTGGGATCGGGGAAACGATCCAGGCGCGGGGGGCGATCGTCCCAGAGATCAGAACGGTCCCAGCGATCAGGCCGATCGCGTCTGGTGGGAGGTTCCCAGCTATCCCAGTCATCCTCAGCAAAGAGTTCATCCTTGAGGGACCCCAGGGTGTTCTTGAGACCCTGCAGAGGCCCCCCATCGCTGCGTTGCTCACTGAGCAGACGACGGTTGAGGCCAAACAGAGCCTCCTGCAGTTGGCTGACGGCCAGCTCCAGCTCGGGGTCTTCGGTGTTCTGATCCGCCAGCAAGTCCTGAACTTGCCTGACGGCCAGCTCGACGCTGCGCTGCTGGCGATCCGCTCCGTAGGGGCCCAGCTCCAAGGCAGCATCCCGTAGGCGGCGCTCCGCCTGGGACACGAGGGTGAGGGCCCGATTGCGGCGATCGATCACGGCCCGCTTGCGCCGGTCTTCCACCGCTTTGCGTTCAGCCTCTTCGAGCAGGGCCTGGATCTCTTCTTCACTGAGATTGGAACCGCCTTGAATCGAAACGCTCTGCTGCCGCCCCGTTGTGCGGTCTGTCGCAGACACCTGGAGCAGGCCGTTGGCGTCAATATCAAAGGACACCTGCACCTGGGGAACACCGCGGGGAGCTGGGGGAATGCCCGAGAGACGAAAACGACCCAGTGATTTGTTGTCTGGGGCCATCTGCCGTTCCCCCTGCAGCACATGGATGTCAACGGAGTTTTGATTCGGCTCTGATGTGCTGAACACATCGCTTTTACGCACTGGAATCGGCGTGTTGCGGGGAATCAACACCTTCATCAAGCCACCGATGGTTTCCAACCCCAAGGAAAGAGGGGTGACGTCGTTGAGCATCAAATCCCGCAGTTCTCCCGTCAGGATCCCGGCCTGGACGGCCGCACCAATGGCCACCACTTCATCTGGATTCACGGATTGGCAGGGATCCCTTGGAATCAGGGTGCGAACCAAGTTCTGCACCATGGGCATGCGGGTGCCCCCACCCACAAGCACCACGTCGTCAATGGATTCCGCATTGAGGTTGGCGTCCCGTAGGGCACGCTGCACGGGGCGCAGCAGTCGGTCGAGGAGTTCAGGACAAAGGCTTTCAAAGGTGCGCCGCTCCAGGGTGGTTTCGATGTGGAGGGGGCCATCGGGACCGGTGGCGATGAAGGGAAGGGAGATGGGGGTGCTTGCCACTCCGGACAATTCCTGCTTGGCCTTTTCCGCCGCCTCGCTGAGGCGTTGCAGGGCTTGGCGATCCCTGCGGAGGTCCAAACTGTGTTCCTTCAGGAAGGGTTCGGCCACCCAGTCCACAATGCGCTGATCCCAGTCGTTCCCCCCCAGTTGGGTGTCGCCGCTGGTGGCTTTGACGTCAAAAACCCCGTTGGCAATCCGCAAGATCGAGACGTCGAAGGTTCCCCCTCCCAGGTCAAACACCAATACCCGTTTGACGGCGCTTCTGTCGAACCCATAGGCCAGAGCCGCTGCCGTGGGCTCATTGAGGATGCGCTCCACTTGGATTCCAGCCAAGCGGCCCGCATCTCGGGTGGCTTGCCGTTGGGCATCGTTGAAGTAGGCGGGCACGGTGATCACCGCAGCCTCCACGGGCTCCCCGAGGTAGGTGGAGGCATCGTCCACCAGTTTGCGCAGAATGCAGGCCTGCAGCTCTTCAGGGGCGTACTCCCGTTCCGTGGCGGGGCACACCACCCGCACCTGGCCCGCATCATTGGCCCTCACGGAGTAAGGAACCGTGAGGGTGTTGTCATCCAGTTCTTCCCAGCGACGGCCGATGAACCGCTTGAGATTGGCAAAGGTGTTGCGGGGATTGAGCACCAGCTGCCTGCGGGCCGCCTGGCCCACCAGGAGCTCCTGTTCCCGGGTAAACCCAACCACTGACGGAGTGGTGCGTGCCCCCTCGGCGTTGGCGATCACCTGGGGACGGCCACCCTCGAGCACCGCCACCACAGAGTT
>JAYKHG010000146.1:0-17992 GCA_035284825.1 Cyanobacteriota bacterium
TCCCCTTGAGTGCCTGGCTGAGCGGGGTGTTTGGCCAGAAGACCTACTTCATCTTTTGCCTGCTGGGCTTCACCGCCGCCTCCATGGGCTGCGGCCTGGCCCCCAACCTGCCCATGCTGGTGGTGGCAAGAATTCTGCAGGGACTGCTGGGGGGCGGGCTGCTGCCCAAAGCCCAGGCGATCCTGTTTCAGGCCGTGCCCCCGCCCTGCAGGCCACCACTCAAGCGGCCTTTGGCATGGTGGTGCTGTTGGGTCCAGCCCTGGGGCCCACCCTGGGGGGTCTGCTCACCGACACCCTGGGCTGGCGATGGATCTTTTTCATCAACCTGCCCCTGGGGCTGCTCACCGTGTTGCTGGCGGTGGCTTTCCTGGAGCCCGATCCCAGGAAGGCTCCGGCGTCAAGCCGGGTGGACTGGACGGGCATCCTGCTGCTCACCCTTTGTTTGGCCAGCCTTCAGGTGGTTCTGGAGCAGGGGCACCAGCTGGATGGGTTGGACAGTGCGCTGATTCGCAACCTCGCCTTGCTGGCGGCGATCAGCCTGCCGGTCTTTGTGGTTTGGGAGCTGCGCCAGCGCGCACCGGCGGTGGATCTGCGGGTGTTGCGACACCGCTCCCTGGCGGCGGGCAGCACCTTCTCCATGGTGCTGGGCATGGGGCTGTACGGCACGGTGTTCGTGGTGCCGGTGTTTGCTCAAACTGTGCTCCACTACACCGCCACCCAGACGGGCCTCCTCGTGCTTCCTGGCGCCCTGGCCTCGGGTTTCACCATGGCCCTGCTGGGGCGGGTGGTGAATCGCATCGACCCCCGGCTGTTGATCACCCTCGGCGCCCTTGGCATGGTGGCCACCATGGCTTCCCTTGGCACCATCGGGCCTGACACCGGGGCTGATGCCCTCTGGTGGCCCCTGATCTTCCGGGGCATCACCACGGTGATGATGTTTCTCCCCCTGAGCCTCGCCACCCTGGGCCCCTTGCCCCAGGAGGCGGTGGGGGCGGGCAGTGGCTTCTTCAACCTCACACGCCAATTGGGGGGCAGCTTCGGCATCGCCGTGCTCACCCTCGCCCTGGATCACCAGCGGGCGGTGCACCGGGCCCACCTGGTGGAAGCCCTGAGGCCCACCGATCCAAGGCTCCAGGAGAGGTTGGCGGAACTACAGCTCTGGTTGGAATCCCGACCCGGCAGCGGCGGCAGCCCGCCAGAGCAAGCCCTCCATATCCTCAGTCAGCAGGTGGATCAGCAGGCCGCACTGCTCGCCTACGGGGATGTGTTCCGCCTGGTGGGGCTGCTCTTTCTGTTGGTCATCCCCCTGGTGCTGCTGTTGGGCCGGCCGCAGCGACGGTTCTGAGGAAGAGGGCGACGCTGCGGCGGGAGCGCTCGCCCAGTTCCCCGAAACCGTCATGGGCCAGGGCCTGGAGCATCAAACCCTGCTGGGTGGCGACCAGGAGCGAAGCCAACTCCTCTGGCTCCAGCTCGCGATCCAGGGTTCCCTCCGCTTGGGCGGAAGCCATCAAGGTGGCCAGGCGCCGCCGGAACCGTTGCATGAAGGCCTTGCCGGTTTCCCGCGCCAAACTGGTGCCTGGCCGCTGCAGCTCGGCGAAAAACATCCTCACCAGCCCAGGGTGCTCCGCCAGCATGGCCGCGTGGGTGGCCATCAGGGCCCCCACCTGGGCCAAGGGCGGGTTGGGGGGGGAGGCATCGAAGCGGGTCTCCAGCTCGTTGGTGACCCAGCTCACCGCTTCGGCCCATAGGGCCTCCTTCGTGGGGAAGTGGCGAAACAGGGCCCCGTGACTCACCCCCATCCGCTCGGCAATGGCAGCGGTGCTGATCTGATCAGGGGCCGTGTGGCGGGCGAGATCCACCAGGGCCCGCACGGCATGGGCCCGGCGCTCGGCTGCGGGGATGGCGGCGGCCCGGGGCACGGAAAGTGAGTGCACACTCACTAATAGTAAGGAGTGGCGGGATATCGAGCGTCGCCCGCCTCGCCTACTGCTGCACCGCCAGCGGGACGGGGCCCAGGGAGCAGGTGCCCGTGCGCAGGGAGCAGCGCCCTGAGCCATCCAAATCCCCCGCATGTTGATGGGCTTCAAAGTGCTCCAAGCCGTCCCGCACCCACTGCTCGCAGAGGGCCGCCACCGACATGCCGCTGGCGGCTGCCGCCTGCCGCACCCGGTGGAGCAGATCGCCCTCCAGCCAGGTTGGCTGAGGGTCGCTGCTGGCGAGGGTGGGGGAGGGGCTTGCGGGAGTGACGGTCATGGCGGCGGAGGGCGCTGACGGCCAAGGGAAAGTCCATTCTTGCTCCTCAACAGGCCGTCAGCTCCAGTGCAGCTCCATCGGCACGGCCCCCTCGAGGCTGCGCTTCACCGGGCAACCTTCCCCGGCCTCCCGCAACACAGTCTGCGCCTCCCGATCCAGCCCGTGAGGCAGCGTGATCCACACCTCCAGCAGCTCGATTTTGCGAACGCCGCTGCGGGTCATGGTTTTGTCCACCCGGGCGCTGGTGCCCTCCAGGCTCCAGCCGTGGCGCTTCGCCACGATCCCCATCACCGTCAGGATGCAGGTGGCCAGGGCCGTGGCCACCAGATCGGTGGGGGAAAAGCGTTCCCCTTTCCCCTGGTTATCGGTGGGGGCATCGGTTTCGAGCAGGCTGGAGGAGGGATCGTGGCGGGCGGTGCAGCGCAGCTCACCGCCATAGAGGCATTGGATGGTGGTCATCGGCAAACGGGGTCGGCAAGGCCGGCCGGAAGCTCCGTTCACTCAAGCAGGCCCAGGCTGGTGAGCCGTTCCCGCTGCTGCCGTGGGCTGACGAAGGCATGGGCGGCCATGGCACCGCTCACAGCCACGGGTGGCACCCCGATGCCGGGAAACACCCCCGCCCCACAGAGCACCAACCCCTCCACCGGGGTCTGGCCCCCCGGGAAGGGCCCCCGGTCCGCGGGCCAGGCGGGGCCGTAGCTGCCCTGGTGCACCCGCAGGTAATGGCGGTGGGTGAGGGGGGTGCCGTAGCGCTCGATCACCAGCCGGTCGCGCCAGTCGGGGATGAGGGGATCGAGCATCTGGCCAAACACGGTGCAGCGCTCAGCTTTGAGGGCCCGGTAGGCCGGCGTGCCCCGCTCCAGGTATTGCCAGAGCTCCCAAGGTTCGTTGGCGGGGGTGTAGCCGTGCACCACCTGATGGCCCGCGGGGGCCAGGGCCGGATCCAGCAACGAGGGCATGGAGAGCACGGCCATGTTGCGTTCCGCACCGATCCCCCGCTGCCAATCCCCCACCCACACGTGGTGGATGGGCAGGTGGGCCAGATCGGAGCCGCGCAGGCCGAGGTGGCAATGCAGGAAGCTGGCGCAGGCGGGGGTGGCTCTTTGCTTCTGGCGCCAGCGGGCCGGTACGGCGTCTTCCGCCAGGAGGGAGAGGGTGTCCCAGGGGCTGGCATTGCTGATCACCCCCAGGCGGGCCCCCCGTTCTTCCCCATTGGCGAGGCGCACGCCGGTGGCCCGCCGGTCGCGCACCAGAATCTCCGCTACCGGGGTGCTGGTGCGCAGCTTGCCGCCGTGGCGTTCCAGACCCCGCACCAGTGCCTCCACCACCGCTGGGCTGCCGCCTATGGGGTAGTCGAGGTGGGCGTTGGGGGTGAACCACTCCCCAAACAGGGTGGCCATGGCGGCCGCGCTGGTGTGGGCCATGCCGAGCCCCGAAATCAGGAAGCAAAGCAGCTCCACCCAATGGAGGAGGAAGGGATCGGCCAACCGCTTCTTGGCCAGGGGACCGAAGGCACCCCCCAACTGGGCCAGCCGGCTCGCCTGACCCACCAGGCCCATGCCACGGGCACCGAGCACGGCGGCCGTGCCCAGGCCAGGACGGAGGGCTAACAGTGGCAAGGCCTGGGCCGCCTCGCAGAGGGGCCGAAGCCCCTCCATGAAGGCCTGCCATTCCTGGGCCGCGGCAGGCCCCCGCAGCTCCCGCACCACTTCAAGGAAGGGTTCCAGGCCCACGCCCACCCGCAGGTGGCCCTCCGGCAGCAGCAGGCCCCAGTCGTTGTAGGTGGCCACCGGCACTGATTCCCCGATCAGCCGCAGCACCTGGGCCAGGGGGTTGGGGCTGGGCCAACTGGCCAGGCCGCTCCAGAGGGAGGGGCCCGACTCGAAGTGAAACCCCCCTTGCTGGAAACCATGGGCCGCGCCTCCGGCCTGGCTGTGGGCCTCCAGCACCACCACCTCCAGCCCGTAGGACGCGGCCACCGCCCCGGCGCAGAGCCCCCCCAGGCCACTCCCCACCACGATCAAATCGACGTCGCCGTTGGTTGGGGAGGAGGGGGCCATCGGGGCAGATCTACCCGTTGGGCGACAGCCGGCAGCTGCCGTTCCGATCGGCGCAGAGTTGCTCCAGACTGGGTCGTCCCGTCAGCACCAACCGCAAACGGGCCCAGAGGCCATATAACGCTTCCGCCACGGGGCCAATGAGTGGCCACCGGGTGGGGGCATAAAGCCAGCCCAGCCCCACCAGTTCGTAGGCACGGCGAAACACGGCCAGGTTTTGCAGCACCTCACCGCTGGCTTCCACGCCATGGATGCGGCCCATGGCCTCCCTGTAGGAAATCCCCTGGTAGACATCGGGGTCATAGTCCGGCCGATCAATGTCCACGAAGGCAAGGGCGGACTGGCCGGGATGGAGCCTGCGGTCGCGGCGCTCGAGGAAGGTCACCTCCCTCCGGCAGAGGGGACAGGCGCCGTCATAAAGGATGGTGAACTGTGCCATGGGCGAACCTTAGGGGGTCCTGGCCTGTCCTGGAGCCGCAGCCTGGCCTTCCCGATTGGGCGTGGCTTGGCGGCTAAGGCTTTCCTTCACCAAAGCCACCACCCCCAGGGGTGGCGATCCGCAGCAGGTCGCCGGCGCCCATCTCCACCTGGGTGCAACCGGGCAGGCGATCCCCGTGGCCATTCGCCCGTTGGATGGTGTTTTCCCCCACTAAACCTGATTGTCCTCCCGCCAAACCAAAGGGCGGCACCCGCCGCGATCCTGAGAGCAGACAGACGGTCATGGGCGAAAGGAAGCGCAGCCAGCGCTCCATCCCATCGCCCCCCCGCCAGCGGCCAGCGCCGCCACTGCCGTGGCGGATGGCGAACCGCTCCAGGCGGACGGGGTAGCGCTCCTCCAGGATCTCTGGATCGGTGAGCCGGGAATTGGTCATGTGGGTCTGCACGGCGCTGGCGCCGGCAAAGCCCGTGCCATCGCGGTCAAGCCCCGCACCAGCTCCACCGCAGAGGGTTTCGTAGTACTGCCGCTCCCCATCACCGAAGCTCAGGTTGTTCATCGTGCCCTGGCCTGCGGCCATCACCCCCAGGGCGCCATAGAGGACATTGGCCACCGCCTGGGAGGTCTCCACATTGCCCGCCACTACCGCCGCCGGCGGCTCGGGCCACAGCAGGGAGCCCCGGGGCACCACCAGGTCGATGGGATCAAAGCATCCCGCGTTGAGGGGCAAGGGTTCGGCAACCAATGTGCGAAACACATACATCACGGCCGCCTTGGTGATCGCCAAGGGGGCATTGAGGTTGTTGGGTTGCTGGGGGGAGGTGCCCGTGAAATCCACCCGCACGCGCCTGGCCTGCCGGTCGACCTGGATCGCCACCACGATCCGGGCGCCGCCATCAAGCTCCACCCTGTGCTCACCATCCCGCAAGCGACCGATCACCCTCCGTACGGCCTCCGCCGCCTGGCGCTGCCCATGACCCATGTAGGCCAACACCTCCTGGCGCCCCTCCTCCTCCATGAGCCGCCCCAGCTCCTGCTGCCCCAGCTGGTTGGCGGCCACTTGGGCCCGCAGATCCGCCAGGAAGCGCTCGGGATTGCGCACCGGGTAGGGCCCCGCCCCGCAGCGGGCCCACCAGGCCGCCTCGTCCCAGGCGCCGGCCACCAGCAGGGGCACATTGTCGAGCAGCAGGCCTTCCTCCTCGATCCGCCGGCTGAAGGCCGGCATGGAGCCAGGGGTCAGGCCCCCCACGTCGGCATGGTGGCCGCGGTTGGCGACAAACGCCACGGGCTCGTAGCCATTCCCACTGCATTTGTCGAACACCGGGCTGATCACAGTGACATCTGGCAGGTGGGTGCCTCCATGGAAGGGATCATTGGCGGCCACCACATCCCCAGGCCCCAGGGGTGCCCTCTCCCCCCGGGCGATGGCCGCCAACAGGGCGCTGACGCTCTCGCCCATGGAGCCCAGATGCACGGGGATGTGGGGCGCATTCGCCACCAGGCGCCCAGACTGATCAAAGAGGGCACAGGAGAAATCCAGTCGCTCACGGATGTTCACCGAACGGCTGCTCTGCTGCAGCCGCACCCCCATCTGCTCGGCGATGGCCGTGAAGCGATGGTTGTAGAGCTCCAGGCGCACCGGATCGGGCAGGTCGGGAGCCGCCACCCCATCGGAGGCCACCCCAACAGCGGCGCTGGCGGCGCATGCCTCCAGCAGCAGCTCCCCGCCCGCCATGACGCTGGCCCGCCAGCCCGGCTCCAACACCAGCGTTCCGGTGTCCTCCAGCACCAGCGCCGGCCCCTCCAGCCGCTGGCCCGGCGCCAGCCGGGAGCGCCGCCAGAGGGGAACGGACCTCCACAGGGGTTGCACGGCTTGGCCTGGTGGTGTGGCGGGATCCGCTAGGCACAGGGGCACCAGATGTTCGGGGGGCCCAGATGTCCCATGGGCCCCATCGACTCCCCCGCCCCCGGGGGTTACCGCCTGGTCCGCCGCCCCCGGGGACTGGTGGGTTTGCAGGCTGAGCACCAACCGCTCCAGCACCAGGGCCCCATCCGGGGGGCGATGGCCGAAACGGCGTTCATGGCTCCCCAGGAAGCTTTCCCGCAAGGCACTGATCCAGCTGGCCTCGTCGCGCTCCAGATCTCGCTCCAGCAACTCCGTTCCCTCCACCTCCAACACCTGCTCACTGGCGGCGGTGCGCAGATCCAGCCGCAGGGCAAGGGCCGGGGGCTGGCCGGGGGCCAGATCACCAGAGGCCTCCAGGGCCTCGGTGCCTTCCCCCACCAGCTCCTGCAGACAGGCCCCCAGGGCCGCCCCCAGCCCGGGCTCCAAAGGGGCCCGCAAGCTCCGCTCCCGATGCAGCTGCTGGGGCGCCAAGCCGATGCCGTAGGCCGACAGCACCCCCGCCTGGGGGTGGAGCAACACCCGCCCCACCCCCAGGCGGCTGGCCAGGGCGCAGGCATGCTGTCCCCCGGCACCGCCGTAGCACACCAGAAGCGCCCGCCGGATGTCGTGGCCCCGTTGGATCGAAATGCGCCGAATGGCCTCCGCCATGCGCTCCACCGCCACCTGCAGCGCCCCCAGGGCCACCTGCTCCGGCCCCAACCGCAGCTGCTGCGCCAGCTCCGCGAAGCAACGCTCCACCGCCTCCCGATCGGCCGGTTGATCGCCGTTGGGGCCAAACACCGCTGGCAACGCCACCACCGGCAGGCGCCCCAACAGCAGGTTGGCATCGGTGACCGTGGCCGGCCCGCCACGCCGGTAGCAGGCCGGGCCGGGATCGGCCCCGGCTGAGCGGGGCCCCACCACCAACCGCCCGTCCACCGCTTGCAACACCGATCCGCCTCCTGCCGCGACGGTATGGATGGGCAACATCTCCGCCAGCAGGGGGAGGCCCGCCACCTCGGTGCCGGAGCTGCGCTCCCAGGCCAACTCGCCGCGGGCGGGATCGAAATGGAACACATCCGTCGATGTTCCTCCCATGTCGAAGCCCAGCAGGGGAACGGAAGCCAAGCCCGCTGCCTGGGCGGCCGCCACCGCCCCCACCATGCCGCCTGCGGGCCCAGAGAGGATCGTGTCCTTTGCGCGCAGGAGGGCGGGGCTGCGCAGGGCACCGCTGGAGGTCATCACCCGCAGGGTGGTGGCTGGCCCCAGGGCCTCCGCCACCTGGTGGAGATAGCGTCGCAACACCCCCTGCAGACCCGCCTCCACCACCGTGGTGGCGGTCCGGGGAAGCAGCCGGGGTTGCCGGCTCAGCTGGTGGGAGAGCAGGGCCGGTCCCAGGCCCCGGGCTTCCAGCCAAGCGCCAAGGGCGAGCTCATGGGCGGGTTGCCGGTAGCTGTGCATCAGGGCCACCGCGACCTGCCGTGGTCCATCGGCTTGGGCCTGGCGGATCTGCTCCTCCAGGGCCCCATCCAGGTGCAGGGGGCACACCTCCACCCCATCGGCCCCGAGGCGTCCCTCCACCTCCACCACCCGCACATCGAGGGGTTGGGGACGCTCGATGCGCAGGGCGAAGAGATCGGGTCGGTGCTGGTCGCCGATGGTCAGCAGATCCCCCAGGCCCCGATTCAGCAGCAGGAGCACGGGTGCGCTGGCCTGCTCCAGCAGGGCGTTGGTGGCCACGGTGGTGCCCAGTCGCACCTCTTCCACCAGGGCGGATGGCAGGGCCTGGTCTGGGGCCACCCCCAGCAGCTCTCTGATGGCCCCAACAGCCGGGTCACCCGGCCGGTCGGGCTGAACGGAGAGCACCTTGCGCACCTTCAGGGGGCCCTGGGGGGGGCAGGCCACCACATCGGTGAAGGTGCCGCCCCGATCAATCCAAAACCTCCAGCCCTTCTCGGGAGCCATGGGGGTGAGGGCGTCAGAGGCAGGGCTCAAACTAGGTTCATGTCTCCCCCCATTCTCCGGTGGAACCAGCGCCTTGAGCGGCGCGGCATCGATCTGATCCCATGACCCTGGCCTCAGACCTCACCCCCGACGACCGTCGCCGCATCTGTGATGCCCTGCGCTACCTGGCTCGAGATCTGCACCACCGCTCCTTTGCCGTGAGCTCCGAGCGCCGGGAGCTGCTTTGGGAGGAGATGGATCGCTGCCTGGCCCTGGCGGATCGGCTGGCCCAGTCCACTGCGCCTGAGGCCCCGTAGGTCCGCTTGTAGATCGGGGACCACCATGACGCACCACTTCAACGTCGGGCTGCTCCCCCCATCAGGATCCCCATCCCCGTGAGCACCACCACGGCTCCCACCAGATCCCGCCCCGTGAGCGGCACCCCATCCACAACCCGCAACCAGAGCAGCGCCACCGACACATACACCGCGCCATAGGCCGCGTAGACGCGACCCGCGGCGGCCGGATGCAGGGTGAGCAACCAGGCGAAGAGGGCCAGCGACACCCCCGCTGGCAGCAACCAAATGGGGGTGCGGGGTTGCCTTAGGGCCAGACCAAACATCGCGCAACCAAGAATCTCAGCCACGGCCGTTAGCACAAACAAGCCAGTGGTTCTGAGCACGACGGCGGGAGCAGGCCTGCGGATGATGGTGGCACTTGGCATGGGCTCCTTGTCAGGATGGGGAACTCCCCTCCCGACTGCGATGCCTCGCTTCCTGTCCCACGGCACTTCCACCGCCCTTGTACTCGCCATGGCTCTGGGCTGGGAGACGCTTGCCAGCCCAGCTTCTGCCCAGGTGCGCCCGATCCGAGGCGGTGTGGGTGGACCCGCCTCCGGCGCTGGTGTGGCGCCCGGTGCGGGCTTTGGCAGGCCGGGGCTTGCCCGGTAGAGACCAGACACAATCCAGCATCCTCAACATCATCGTCTCACTCCTATAGATTGCCCAACAGACAGACCTGTGTTCAGCTTTTTCCTTCGGCCCCTGAATCTGCTCTGATTGCAGTGATTGCAGTGGATCAGAGGAATTCGAGAGGGTTCTGACAGCTCAGCCCACACGCGCTTAATCTCAGGAAACATCTGCGACACCGATGGGCAAGGGGCGGGACATCGGACTTCGACTGGCCCGCTCAGTTCAGGACGGCAGTGCAGGCAGTTTCAGCCACCAGAGCCTGATCGGCAGGATGCTGGATGATCTGGGCGGGGACACCAGCCTGCAGGGCCCCTTGAGGGATTTGGCCATGCGGCCGCTGTTCCTCAAGAGCCTGCAGCAGGATCGTGTGGCACTGCGGCAAAGCGCCGCCGCCAACCTCAGCCGCGACCTTCAGGACACCTACGCCCCCAAGGTTCTGAGCGAGCTCTTGGATCTCCTGGAGGCTGCCCTGGGCGTGAGCGTTGAGCGACAAGGCTGGGAGAGCCTGGATGCCAGCTCTGGGGTAGCTCTGGGGAGCACCGAAGGCGGTGCTGGTGCAAATGCAGGGAGGGAAAGCAGCAGGGGGCCTGAGAATCGGAACACGGTGAGCCGCAGGGGTGGTGTTTCGCCCCAACCGCGAACCCATACCGCATGGCTGAGCCTCACGGCCCAGGCCCTGGGACCAGGGCTGGCGCTTGCCGCATCCATGGCACTGGTGATCGCCTGGCTGGGGGGTGAGATCGAGCGCCTCTGGCTCGATCGCCTCACCGCAGCGCCCGTCCTGGTGGCTGTACTGCTAGGGGTGCAAGCCCTCAGTGCGGGCCCGTTGAAGCGCTGGCAGCGGGAGGCGCCCCTCAAGCTGGAGCAAGCCGGCGATCCCCACCAGCTGCACCGCTGGATCAGCTCCCCCTGGATCCACCATCGCCATGGGGAGGCCCTGCTCAATGGGCTCATGCTCCTGGTGATCCTGGGCACCTCGCCCCTGCCCCTCGGCCAGCTCCTGTTGCGCTACTGCCTCACCTCCCTGGCCACCACTGCCTTGGGTGTGACTTACGCCTACCGCCGGCTCACAAGAGGAGTCTGGGATGGAGCCACCGGCGCCGTGGCCGCGCTGATCGCCCTGGCGGCAGGGCTGAGCCTGCTGCAATGGCGGCCCATGGGCTTTTTCCTGGGGCCGCTGGAGTTGCCGGCTTGGGTGCTGTTCCTGCTTTACGGAACCCTCCAGCTCGGCTGGGTGCTCCCCCGGCTCGATGAGAAAGACCATTCGAAACCCCCGCAACGGCTGATGCGCTCCGGTTGGTGGTGGGGCACCGTGCTGGGCTTGGGCTGGGCCCTGTTAACGCAGATTGAGGACTGGCTCGGTCCCCTGTTCACACGCGGCTCATGAACTGTCCCCACAGCTGGGCCGCCAGGGCACCGGCGGAGGCTTCGGCGGGGCGATTGTCGTCGTTGCCCAGCCAGATGCCCGTGAGGATGCCCTTGCTCGGGGAGTAGCCGATGAACCAGGCGTCGCGCCCTTCATTGGTGGTGCCCGTCTTGCCGCGGGCATCGGCCACCACGGCGGCATTGCGGCCGGTCCCCACCTGCACCGCCAGCCGCAGCATGGTGTCCATCTGGTAAGCGATCTCAGGGGCTAGGAGCTGCTCGGGCTTCTCGCCGAGGGGCTGGAAGAGCCCATGGGGCGGACAGGTGGCCAATTGGTCTTCAGAGCCGCAGATGCCGAGGTCGTAGATGCGCTCGACACCATGCATCGCCACACTGCGCCCCCCGTTGGCGACCACAGCGAAGGCGCGAGCCATCTCATAGAGCAGCACCTCATTTCCCCCGAGCACCATGCTGGGATCGGGCTGCAGGCCCGGGGAGGAGATCCCCAGACGGCGCGCCATGGCGATCACCTCCTTGAAACCCACCCGCTCGGCGAGATGCAGCGCCACAGGATTTTCCGAGTAGGCCAACCCCTGATCCATCGGCATGCGCCCATCGGCACCGACATGGCCATGGATACAGCCTTCCCGCAGCTGGAAGATTGGGGCACAGGAGATCCGATCAGTGGGCTTGACCCCGGCCTCCAGGGCGGTGAGGAAGGAGAACAGTTTGAAGGTGGAGCCGGGTTGGCGCAGGGCCTGGACGCGATCGAAACGGTAATCTCCGCCCCCCACATAGGCGAGGATGCGACCGGTGGTCACATCCAGGCTGATCAATGCGGCCTGGGTCACCCCCAGCGGTTTCGCCTTCTCATCAAGGAAGGTGCGCAGCTCCTTCTGGGCCAGCTCCTGCAGGGCCGGATCGATCGTGGCCACCACGTGGTAATTGCCACCCTCCTTCAAGGGATCGACATTGAGCGAGAAACGCGAACCCTCCAGCTCCCACATGGCGTAGTCACTGAAGAAGGGATAGCTGCGCCAGCGCGACTGGCGGCAGACGCTGGGGTCGAAGATCAAGGGCCTGCGGATCGCATCCCTGTATTGCTCCTGGGTCAGATAGCCCTCAGCGAGCATGCGGCCCAGCACCTGATCCCGGCGCAGCTTCGGCGTCCAAACCTCCTCATCGGGAAGGGGGGGCTCCGTGCGCCCCGTGGTGCGCTCCCGCTGCAGGCGCTCCGCTCGCAGCTGGCCAGGGGTGGGCGCGCAGATGTTGTAGCCGTTGGGGCTGGGCAACAGACCCACCAGATAGGCCGCCTCGCTGGCATCGAGCTGGCGCACGGATTTGCGGAAGTAGAGCTGGGCGCCCTCCTCAAATCCCTCAGCGCCCAGGCCCAGATAGGCGCGATCGAGGTACATCCGCAGGATCCGATTTTTGCTGAAGCGGGTTTCCAGCTGCCAGGCCACCGGCAGCTCACGGATCTTCCGGGCTGTGAGGCCGAAGCGGGGATAGCGCACCTCTGCCGGAGCGCCGGGCTCCGCCGCAGGAACCTTCTCCTGTTCCGGGATGCGCACCCAGGGCCAGAACGAAGCGGGGTTGCCCTGCTTCACCCATGGGTAGTAAAGGCGCGCCACCTGCTGGGTGAGGCCACTCCCTCCGCCGGTGCGCCGCACCAGGGAACGCACGGTGCCGCCGATGTCGAGGCCGCTGTTCCATCCGAAGCGGGAATCCTCCGAGGCCAGCAGGGCCTGACGCAGCACCAGGGGGTAATCCTCCAGGCTCGCCATCGCCGTGGCCGCCCCTTCACGGGAATCGATGCGGCGGCCGTCTGCAGCCACGATCTTCACCGGACCGCCGATGAAATCCACGCGGGAGCCGCCGGAGATGGTGCTCAGCAGCAGCAGGGCGCCGATCACCACCCCGGAGCCGCCTAAGGCCATCACCCCCACCCCATGCACCAGCTGTTCCCAGGCGCTGCGGGGATGGAGATAGCGCAGGGTGGGGGCCTCGCGCAGGGGAGACCCCAGCTGCACCGCGTCGCCGTGCCGCAGGGCGATGGCCCGAATCCGGCGGTCGTGCCAATAGAGACCGTTCGCGGAATGGAAATCCTCGAGCACCCAGTCCCGGTCTTGGGGGCGGTCTTTCTCCACGAAGGCATGCACCCGACTGACACCACCGGCCTCCAGCGCCAGCTCGCAGCCGGGATCGCGGCCGATGCGCAGCCGCTCTTGGCCGAGAACCTGCTCACCCACCAGGCGCTCGCCCTGCCACAGCTGCAGACGGGCCTGACTGAAAGACGCCTGGGCCCATAGCTCCTGAAGCTCCGCCAGCCGCGCTCTGGGGGCTGCAACGCCCATCCCCATCCTTCCTCTCCGGATCCGTGCGCCGTTGCCATAGGCTAAGTCCTGCCATTCGATCCCCCAGAGGTGGACCAACGCCGGGATCCCTGGGCCCCTTTTCGCCTGTGGGTCGCGCTCACGATCGCCCTCTTTGCCGTGCGATCGGTCTCCTTGGGAACGCCCCTGATCTGGCTAGGGGAGATTCCTGGTTGGGTGTTGCTGCTGATGGTGATGGTGGCGCTGGTGTTGGCCGCCGGAGCCATGCTCTTCCCGGGCCGGGTGGTGCCCTGGCGGGAGGGGGAACCAGGGTTCTGGGCCGACATCACCGACGACTGGCGCCACTGGCGGAGACGCATCGGTGGACGAAGGCGTCGCTCTCCGGATCGATGAGCCAGGATGCCCATCTAGTGCTTCGCGATGACCCCAGCAAGGTGTCGACGCTGCACCCTTCCACCCCCACCACCATCGGCCGAGCCGATGGCAACCGTCTGCGGCTGGTTTCTCTGGGGGGGGTGGCCGACCACCATGCGGTGGTGCGGTTCTCCCCCAGCCAGGGCTGGCTGGTGTGCAACTGGCAGAGCACCGACGGCACCTACCTGGAGGGGGAGCGCATCCACCACTGCCGGCAGCTCAGCGATGGCGATGAGATTCAGCTTGGCCAGCGGGGCCCCGTGCTGGTGTTCCGGCTCGGAGAGCCATCACCTGCAGCGGCACCAGTTCGGGCAAAGCCCCCCTCGGCGCCGCCGCGCCCAGCCGCCCAGGCCCGGGCCACCGCCATACCCCTGACCCTTGGTGGCAAAACGGTTCCTCTGGAGACCATTCGCTCTGTGCATCTGCGCAGCCGCCCCTGCTATCCGCACAGCTTCAGCTGGTGGGTGCTGGTGTGCCTGGGGGGGATGGTGCTCCTGCCCTGGCCCTGGTTGTTTTGGAGCGTGCAGGTGGGGGCCCTGGCGGCCTGGATCGTGTTCGGGGCGCGCAAGGACCACGAGCTCGTGCTCACGCTGCATGATGGAATGGCCCATCGGCATCACTTCGCCAACCGTCTCACAGCCCTGAGCCATCGAGACGGAATCCGCAAGGCCATTGGCCAAACAGGTTGACGATGGTTTCGATGTTTCCCGAGGGATCCACCCTCCGCTTCTCAAGCTCCGCAACGCCGGTTCGGGTGATTCGTGCCCTCGGAGGGGGCGGCCAGGGACAGGTGTTCGAGGTGGATTTCGCAGGTGAGGCCATGGCGATGAAGTGGTATTTCCCGAGCTGTCTGCAGCGGGATCCCCAACTCCGCCATCGCCTTGCCGCCTGCATCAGCGCCACCTCGCCCAATGCCAGTTTTCTTTGGCCCATGCTGGTGCTTGATCCCGACAATGAAAGCCAACGGCAGCTGAACATTCCGCCAGGGAGTTTCGGGTATGTGATGAAACTTCGGCCGCCCCAGTTTCAGCCCGCTGTGGCCCATACCGCTGGGCGCCTGCTGATCAGCCTGCAACAGATCCTCCGGGCGTGCTTTCACCTGGTGGAAGCCTTCCATGCTCTTCACAGCAAGGGCCTCTGCTACAAGGACATCTCCCTGGGCAATCTGTTTCTGGATCCAGCCAGCGGAGCTATCCTGATCTGCGACAACGACAATGTTGATGTCAACGGCAGTGAACTCGGTGGTGTGCGTGGCACCGCGGGCTTCATGGCTCCGGAGGTGCTGCTGGGCCTGAGGTGTCCGGATAGCAACAGTGATCTTTTTTCGCTGGCTGTCCTGTTGTTCCGCCTGCTCACCCGCCACGATCCCTTCCTGGGTCGATTGGAACTGCAGATCCGCTGTTTCGATGAGCCCGCCCGCCGCCGCCTCTACGGCGAGGAGGCTGTGTTCATCTTCTCCAAAGACGACGACCGCAATCGCCCCGATCCCACGGTGCACCCTGCGCCACTGCTCACCTGGCCGATCTACCCTCCCCAGATCCAGGCGTTGTTTCAGCAGAGCCTGGCCGCAGGCGCCCGCGACCCCAGCCGGCGGGCCTACACCGGCCAATGGCTGCAGGCCCTCTCCCGTTGCTTGGATCAGCGCGCCCTCTGCCCCCACTGCGGCCAAGAGGTGTTTCCCATGCCCGGCGCGGGGGGCAGCTGCTGGGCCTGCGGCGGGGATCTGCCCGTCTTTGCCCGCTTCCTCACCCCAGCCGGCCCCGTCCTGGCCCAGCCCGGAAATGAGCTCCATGCCCATCACTTTGATCAGCTGGCCGGGGAGCGGCTGGATCAGCCCCTGGGGAGGATCGAATCCCACCCTCACATTCCCGGCGTGCTGGGCCTCATGAACCTCTCCACCCAGCCCTGGCAGGGCCAACTCAGCAGCGGTGATCGGCTGCCCATCGCCCCCGGCAGGAGCTGTAATCTGGCCTCCCTGACCCGCCTCGAGACCGATCGGGGCACCCTTGCCTTGGTGAGATAGAGCCCGAGATGTTCCCCGACGTCCAACTCAGCCGGCGCCCCCTGCATTTCATCTACCTGTGTGATTGTTCGGGTTCCATGCGGGCCAGCAGCAAGATGCAGGCCCTGAACCAGGCCATCCGCCAGTCGCTGCCCGAGATGGTGCAGGTGAGCCAGCAGAACCCGGAAGCCCAGATCCTGGTGCGGGTGCTGAGCTTTGCTGATCAGGCGGTTTGGCATCTCGGCACCCCCACGCCGGTGGATCAGGTGCTGCAGCAATGGAGGGATCTGGAGGCCGGCGGTCTCACCGCCATGGGGGAAGCCATGGAGCAGCTGGCCGCCGTGCTGCGCACTCCCCCCATGGATCAGCGGGCCTTGCCGCCCGTGCTGGTGTTGATCTCGGATGGCGCTCCCACCGACGATTTCATGGGCGGCCTGCGCACGCTGATGGCGGAACCCTGGGCCGCCAAGGCGGTGCGGCTCGCCATTGCGATTGGACACGACGCGGATCTGGACGTGCTGCAGCAGTTCATCGGCACCGACATCGCTCGCAACCCCAGGCGCCCCCTGCAGGCCAACGACAGCAACACCCTGGCCCGCTACATCCAGTGGGCCTCCACGGCCGTGGTGGGAGCCGCCAGTCAGCCCCGCAGTCAGCCGGGGGGTATGCCCCACACCAACGTGTTACTCCCCGACCTGCCGCCCACCATTCTGGATCCCAAGGATGTGTGGTGAAGTGAGCTGGCTCCCGCCCCATTGCGAGAGCCGCGTCGGGGCGGCCCATCGGCGCCGAGGCACACCCTGCCAGGACGCCAGTGGGGTGTGGTGTTTCGCCGATGCCGACGGGCAACCGCTGCAGGCCCTGGTGGTGTCGGATGGGCACGGCAGCGCGCGCTACGACCGCAGCGCGGTGGGCAGCAAGCTGGCCTGCGAGGTGGCCCTCAAAGAGATCGAGAGCCTGCTCGCCAAGAGCTCCATCGGTGGCCCTTCTGATCTGGGGCCATGGCGGGAGTGGCTAGCCCACGGGTTGCCCGATGCCGTTCTCCAGGGGTGGCGCAGGGTGGTGCTCCACCATGGCCAGTCCCACCCAAGAGCGAATGGAGAGCCACCCTCCACCCTGCCCTATGGCGCCACCCTGGGCGTGTTGCTGCTGACGCCCCACTGGTGGGGCTACACCGGCCTGGGAGACTGGGATCTGGTGCGAATCAGCAGCGCTGGAGCCGGGGAGTTGCTGAGCGAGGAGCCCGCCAGCCCAGGGGGCGGGGAAGCCACCTTCAGTTTGTGCATGCAAGGAGCCGAGCACCATTTCTCCTCCCGCAGCGGCTTGGTGCCGATCGTTGGAGGCCAGGAGCCCTTCACCCTGTTGCTGAGCACCGACGGAATCCGAAAGTCGTGCGGCAGCGACATCGACTTCCTGAACCTGGCCCGCCATCTGGGGGCGCTACCAGACTCCGATGATCAGGACGATCCCTCCCCCCTGGCGAAGGCCCTTGATCACATCAGCCACCAGGGAAGCGGCGATGATGTCAGCGTTGCGATCGCCCGCTGGGGCCAGCTCCGTGAGCAACCCCTGGAGCAGGGAAGGAAGCCCGCCGGTGAGCCGGTGATCGTGCAGCCCGGGGAGGACTAAGACAAGGCCCTCTATGGCATTTGGATGCCGCCGTTGCATGCATTTGACACACGGCTTTTTGACGCGTCTTCGCTTGAACGCCTGGGGCTGACCTCGGCCCGTCCAACCGTCAAGATGGGTTCCAGACCCTCGAGCATCCTGGCTCGCCAGGACAGTGCCGCCCACCCCATGAGCCCTCCCACCATCTACGAGCTCTGCCAGCCGCGGGCCGATGTGCTGGAGGGTCGCGTCCGGGACGAGGACTTTGCCATGACCGCCTCCTGGCCCATCAACACCGAGGCCGAAGGCTCACTCCATATCAAGGACAAGTCGGCCCACTGGCCGATCAAACGCGGCCAACCCAAGCCCATGGAGGAGAAAACCAAGAAGCGCGGCCGTTCTCAGCTCACCCTGGAGGAGCTGCTGGCGCAGGACGATCCCTACGCGGTCAGCCCGGAAGACGCCCTCGATGCCGCCCGCCGAGAGGTGAAGGCCTGGCGGATGGAGAAGCTCACCTCCTGCTCCCGCCGCGCCCAGCTTGATCCGCTCACCGAGTGGTTCGTGCTCGCCTGGGATGCCTTTGAAGCGCCGCAGTTTCCCTTTGATGAAGCGCTGCGCCTGGCCCGCGTCGTCGGGCTCGACCTCGACAAAGACGTGGTCGGCGTGCTGGCTGAGAAGAAAGCAAGCGACCTGATCCTCTGGGACAGCTCCACCCGAGCCACCA
>JAYKHG010000147.1:0-3706 GCA_035284825.1 Cyanobacteriota bacterium
CGCCAGGTGCAGGAGCTGGTGGCGCTGGAGGAGCTGGAGGCGGAGCTGACGCTGCGCACAGGTGGTGAGGCCCCGAGCCAGGAGCAGCTGGCGGTGGAGGCGGGGTTGACGGTGCCGCTGCTGAAGCGCCGCTTGCAGGTGGGGCGCCGGGCGAAGGAGCGAATGGTGGCGGCGAATTTGCGGTTGGTGGTGAGCGTGGCGAAGAAATACACCAAGCGGAACATGGAGCTGCTGGATCTGATCCAAGAGGGAACGATTGGTTTGGTGAGGGGTGTGGAGAAATTCGATCCCACGCGGGGTTACAAGTTTTCCACCTATGCCTATTGGTGGATCCGCCAGGGGATCACCCGTGCGATTGCGGAGAAAAGCCGCTCGATTCGCCTGCCGATCCACATCACGGAAACGTTGAACAAGCTGAAGAAAGGTCAGCGTGAATTGAGCCAGGAGCTGGGGCGCACGCCCACGGTGAGCGAGCTGGCGGTGGCGGTGGAGCTGCCGGAGGAGGAGGTGAAGGATCTGCTGTGCCGTGCGCGTCAGCCGGTGAGTTTGGAGACGAAGGTGGGGGATGGTGAGGATACGGAGCTGCTGGATCTGCTTTCAGGGGATGGGATGTTGCCGGAGGAGATGGTGGATGGGGAGTGTTTGAAGGGGGATCTGAGGGCGCTGGTGGAGCAGCTGCCGGAGTTGCAGGGCCGAGTGTTGAAGATGCGCTACGGAATGGAGGGCGATGAACCCATGAGCCTCACGGGCATTGGGCGGGTGCTGGGCATCAGCCGGGATCGGGTGCGGAATTTGGAGCGGGATGCCCTGGCCGGACTGCGGCGGCGCAGCTCGGCGATTGAGGCCTACATGGCCAGCTGAAGAAGCTTGTGCCAAAGGGCCTAGCCTCACTCAGCGGTGCCCCCTGCCCATGGCTTCAGAGCCAACTTCGAGCATGGAAATGCTCACGCTCTTCCCCCGCTATGTCCTGAAAGGGAGCCTCCTGCCTGAGCTTTTGCAGGCTCTTCACCGTGTGGCAGGCGAAGTCCTGGCGTCACCGGAGTCCAGTCCTGACGCCTCCCTCAAACTGGCTGGTCAACTCTCCCAGCAACGGGAGCTCAATCCCCAACATCCAGTTGTTCAGGAGCTCTGCCAGCAGGTGCTCCTACCCGCCTGTGAGCGCTGGATTCGCCATGTGATCGATCAGCAACCTCCCCAGGGCAGGGGCCCCTGGATTCCAGGGCGCTACCACCTGCGTTTGATCGACCTGTGGCTGAACGTGCAACGGGCGGGCGACTACAACCCCACCCACACCCATGGGGGCAGTTTTTCCGGTGTGCTCTTTTTGCAGGTGCCCCCCCAAATCTGCGGGGAACGGTTTGATGGCCAGCTCTGCTTCCATGGCCCAGAGGAATGGCAGATCCAAACCTTTCGTACCGGCATGGCCCACTACGTGCTTCCTGTTCCTGGGGACTACTACGTGTTTCCCGCTTGGCAACCCCACTCGGTGGCCCCCTTTCGGGGGGAGGGGGAACGTTGGTCGATCGCCTTCAACGTGGTGGCCGTGCCGCAGGCCCCACCACCACAAGCCCCTCCCCTCACCAACCTGTCCCTGTCCAGCGCCCGCCCTCGGCCGGGCGGGTTTCGTTGAGGGACGGCCCAGGCCATTCCCCTCCCCTGGACCTGGAAGCCCATGCTCCTCTGCTGCGCCGCTCCCTGCTGGCCTGGTGGGGGCGCCATGGCCGCCATGCCATTCCCTGGAAGTTGATTGGGGGACGCCACCCCGCTCCACGGGAACCCCTTCCCTGCTACGGCGTGATGGTGGCGGAGGTGATGTTGCAGCAAACCCAGCTCCAGGTGGTGCTCCCCTATTGGGAGCGTTGGATGGACGCCCTGCCCGATCTGGTGGCCTTGGCGGAGGCGGATGGCCAGAGCCTGCTCCACCTTTGGCAGGGTCTCGGGTACTACAGCCGGGCGCGGCGCCTGCAGCAGGGGGCGCGTCGGCTACTGGAGCGCCAGGCGGCGCTGGGTGCCCCTGCCCCCTGGCCCCTCACCGTGGAAGGCTGGATGGATCTCCCCGGCATAGGCCGAAGCACCGCAGGCGGGATTCTCTCTTCCGCCTTCGACCTGCCCGCTCCTTTATTGGATGGAAATGTGCGCCGGGTGCTGGCCCGGTTGATGGCTCACCCTTTGCCCCCCCGCCAGGAGGAGAGCCAGTTTTGGCGTTGGAGCGCCAGTTTGCTGGATCTTGAGCGGCCGAGGGTGTTCAACCAGGCCTTGATGGATCTTGGTGCCACGGTCTGTACGCCGCGCCGACCCCTTTGTCAGGCCTGCCCATGGCGCCAGGTGTGCTCTGCCTATGCTTCCGGCGACCCGACCCGGTTCCCCGTGAAGGAAGCCCCCCGTGCAGTGCCCTTTCAGGTGATTGGGGTGGGTGTGGTGCAGGACGGGGAGGGCAGGGTGTTGATCGATCAACGGTTGGAAGAGGGTTTGCTGGGGGGGCTATGGGAATTTCCTGGTGGCAAACAGGAGCCCCAGGAAGCCATCGCCGAAACCATCCGCCGGGAGTTGCGGGAGGAGCTGGCCATCGAAGCTGAGGTGGGGGAGGAGCTGATCACCCTTGACCATGCCTACAGCCACAAACGGCTCCGGTTTGTGGTGCACCTCTGCCGTTGGCGATCGGGCGAACCCCAACCCTTGGCCTCCCAGCAGGTGCGATGGGTGGAACCCGGTGACTTGGGGGCCTATCCGTTTCCGGCGGCCAACGCTCGCATCATTGCAGCTCTCCTGGAGCGGCTCGGGGGTGGGGGCTCCTGACCGCTGGTGAGGCCACACTGCGCCGGTCGCCACGGAGGAAGAGCCGAAGGCCACCTGGGAGCCCATTGGCTTCCATGCAGAGCCCTGCTGGGGACTTAGGACCTGTCGGGGGGAATGCCAGGCCCAAATAGCCGCCCCAGTCGCCCATCCTCCGCGAGTTCCAGTTCCACTCGCCAGCACGGCTCAGGCACGAAATTCAGCCGCTGGGGCCACTCCACCGCCAGCACCGCCCCTTCGGCCAGGGCTTCCTCTTCCTCTTGGGCAAAGAGTTCAGCGGCGGCGGCGGGTTGCTCCAGGCGGTAGAGATCCAGGTGCACCAGGGCCGTGGCCTGGCTCCCCACCTCCCCCCGGTAGTGGTGGGCCAGGGCGAAGGTGGGGCTGGTGATGGGCTCCTTGATGCCCAACCCTTCCGCTAGCCCCTGCACCAGGCAGGTTTTGCCGGCGCCCAGTTCTCCTTCCAGCAGCAGGAGCTGGCAGGGTGCCTCCCTTTTTAGAAATCGCTCCGCCAGCCGCCTGCCCAGGGCGCGGGTGGCGTCCGCGTCGGCGAGTTGGCACACCTCCATCGCAGAGTTTTGACCCATCCTTGTAGATTCTCCGCAAGCGAGCCCGAAGCCTCGGCGTCTCCGCAAATATTTTCACCTCACTCTTACGGAGTTTTTCATGGTTGCGACGCCCGTGGCGCCCGCAGAGGTTTTTCCCCATCTGCAGGCCACTAGTTCCTACGTGATTGCAGATATCGGACAGGCGGACTTTGGCCGCAAGGAACTCAACATCGCCGAAACCGAGATGCCGGGCCTGATGGCCCTTCGCGCCAAATATGGCGCCGAGCAGCCCCTCAAGGGCGCCCGCATCGCGGGGTCCCTGCACATGACGATCCAAACCGCCGTTTTGATCGAAACCCTGGCGGCCC
>JAYKHG010000148.1:0-8574 GCA_035284825.1 Cyanobacteriota bacterium
GACCTGGACGGCCCCTCTCCGGTTCCAGTGCCACTCTTTGTAACCATGGATTCACCCAGAAATTCGAGGATTTCCCGATCGCGGATGTTCTGTGCTTTTCCGCTGCAGGGCTCTTTCAATGGCCTGCCAGCAGCCACTTCCCTCAAGCAGTCTTGAAGCCGATTGACCTCGGTTTCCAGCTGGTCGATCCGTTCCATCAAATTACGGATCACCCGAGCCTCCGCATCCGGCAGGGCTGAATGGGCCAAAGGGTCGATGCGGACCCCGGATTGATGCACCACTCTCCCCGGGATTCCCACCACCGTGCTGTCCGCATCCACATCCCGGAGCACTACGGATCCAGCGCCGATCCGGGTGTTGGATCCCACGGTGATGGCCCCCAGCACTTTTGCCCCCGCACCGACAACCACATTGTTTTCCAGGGTGGGGTGCCGTTTGCCGTGTTGTTTTCCCGTCCCCCCCAGGGTGACCCCCTGGTAGAGGAGGCAATTGTCGCCGATGACACTGGTTTCCCCAATGACGACCCCCATCCCATGGTCGATGAAGACGCCATGACCAATCACGGCACCGGGATGGATCTCCACCCCTGTCAGCAAACGGCCCACTTGGCTCAGCAGTCTTGGCACCAAAGGAACCTGGAGCCGCCAGAGGCGATGACTGATGCGATGCAGCACCAGGGCATGGAAACCTGGGTAGCAGAGCAGGATCTCCAGGGTGCTGCGGGCGGCAGGATCCCGTTCCCGAATGAGGGCCACATCCGCCCGAATGGCCTGGAAAATGGCGTTGGCGGATCGCATCAGACGGCCAAAAGGCCGATTTCCTTGCGCAATTGGTCAATCGTCGCACTGCCGAGATAGCTCTGGGCGCAGTGCACCACGGGGATGCGCATGAGTTGGGAGCGGTTTTGGCGAAGGGTTTGCTCCACCAAAGGCAGACTCGGCTTATCGCAGAGCACATGGCTCGCGGCCCTCAGCAGTGCCAGCAGGCGGCTTCCCGTGTCCGGGTTGGCCGTCATCACCAGCAGTTCATTGCCGCGCATCGAGTGCAAAATCACCTCCGCCGCCCTGAGGATGCCGGGACTGATGCTGACCAAGCCCACACAGCTGCCACCGCGCAACTCCTTGAGCAAATCCAGTTCGTGCCGGAAGTCGTTCAGATCGACAGGGACCGCACGGACGCCATGGCGTTGGGCAATTTCCTCCACGGGTTGAAGAAAATAGCGGCTGGTGACCACGGTGCCTTTGCTGGAGTTCTCGAGCACGGCCTCCAGCTCTTCCATCGGCACCACTTCCACGGGCACCTCCAGATTCGGCGTGAGTTCCTCTGCAATCAACATGGAGGCGCCAATATCCTCCCGGGGGGTGCTCACCAGCACGCGGGCGCCACAGCGAAGGCGCCAGTCAACCTCTCGGGTGAGGAGGTCACGGGCCTGTTGCAGGGTGCATCCCGCATTGAGCAATCCGTCGATGCTTTGGCGCACCACCCGGTCAATGTCGGGCAGCGTTTTCGTGCGAATTCCCGGGGGGGGTTTGATTTCCCTTGGTTTTTGTTGGTCACGCACGTAAATGCCAGAGCCGGCCATGGCTTCCACCACCCCGTCCGTTTCCAGTTGCCGGTACACCTTGCTGATGGTGTTGCGATGCAGACCCGTCTGCATCGCAAGCTGCCGCGTGCTTGGCAAGCGGTGACCAGGGGGGTAATGCCGTGCCGCGATGGCAAAGCAAATCTGGTTGTAGAGCTGGGTCGAGGCGGGAATATCGCTTTCCTGCTGGATGTGAAATCGCAAGGGGATCAACGGGTGGATCTGGCGGCCACCCTACGGAGCTTTTGGCGCCGTGACAATTCCCCCCCTGTCATAGGACCATGTGCCGGTTGCCTGGGGGCCATGGGGGAAAACATGCCAACTGGACCCATTGCAGCCGATTGGCTCACCCTGGCTCCTGAGCAGGCCGATGAAGTGCCCCTTCGGAGTTGGTGGGCACGGCCCAAGTTCCACCAACCCAGGGGCGCCCTGCTGGTCTTGCCGGAGGTGTTTGGCGTGAATCCCTGGGTGCGTTCCGTCGCCGACCGCTGGGCGCAGTTGGGCTACGGGGCCCTGGCCATCCCCTTGTTTGCGCGAACGGCCCCAGACCTCAGCCTGGGCTATGGCCCTCAGGAGCTCCAGGAGGGTCGTTCCCACAAGGAACGCACAACCTCCCGGACACTGCTGCTGGACGTGGCTCGGGCCGTGCGCTGGCTCCAGAGCCAGGGGGGGGCGGATGGCCAACCCTTGGCGGTGGGCTGCATTGGCTTCTGCTTTGGGGGGCATGTCGCCCTTTTGGCCAGCGCATTGGAGGGGGTGGCCGCCAGTTGCGTGTGTTATGGGGCTGGGGTTGTGCAAGGAAGCCCCGGGGGCGGCCCTCCCACCCTGGAGGTGCTCTCCAGGCCTGGCGGCCGGGTGCTTCTCATCTACGGACGGGAGGATCCCTTGGTGCCAGCCGAGGACCTGCGGGCGATCGCCACCGCTGTGGAACGGGCCCACACCCATGAAGCTGGGGAGCGGGCCCAGCTCCAGACCTTTGCTGCTGGTCATGGATTTCTCTGTGATGCGCGAGCTGACTTTCAGCCCGTCGAAGCGGAGGCCGCGTGGGGCACCATCACTGCGTTTTTTGCGGAAACCCTTGCTGAGAAGGATTAGTCCTCCGTTGCTGGAGGGTTTGCAGGGGCCGCACCCGTTGGCACTGCTTTGACCGGTTTGGGGGTTTTGACAGGGGTGGTTTTGCCCGCCGCCTGCCGTTTGGGGGAGAGGAACATGATCATGTTGCGTCCCTCCCGCTTCGGGGGTTGTTGGAGTTCTGCGTTCTCTTCCAGATCCTTGGCCATCCGCATCAGGAGCGCTTCGGCCAGGGAGGTGTGTTGGATTTCCCGACCCCGAAAGATCACCGTGCATTTCACTTTGTCGCCAGCTTTCAGGAAGCGACTGGCTTGGCCGATGCGGACCTGGTAGTCGTGGGAATCGATCTTGTAACGCATCTTGACCTCCTTGACCTCGGTCTGGTGCGATTTCTTCTTGGCTTCCTTGGCTTTCTTTTCCTGCTCAAACTTGTATTTGCCGTAATCCATCACCCTGCAAACAGGAGGATCGGCCTTCTCGCTCACCAGCACCAGGTCGAGCTCCCGCTCCTTTGCCACCTCCAGGGCAGCCTCCCGTGTAATGACTCCGAGCTGACTCCCATCGGCATCAACGACCCGCAGGTTCGGGTAGCTGATGCGCTCGTTGATGTTGGGAAGCTCCCGTACGGGAGCACGTCGGTCTACGCGGGGGCGGGGAGGCATTCAAAAGGGCGGATTGCTCTTCACCCTAAACCTTGCCGTGACCTCTTCAAGGCCGTGAGGGCTTGTTGCATCAGATCCTCACCCTTCAGCCAGTGGACCTGATGTTGGCGGCGAAACCAGGTGCGTTGCCGTTTGGCGTATTGACGGGTGCGCTGTTCTGTCAAGGCCATGGCTTGGCCTTCCTCCAGCTCCCCATGCAGCAGGCGGCGCGCCTCCGCATATCCAATGGTGTCCAGGAGTGCACAGCCGCTCCCATGGCGCCTGATCAGCTCGGCGGTTTCACCCACCAACCCCGCTTCAAACATTTCCTTGGTGCGCTTGCGGATCCTTTGCGGGAGATCGGTTGGGTCCAGCCCTAGCTCCAGGATCCGCCAGGGGGGGGGGATGCGCCGTTGCTGAGCGGAGATGGTCTCGCCTGTGGCGTACACCACCTCCAAAGCCCGCTGGGTGCGAGAGGTGTCGGCTGGAGCGATGCGTGCGGCGGCCGAGGGGTCGCAGGCTCCCAGTAGCGCATGGCATAGGGGTTGACCCATGGCCCGCAACTGCTCCCTGAGTTGGGGTTGGGGAGCCACGGCTGGGGGAGTTAAGCCCTGGAGCAACCCCTGCAGGTAAAGCCCACTGCCTCCGACCAACAGGGCCATCCCGCAGCGCCCGAGTTCGGCGCTGATGGCCGCTCGCCCCAGGGGCAAAAACTCCTGAAGCGTGATGGGGTGCTCGGGCGAGCGCAGGTCAAGAAGTTCGTGCCGCACCCTTTGCCGTTGCTGTGCCGTGGGTTTGGCGGTACCGATGTCCATGCCGATGTACACCTGGCGGGCGTCCACGCTGATCACCGCCAGGTTGAGTGCTTCAGCCAGGTCAAGGGCCAGGGCTGTTTTGCCGCTGGCTGTGGGACCCATCAGGGCGACCACGAGGCCACCCCCTCTGCCTTCTTGGGTGGAGTGCGTGCAAGACGATGTCATCCCTTCACTCTGGTCCTGAGCCGACCCAGAACAATCCGGTCTCCCTAGGGCCATGCATCCCCACCTCGAATGTCACTCCAGAAGGGGCTGGCTGGCGCGGGGAGGGGCGAATGGTAAATTGGGGCGCAAGCAAGAGCCGATTTCCTCCCAAGCCTTTCCTGAGGCGCTTCTGCGGTTTGGTTTGATTGTTCCCGCCCCCATCCTTTCAGTCCCTCCCTCCCCCCTGAGACCCGCCTTCGCATGAGCGACGCTTCGCGAGTCCAATCCGCCTACGGCGCCGAACAGATCCAAGTGCTGGAAGGCCTGGAGCCGGTCCGTAAACGGCCTGGAATGTATATCGGTTCCACCGGGCCGCGGGGGCTGCACCACCTTGTGTACGAGGTGGTGGACAACTCAGTGGATGAGGCCCTAGCGGGGCATTGCGATGAGATCTCGGTCGTCCTTCATGAAGATGGTTCGGCCAGCGTGACCGACAACGGTCGGGGCATTCCAACAGATCTCCATCCCCGCACGGGGAAAAGCGCCCTGGAGACCGTGTTGACCGTGTTGCATGCGGGCGGAAAATTCGGCTCTGGTGGATATAAGGTCTCCGGGGGCCTCCATGGGGTGGGAATCTCTGTGGTCAATGCCCTCAGCGAGTGGGTTGAGGTTACCGTTCACCGTCAAGGCAAGGAGCACAGCCAACGCTTTGAACGGGGGAATCCAATCGGTTCATTGGAGGCGAAGCCCGCCACCGATCCCAAACAAACAGGCACCCGGGTGCGGTTTCTGCCGGATCTGGAAATCTTCACCGGCGGCATTGAATTTGACTATCAAACCCTTGCCGCCCGACTGCGGGAATTGGCCTATTTGAATGGGGGGGTGCGCATCGTTTTTCGCGACGAACGGCCTAGCCGTGGTGAAGAAGGAGTCCATGAGGAGACCTACCACTACGAAGGTGGTATCAAGGAATATGTTGCTTACATGAATGCGGAGAAGGACTCACTTCACCCAGAGATTATCTATGTCAATGCTGAGAAAGATAATGTCCAAGTCGAAGCTGCTCTCCAGTGGTGTATTGATGCTTACTCAGATAACATCTTCGGCTTTGCTAATAATATCCGCACCGTGGATGGCGGAACCCACATTGAGGGATTAAAAACCGTCCTGACTCGCACCCTCAATGCATTTGCGAAGAAGCGTGGTAAGCGTAAAGAAAATGATGCAAACCTTGCCGGAGAAAATATACGCGAGGGCCTCACGGCTGTGCTTTCTGTCAAGGTGCCAGATCCTGAATTCGAGGGTCAAACCAAAACCAAGTTGGGTAATACGGAGGTTCGGGGAATTGTGGATACCCTGGTTGGAGAAGCCTTGGGTCAATACCTGGAATTCCATCCTTCAGTCATCGATCTCATTTTGGAAAAGGCCATTCAGGCCTTTAATGCGGCTGAAGCAGCCCGTCGTGCCAGGGAGCTGGTGCGACGCAAATCCGTTCTTGAAAGTTCTACCCTACCAGGCAAGCTTGCAGATTGCAGTTCACGCGATCCGAGCGATTCTGAGATTTATATCGTGGAGGGAGATTCTGCAGGTGGATCGGCAAAACAGGGGCGTGACAGGCGTTTTCAAGCCATCCTCCCCCTGCGAGGAAAGATTCTGAACATTGAAAAAACAGACGATTCAAAAATTTATAAAAATACAGAAATTCAAGCCCTCATCACAGCATTGGGCCTTGGGATCAAGGGGGAGGAGTTCGATGAAAAAAATCTTCGATATCATCGTATCGTTATCATGACCGATGCGGATGTGGATGGAGCCCACATTCGAACCCTGCTGCTTACATTCTTCTATCGCTATCAAAGGGCACTTGTCGATGGCGGGTATATCTACATCGCCTGTCCACCCCTATACAAAGTAGAACGGGGTAAAAACCATTCCTATTGCTACAACGAAGGCGATCTCAAGAAAACTCTTGACGGTTTCGGCGAAAAAGCCAATTACACCATCCAGCGATTTAAGGGCTTGGGTGAAATGATGCCCAAGCAACTTTGGGAAACCACCATGGATCCCGCCACAAGGATGATGAAGCGAGTGGAGATTGAAGACGCGGCAGAGGCTGATCGCATTTTTACCATCCTTATGGGGGATAAGGTTGCCCCTCGACGGGAATTCATCGAGGCCCACAGCGCCGAGTTGGATTTTGCCCAGTTGGATATTTGAATGTTGGTCTCCCGTTCCCGCCCCCCTGCACTCACCTGGGCAGCCCTCCTCGGATTTGCCCTGTTTGCCCCTGCTGCCCTGCCAGCAGGTGGGGCGGAGCGCCGCTTGCCCGAGCTCAGGCGCAGGGAATCCGCCCAAGAGCCTCTACTCAATCTGCTCAGCTGTTCCCTACGGGCCTCTCCCCGCTGCCAAGCCCCAGTGCTCACCCGTCTTGAGCCGGGGATGCCGATGCGGGTGATGAGAACCTGGCTGGAGCCCAGTGGTCGCCGTTGGTTGCAGGTGACGACGGCAGGGCCTTCGGGCCGGCAGACCCGGGGCTGGCTGTTGGGTTAGGTGGTGCCATGAGCGAATCCTCCGGCGGCGCTGAAGTCCTCGCTCAACATCTCCAGCTCTTGCTTGAAGCGGGCAACTATGACGGAGCCAAGGTGCTCCTTAAACCGGTGCAGCCGGTGGATGGTGCTGAGGCGATCGGCAACTTGCCCACCACCCTGCAAGCCCTGGCTTTCCGCCTGTTGCCCAAGGATGAGGCGATTGAGGTCTATGAATATCTGGAGCCTGCCGTGCAGCAAAGCCTGTTGGAGCGCCTGCGCTCTGGAGAAGTGCTGGAGTTGGTGGAGAAAATGTCCCCCGATGATCGGGTCCGGTTGTTTGATGAACTGCCAGCCAAGGTGGTCAGGCGCTTGCTGGCGGAGCTGAGTCCGGCGGAGCGCCGCATTACGGCCCAGATGCTCGGCTACGAAAGCGGAACGGCGGGTCGGTTGATGACCACCGAATTCATTGATCTCAAGGAGTTTCACAAGGCGACCCAGGCCCTGGAGATCGTGCGTCGCCGCGCCAAGGACACCGAGACGATTTATAGCCTTTACGTCACCGATGCGTCCCGTCACCTCACGGGCATGTTGTCCCTCCGCGACCTGGTGACCGCAGATCCGGAAGAACGCCTGGGGGATGTGATGACCCGGGAAGTGGTGAGCGTCACCACGGACACCGATCAGGAGGAGGTGGCCCGGTTGATCCAGCGCTACGACTTTTTGGCCGTTCCCGTGGTGGATCGGGAGCAGCGCCTGGTGGGCATCGTGACGGTGGACGACGTGATCGATGTGATTCAGCAGGAAGCCACCCGGGACATCTACGCCGCCGGTGCTCTTCAGGCTGGGGATGAAGACGATTACTTCCAAAGCAACCTGTTCACCGTGGCCCGGCGTCGGGTGGTCTGGCTGCTGGTTCTCCTGCTGGCCAATACGGCCACCTCTGCTGTGATTGCTTCAGAAGATGCCGTTCTCAAAAAGGTGGTTGTGTTGGCGGCCTTCATCCCCCTTCTGATCGGCACCGGGGGCAATGTCGGCGCCCAGAGTTCCACGGTGGTCATTCGGGGTTTGAGCACCCAGCGCATCCAATCCCTGGGCCCAGCCAAGGCCGTTGGCAGAGAGGCGGTGGCCGGGGCCCTGCTGGGTTTGCTGATGATGTTTGTGGTGGTGCCTTGGGCTGGATATGTGTCCCATAACTGGGTGGTGGCCTGGGCCGCAGGGATCAGCCTCCTGGCGATCACCACCCTAGCCGCCACGGCGGGTTCCGCCCTCCCACTTCTGTTCAATCAGCTTGGCCTGGATCCCGCCCTGATGTCGGCTCCGTTCATTGCCACGGCCACCGATGTGGCCGGCGTTTTCATTTACCTCCAGACAGCCTCCTGGTTGCTGGAGCGCTTTGCTGGAACCTGAGCCGCCAGGGCCTTTGGCGGGGAATCGCCCCAAAATGAGAGACATTCACACTTTGTTAGGTTAGGCTTCACACATCTTTAGATTCCGGCCAATGGGCCCCGTCTCCTCCCTCGATCTTCCCGTTGAGCTCGCTGAGATGCCCCCAGTGTCGTCTCCGGTGCGCGAGCTGCCCTCCATGGATGCGGACCTCGTTCGCTCCTACCTGCGGGACATTGGGCGGGTGCCGTTGCTGACCCATGAGCAGGAGATCACCTTGGGCCGCCAGGTGCAGGAGCTGGTGGCGCTGGAGGAGCTGGAGGCGGAGCTGACGCTGCGCACAGGTGGTGAGGCCCCGAGCCAGGAGCAGCTGGCGGTGGAGGCGGGGTTGACGGTGCCGCTGCTGAAGC
>JAYKHG010000149.1:0-6464 GCA_035284825.1 Cyanobacteriota bacterium
CCACCTCACGCCGCAGCTGCTCGGGGGTTTGGCCGCATTCCGGGTGCCACTGGCTGTGGAGCCGCAGATCGGTGAGGGCGAAATGCACCTGGCGCAAGGTGGCAGCGCCACCCATGAACGTGCGGGCCGCTTGGAGCTTCTCGAATTCCTCCTCGGGCAGGGGCTCGCCGGTTTGCCAGTGGCGGGCCATGCCGAGCAAGGTGGCCCGGTCGTAGCACCAGTTCTCCATGAACTGGCTGGGCAGCTCCACCGCATCCCACTCCACGTTGTTGATGCCCGCCGCCTGGGGGCGCTCCACGGTGGTGAGCATGTGGTGCAGCCCATGGCCGAATTCATGGAAGAGGGTTTCCACCTCCTGGAAGGTCATCAGGCTGGGGGTTTCACCCACCGGGGGGCTCTGATTGCACACCAAGTAGGCCACAGGCAGCACGGGGGTGCCATCGGCCTTCACCTGGCGCACCAGGCATTCATCCATCCAGGCGCCGCCCCGTTTGCTGCCGGGGCGGCTGTAGGGATCAAGATAAAAGGATGCGATGGGCAGGCCGCTGTCGCGATCGTTGACCCGGAAGAAGCGCACATCGGGATGCCACAGGGGCGCCTGGCCATCGGCCGCTTTGATGTGGATGGCGAAGAGCCGATCACAGAGGCCAAAGAGTCCCTCCAGCACCTGGGGCAGGGGGAACCAAGGCCGCAGGGCCTCGCTATCGAGGGAAAAGAGCTCCTTGCGGCGCACTTCGGCCCAAAAACTCGTATCCCAGGGCTGAAAATCCCCCGCCTCTGGGGCCCCCGCCCGCTCGGCACAGGCCCTGAGCGATTCCAGCTCCCGCTCCGCTGCGGGGTAGGACGCGGCCCGCAAATCCTCCAACAATCGCTCCACCTCCGACTCTGAGCCAGCCATCTTCGAAGCCAGGCTCACCTCAGCCCAGTTGCCATAACCCAGGCGCTGGGCCTGCTCACGCCGCAACTCCAGGATGCGGGTGATCAGAGGCCAATTGCTGGCTTCCTCTCCGGAGGCCCGGCTCACATGGGCCCGATAGACCCGTTCCCGTAGATCGCGCCGGCGGCTGTATTGCAAAAACGGCCCGTAGCGGGGCATGTCAAGCCCCATCAACCAGGGACCACGCTCGGCGCTGGCTTCGCCGCCGTCAGCCGTTCGCACATCCCCCTGCCGGGCCGCTTGGGCCAGCTGCTCCAGCAGGCTTTCCGGCAAGCCCTCCACCTCCTCAGGGGTGGTGAGGGTGAGGGTCCAGGAGCTGGTGGCATCCAGCAGCTGGTTGCCAAAACGGGTGGCCAGCTCCGCCAACTCCTGGCTGGCGGCATTGAAGGCCTCCTGGGCTTCCCCTTCCAGCCCCACCCCCCGGAGCTCCATGTCCCGCAGCTCCGCCTCAATAATCCGTTGCTGGGTGCCATCCCAGCCGCCCTGGTCCTGAAGAGTCTTCAGCACCCGGTGGATCACCTGGCTTTGGCCGCAACGCTGGCCAAAGGCCACAACAGCCGCCTGCTGGCTGGCATGGGCCTCCCGCAACTCCGGGCTATTGCACACCCCGTTGAGGTGGCTCACCACACCCCAACTCCAGCGCAAACGCTCGGTGAGACGGTGGAGGGGGTCCATCACCCCGTGCCAGGTGAGGGGAGAACCTTCCTCCAACAGGGATGAAAACCCCGCCTCCAGGGCGCTCAGTTCGCTCTCCAGCTGGGAGAGGAGCTGTGGAATGTGGAGCTGAATCTGATCGGGCGTAATGGCCTCAAACAGGGGCAGACCCTCCCCGACCAAAAGGGCTGGCAACTCAAGGGCAACGCTCATGGGGAGGGGAAGCTCAGCTTTGATGCACTGCTCTCATTCCAACCCACCGGGGAAGCCAGTGGGGGCTATCCGAGGGGGGGGGATCCACCAAGCAGGGCAATGGTTTGGCTGGCCAGCTGGCCTGAGAGGGCATTGGTGCTGGCTTCATAGAAATCAATCGCCACCCGGGGCCAAAAGCCAATCACCAAGGTGGGCACCAACAAGGACATCCCAATCACTAATTCCCTTGGGTTCATGTCACCCACCATGGCCAAGGCTGGGATCCTGGGGCCAAAAAACACGCGCCGGCAGAGGGATAGCAGATAGATCGGGGTGAGGACCAGGCCGATGGCCGCCAGCACAATCGTGATCACCCTGAATCCAGTGGTGAAGTTTCCGTTGGCAGTGATGCCAAGAAACACCGTGATTTCACTCACAAAACCGCTCATGCCTGGCAATGCCAGGGAGGCCAGGGAGCTGGCAAGGAAAAAGGCAAAGGTGATGGGTAGAACTTTGGCCAGGCCACCCATGTTGGGAATCGAGAGGGTCTTGGTGCGTTCGTAGAACACACCCGTGACGAAGAACATGGCCGCCGCAATCAGCCCATGGCTGATCATCTGCAACATGGCACCACTGAGGCCTAGGGCATCCACGGCGCCGATGCCCAAGAGCACAAAACCCATGTGGCTCACGGAACTGCAGGCGATGCGCCGCTTCACATTGTCCTGGGCGAAGGCATTGAGGGCACCCCAGATGATGTTCACGATCCCAAGAACAATCAGGGCTGGAGCCAGACGCAGATGCTCCTCAGGAAGCATCTGCACATTGAAACGGAGCAGGGCATAGCCACCCATTTTCAGCAGCACCCCTGCCAACAGCATCGACACCGGAGCGTTCGCTTCCCCATGGGCATCGGGCAACCAGGTGTGCAGAGGAAAGATGGGCAGCTTCACTCCAAAGCCAATGAGGAAGCCCAAATAGCAGAGCAGGCCAAAGGTGCCACCGGGGGAACGGGTTGCCAGCTCAGTGAGATTGAGGGTGAAGGTGTCCCCTGAGAGCGCCAGCGCCAAGCCACTCACCAGGATCAAAAGGGAAGCGGTGGCCGTGTAAAGAATGAATTTGGTAGCGGCATATTGCCTCTGGGTGCCTCCCCAGATGGCGATGAGCAAGTACACGGGCACAAGCTCCAATTCCCACGCCAGGAAGAACAGCAGGAAATCTTGGGAGAGAAACACCAAGGCCTGGGCTGAAGCCTGAACGAGCAGCAGGGCGAAATACAGCCTGGGTTTTTTGGTCACGCTCCAGCTGGCCGCCACCGCCAGAAAGGTGACCAATCCGCTGAGCACCACCAGGGGGGCAGACAGGCCATCGGCCGCCAACGACCACTCCAGATGGATCGCCGGCACCCAGCTCACCCGCTCCACCAGCTGCAAAGAACTCAGAGAACCATCGAAATGCTGGCTGAAGGCCCAGAACATCAGGAGCAGGTCCGCCAGCAACACTCCCAGGGCCACCAGCCTTGGAAGGCGTGGATCAAAGGGATCCCCTGGGAGAACGGGCATCACCAAGGCAGCCGCCGCAGGCAGCAACACAATCAGAGTGAGCCAGGGAAAGGTGCCGTCCATCACAACGCGGGGAGAAGGGGAAGGAAGAAAGTCCCCGGCTTGGCTGCGGGGAGAGAAATCAGGCAATTCCCGGAACGCGGTGAGCATATCTACCCAGCGCCGAGGTTGGGTCTGGAGCTCAGCCCTGGCGGCCTCGGCCTCGCCCCCGGCCAGCCCCGGCAGCAGTGCCCACCTGGCGCTTCACGGGAGGAATCGGCTGCCCATCCCCCCCTGAAAGGGGGGTCCAGGCGCTGCCGCTCTGCTGCAGGCCCAACACCGCATGGCGGCTGGTGACACCACAGCTGTGCCAAGCCAACTCCATCGCCTGGCCGACCTCTTGGGCCTGCTCTTGCGCAGCAAGGGCCAAAAGGCTTGGCCCTGCCCCACTGATCACACAGCCCCAAGCACCGGCATCCAGGGCCGCCTGGCGCACGTCACGCCCCCCCTGAATGAGTCCCCAGCGGTAGGGCTCATGGATGCGGTCGTGCATCCCGTCCCGAATGAGATCCCCATCGCCCATGCGCAATCCACGCAGGAGCAGAGTCAGGCTTCCCAGGTTGGTGACCGCATCGGCGATCGGGATGCTGCGGGGCATGGCTCGCCGGGCCTCGGCGGTGCTCAGCCGGATCCCCGGGATCGCCACCACCGCCTGGACGGATGGATGCCACTCACTTCTGATCACCCGCCAATTGGGCGTCGCTGTTTTGGCTGTGAGGCAAAGCCCGCCCAAAAGCGTCGGCACCACATTGTCCGGATGGCCTTCGATCGCGATCGCCAGTTCGAGAAGTTTTTCTCGGCTGAGGGGATCCCCGATCAGGGCATTGGCACCAATCAGTCCCGCCACAATCGCAGCGGCGCTGCTCCCCAGGCCTCGCGCGGGCGGAACGGCCAGGCGCACCCTGGCCTCCAACCCCACGGGCTCCACTCCCGCTTCCCTCCAAACCCGTTGGGCCGAGCGATAAATGAGGTTGTCGGGTCCACCCCGCAGATGGGATCCCTCGGGGCCCTCGATCAGCAGGTCAAACCGATCCACACCCCCTTCCACCACCCGCAACTCAAAGCGGTTGTTGAGGTCAAGGGCTGCACCAAGGCAATCAAACCCGGGACCAATATTGGCTGTGGTGGCAGGGACATCCACCACAACCCCCTCGCCGATCAGGGGTTGTGCCATAGGCCTCGTTCCGCTCCCCTCAGTGTCCCATCCCTCCGCCGACGAGCATCAGGGCCCGGCACGCCGCACTGAACACTCCCACGGCGGGATCGGTGATGGCCTGGATGGGGATTGGCGCCACCACGGGGCTGAGACGACCTTTCGCCAGGAAGGGATCCAGAAAGGCGGAAGAACGCAGGCCCTCCAGTTGCTTGGCCGCCGTGCCACCCGCCAGCCAGATGCCGCCTTGGCACAGGGTGGTGAGCGCCAGGTCGCCGGTGGTGGCGCCATAGGCCCCAAGCCAGAGGTTCAATGCTTCCTTGGCGAGGGGATCGCCCTGCTGGGCCGCTTCCGCCACGGCGCCAGGCCAATCTCTCCCCTCCTCGGCCATCACAGGGGAGAGGGGATGGGTGCCACCGGGATGGCGCACCGCCAGAAGCCACCGGGCCACGGCTCCCAACCCCGTGCCGCTCACCACCCTCTCGATGGAAAGGCGCTCCAGGCCAAGGTCGGCTTTGAGCCACTCCACCAGCTGCCATTCCTGCGGCGTGCGCGGTGCAAAGCAGCCATGGCCCCCTTCGCTGGGAAGGGCCCTCAAACCGGTGGCACTCGCCACGCCGATGGCCACACCGAGGCCCGTTCCCGCTCCAAGCACCAACACCGGGGCGCCTTCCCTTGGGGTCCCATCCCGCACCTGGGCGAGCTGGTGGGGCTGGAGATGGGGCAGGCCATACACCAACACGGCAAAGTCGTTGACGAGCTCCAAGGTCTGGAGGCCACAATCCTCCGCCAGTTCCTGTTCATCCAGCTGCCATTCCAGGTTGGTGAGCCTGGCCTGGCCCTCCTCCACGGGCCCAGCCACCGCCAGGCAAGCCGCCCCAGGCAAGGCCAAACCGAGGGTTTCAGAACCGGCGAGAAAAGCCCGCACCATGGGGGCGAGCTGGGGCCAATCGGCTGAGGGGTAGCGGGTTTCCAGCAGACACTCCAATCCCGCGGCCGAGTGGCGATAGAGGCTCAACAGGGTTTTGGTGCCCCCGATGTCACCAGCCAAAAGGAGAGTCAAAGCAGGGCCCTCAGGAGATCGAAAGCGACGCGCCCCTGGCCCCATTGGCCTGGGAGGCGCCGCGGATCAACTGCTCGAGACTCACCAGGCCCAGTTCCCCCTCCCTTCGGGTGCGCAGGCTCACGGCACCACTTTCAGCTTCCTTGGCACCCACCACGGCGAGCACGGGAATCTTCATCTGCTCCCCATTGCGGATGAGTTTGCCCAACCGATCACCGCTGGGGTCAAGGGTGGCGCGCACCCCGGCGGATTTCAGTTGGTTCAGAACGGTCTGGGCCCAGGGCAACACCCCCTCACTGACGGGCAGCAACCGCACCTGCTCAGGGGCTAACCAGAAGGGGAAATCGCCGGCGTAGTTCTCCGTCATGATCCCGAAGAAACGCTCCAAAGACCCGAAGATCGCCCGGTGGATCATGATCGGTCGCTGGCGGCTCCCGTCTGCGGCCACGTAGTGGAGATCGAAGCGTTCGGGCAGGTTGAAATCCAGCTGAATCGTGGAGCACTGCCAGAGGCGACCAATGGCGTCTTCGATTTTCAAATCGATCTTGGGCCCATAAAAAGCTCCGCCTCCCTCATCCACCTTGTAGGTCCACCCTTTGGCGTTCAGGGCCTCCACCAACCCTTGGGTGGCCAACTCCCACACCTGGTCGTCCCCGATCGACTTATCGGGCCGGGTGGAGAGATGGATTTCATAGCGACGGAAGTCGAAAGTGGAGAGGATGCGCTCGGTTAGATGGAGCACCCGGAGAATCTCCGCGCCAATTTGATCCGGGAGGCAGAACACATGGGCATCGTCCTGGGTGAAGCCCCTCACGCGCATCAGGCCGTGCATCACCCCGGGGCGTTCATAGCGATAGACCGTGC
>JAYKHG010000150.1:0-2537 GCA_035284825.1 Cyanobacteriota bacterium
CCAGGGGGTGAGCAGGAGCCCGGCCCAGGCCAACTGACTGGCCTGGGAGCGACGGGCCAGGGAGCCGGAGCGTTGCACCAGCCTGGGCACCCCCTGGCCCAGCCCATAGCCCAACAGGGCGGTGAGAGCGCTCAGCAGCAGGGTGCCCATGGGGAAAAAGCAAACCTCAGACGTATCCAACCAGCCCAGCATCCCTGATCACGACAACAACACCAGGCTCAGGGCCATCACGGCCATGCCCACCATCAGGCTGCTGATGGCCAGGTGGTGATCCCCATATTCCCTGGCCGCGGGCAGGAGTTCATCCAGGGAGACGTACACCATCACCCCTGCGACTGCGGCAAACACCAAGCCGAACACCAGAGGGTTAGGGAAGGATCGAAACAGCAGGTAGCCCATCAATCCCCCCACGGGCTCCGCCAGCCCGGATAGCAGCGACACCCAAAAGGCCAAGCGGCGGCTGCGGGTGGCGTAATACACCGGGGCGGAGACGGCCAACCCCTCGGGAATGTTGTGGATGGCGATGGCCACGGCGATGCTCAGCCCCAAGCGGGGATTGGAGAGGGCCCCAAGGAAGGTGGCCAGCCCCTCCGGAAAATTGTGGATGGCCACCGCCAAAGCGGTGAACAGCCCCATGCGCAGCAGGCGCTGTCGTTGGGCTGGGCCCTCTGATGAGCTCTCATCACTGGTCCTTGGGCGCTCCAAAGCTCCGCTGGGCTCATGCACCGGCATCCATCCATCCACCACGGCCATGGCCGCCATCCCGCTGAAGAATGCCGCCACGGCCGCCCCGTAGCCCCAACGCTGTCCCAGCACGGGGATGAGCACCAGCCGGGCCTTTGGCAGGATCTCCACCAGCGAGACAAACACCATCGCTCCGGCGGAAAAACCCAGGGAGAGGGTGAGAAACGTGCGGTTGTTGCGGCTGGAACCCAACCCAATCAGGCTGCCAATGCCCGTGGACAGCCCCGCCAGCAGGGTGAGCCCCAGGGCCCAAGTGCTGTTGCCGTCAACGACAGGGCTCGGCACAACAGAGGGGAGGGTGAGGGGCATCATCCCCTAGGGCTTCGATCTGGACTTCAAAGGGGGTTTGGGACGGGGCTCACAGCCCTTGCTGCACCTCCGCCGCGGCGGCCAGCCCGGCTTCGATGGCACCCTCGAAATAGCCAGGCCAGCGCAGGGAGGCCTCCGTGCCGGCCCAAATCACCCGCCCGTGCGGTTGCCGCCATGCGGACCCATAGGTCTGCCAGGCCCCGGGGATCTGAAAGCTGGTGAAGGCCCCCCCACTCCAGGGTTCCGTGTTCCAGTTCTTCAGGATCAGCTGGGTGGGGTGGGCGGCCCTTGGCCCGAAATAGGCCGCCAAATCCGCCAGCACCAGCGCCTCCCGCCTCTCGCTCGGTTGCCCTTGCCACTGCACCGCCCGCTCGGCGGCGATGAATCCCGCCAGGATGCCCGGCCGACCGTCCGGTGGGGAGGAGTCCGCCACGAGCTCAAGGGTGGGGAGGGTGCCAATGCCCAGGCCGTTCAGCCCTTCCTGGCGCCAGAAGGCCTCGGGATAAAGGGCCAACACCTTCACCATGGCGCCCATCGGCGTGCGCTGCAGCAGTCCCCGTTGGTCGGCGGGCAGGGGGGGGCTGAAGTGGATGCCCAGCCGCAGGGGTGGAGGGATGGCCACCACCACGGCCTTGGCGTCCAAGGGGTTGGCGTTTCCATGCACCCGCACTCCGGCCCCCGTGTCCTCGATGGCCCACACCGGTGATTGCAGCTGCAGACAGGGGGCAAGCTCGGCCGCCAGCCGTTGGGCCACCTGACCCATGCCCCCCTCCACCAGCCAGCTTTCCGGCCCCTCATGCTGGGGGGCCACCGCCTGGGTCCAGGCCAGGTGGAGCACGGAGCTTTCCCAAGGTTCAAATCCACCCGATCCCCCCACCCGGCTGAGCCAGCTGAAGGGGTAGCGGGCCAGGGGGCAGGCCCGCCGGCGGCTCAACCAGGAGGCGATGGTGGTGCGATCCAGCTGCATGGCCCCCGGAGCTGTCCAGGGAGCGGCGGCGGGCACTTGCGCCACCAGGTGGAGAAACTCCCGCTGCAGCTGGAGGGTCTGAACAACCTGATCCGTGGGCAGGGGCAGGGCATCGGGCCGGAAGAACACCACAGAGCTGGAGTAGTCGTGCTCCAGCCCCGCCCGGTGGGCTTCCCCCTGCCAATGGAAGACCCCCTCACCCTCATAAAAGGAGGGAAAGCGGCGCAGTTGGAACTCCTCCAGCAGGGCGGCCAACAGGTGGTGGGTGGGTCCGCCCCACTGGCCGCCCAGATCCACCACCGTTCCGGAGGCGGTCGTGATGCTCTGCAGCCGTCCCCCAATCCGGTCGTTCGCCTCGAGAAGACCCACGGCCAGGCCCGAGCGTTGCAGCACGCGGGCACAGATCAGGCCAGAAAGGCCCGCTCCCACCACCACCACATCCACCGAAGCCATGGTTCGTTGCCCAGGTGCAAGGGTTGAAAGCCCATCTTGGCGGCCGCTCGCCATGGGCACAACG
>JAYKHG010000151.1:0-3058 GCA_035284825.1 Cyanobacteriota bacterium
TGGCGCCGGGCCTCCAGCACCACCACCTCCTCGCCGGCCACCACCTTGAGCAGCTCGCGGAAGGCCGGGTTGAACCGCTCGATGTGGCCCACCTGCAGCAGCCGGCCCGCCGTCTCCGCCGCCCGAATCAAATCATTCGCCTCCTCCTGGGTGGCGGCGATCGGCTTTTCGATCAGCACATCCACCCCGGCCTGCAGGGCCGCCAAGCCCACCCGGTGATGCAACAGGGTGGGCACCGCCACGCACACCGCCTCCACCTCCCCCAGCAGGGTGGCGTAATCGGCAAACCAGCGGCAGCCGAATTGGTCGGTGGCCAGCTGGCCCCGCGCCTCATCGGGGTCGGCCACCCCCACCAGCTCGGCATCGCGCAGCAGGCTGAGCACCCTGGCGTGATGCCACCCCATGTTGCCGATGCCGATGACCCCGACCCGCACAGGGTTCATGGCTGCGCTCACGGACAGATGCGCGCATTATCAGTGATCCCCTGCACGTCCCGCAGGCGGAGGGTGCGGGCCAGGGCCAGCAGCACCAGGGCCAAACCCAACCACCCCAGCAGTCCCCCCACGGGATTGGGGGTGGCACCGCCTGGTCCCACCAGCCACTGGGGACTGTGCGGCGGGAGCACCAGGCCGCCCTGCAGCAGGGCAAACCAGCCCCCCACCAATCCCCCATGGAGCCCCACCGCCCCCCAAAGCAGCCCCCCATCGGCCCGGCGCTGCAGGGCGAGGGCCAGGCCCAGCAAGAACAACCCCCCCAACAGGCCCACCAACCCCGCGACCCCAAGGTCGGCCCGGGCATGCACCAGGCTGAAGATCACGGCCTGGCCGATCGCCCCCCGGGCCCTGCCCAGATGGAGTGCCAGCTCACCCCAAAGCCAGCCGCGAAAGAGCAGCTCCTCCGCAAAGCCCACCCCCAGCCCTAGGGCCAGGGCGTTGGCCAGCTCCCCCCAGGAGAGATCGGGCTGCCAGCGGGCCATCCCGCTCCACACCAGCAACAGGGCGATGGGCACCAGCAGGGCCAGGGCCTTGCCCCATCCTCCCCCCAGGGCCGCCAGGGCCCGCCGGGGCGGCGCCACCACCCCAAGGCGGCACCAGGGGGCGGGTTCGTCCCAGAGCCTTCGCAGGCGGGGCGGCAGGCTCAGCAGCAGGGCCAGCAGGGTCCAGGGGGCGGCGAAGAGGGGCCATTGGGCCGAGGGGAGCCCCAGGCCCCGGGCCAGGAGCTGCAGGCCAAGGAACAGGGCCACCAGGGCAGCGGGATAGCGCAGGGTGCCAAGCCAGGTGGGGCCGGGACGCGCCACTACTCGTCAGGCTCGATCGTGCTGCTGAGGCCCTTGGCCTTGAGGGTTTCGCAGTAAAACTCCGCCGGCTCGAGATCACACACAATCACCAGGCCCACCCCAGTGTTGTGGGCCTCCAGCATCACGGCAATGGCATCTTCCTCGCTCAGGCTGGGCACCACCTGACGGAGCGTCGTCACGACGTACTCCATGGTGTTCACCGGATCGTTGTGCAGCAGCACCCTGTAGCGCGGCGCCGGCTTGCGCACCCGCTCCGGGGCCTTCTCCATCACGGCGGCCCCGCCGCTCTCCCGGCCTGGCGCCTGGCTGGCCTGAGGGGGCAAAAGGGAAGGAAATGGCTGAACCATGGCCCAAAAAAAGGATCGGGTGGGAACGATGGAACGGAGTTGGGCAAGCATCGTAGGCGTGACGACACGATGACCCGCACCCCTTGGAGGGGAGTGGGAAGATTGCTTGAGGTGTTGTGTTGTATGGCCCTTCTTCATTCGCGGGACCGCATTTTCGTGGCAGGCCACCGTGGCATGGCAGGCAGCGCCATCTGCCGGGCCCTCACACGCCGGGGATATGCGGATCCGGCCCAGGGGGGGGCGCTCCTGGTGGCCACCCGCCAGGAGTTGGATCTGCTGGATCCCGGGGCCGTGGCGGCCTGGATGGCCCAACAGCGGCCCGATGTGGTGGTGCTCGCCGCGGCCAAGGTGGGCGGGATCCAGGCCAACAACTCTTACCCGGCCGACTTCCTGCTGGACAATCTGAAAATCCAAAACCATGTGATCGAAAGTGCCTGGCGCAGCGGAGCCCGGCGCCTGCTGTTTCTCGGCAGCAGCTGCATCTATCCCAAATTTGCCGCCCAGCCCATCCGGGAAGAAGCTCTCCTCACCGGGACTCTGGAGCCCACCAATGAGTGGTATGCCATCGCCAAGATCACGGGGATCAAGCTTTGCGCCGCCCTGCGCAAGCAGCACGGCTTCGATGCCATCAGCCTGATGCCCACCAACCTCTATGGCCCGGGCGACAACTACCACCCCACCAACAGCCACGTGCTGCCAGCCCTGATCCGCCGCTTCCACGAGGCCACCGAGCGGGGGGAGCCCACGGTCACCTGCTGGGGCACGGGCACACCCCTGCGGGAATTTCTCCATGCCGATGATCTCGGCGAGGCCTGCGTGTTTGCCCTCGAGCAGTGGGATCCGGATGCGGAGGTGGGCCCCCACGATGACGACGGCCAACCCCTCAGCCATCTCAATGTGGGCACGGGCATCGACCTCACCATTTGCGAGCTGGCCGAAGCCGTGGCCCAGGCCACGGGCTTCCGCGGTGAGATCCTCTGGGATGCCAGCAAACCGGATGGCACCCCCAAGAAACAGCTGGATGTGAGCCGCCTGGCCTCCCTGGGTTGGCGGGCCCGGATCCCGTTGGCGGAGGGATTGGCCGGCACGGTGGCCCTCTTCCGGGAGCAGCTGGAGCAACAGCTGGTGCGGCTCTGAGCTGACACCGGCCGCCAGCTCCCCTGGGTTCAGCCGGCCAGGGCCTTCTGAATGCGACCCATGGCCTCCTCCACATTGGCCCGGCTGTTGAAGGCCGAGAGGCGGAAGTAGCCCTCACCGGCGGCACCAAAACCGCTGCCAGGGGTCCCCACCACGTTCGCCCGGCCCAGCAGGAGATCAAAGAAGCCCCAGGAATCCACACCGGCCGGGGTTTGTATCCACACATAGGGGGCCTGCTCCCCCCCGTACACCCGCAGGCCAGGGGCCACCAGCTCAC
>JAYKHG010000152.1:0-5036 GCA_035284825.1 Cyanobacteriota bacterium
GCGATCGGCTGGTGGATGTGTTTCGGGTGTTTGAGCCGGAGAGCGGCCACTGGAGCTGGTGGGACTACCGCACGGGGGGCTGGGAAACGGGTCGGGGTTGGCGCATCGACCACATCTATCTCGATGCCCCGCTCGTGGATTGCGCAACGGGGTGCGTGATTCATCAGCAGCTTCGCGGCCTGCCCCAACCCAGCGACCATGCGCCGGTGGTGGTGAATCTGTCCTGGCCGCCGGATGAGGACGGCGATGGGGTGGAAGACGATGCTGGCGCGTGGTGACCTGCCCCATCCGGCGGGGCTTCCTATCCTTGTTGCAGCTTGTTCTGCTGATCTTTCCTTCCGATGACAGTGATCGCGATCAATATTCTTTTGGAGCCCGATGCGCTCACCGTGGAGCGTGCCAAGGCGCTCAACGCCCGCCTGCTGGCCACCTATCCCCAAGGCTTTCCCCTCGACCAGCACCACAACCCCCACATCACGATCCTGCAGCGGTTTGTGCCCAGGGCCGCCGTGGAGGCAGTCGCCCAGGTGGTGCGGGAGGTGGTGGCCGCTGAGCCCGCTCAGGCCTGGGAGAGCGTCGCCACGGGGTTGTACGACCTGGCCCATGGCCACCTCGGGGTCATGGGCATCGTGATCCAACCCACGGAGGTCTGGCGCCGCCTCCAGATGGAGATCATCGAGGCGGTTGCACCATTTGCGGCGGAGCAGGGCACCGCTGAGGCCTTTGCCCCCAGGCTGGATGGCGCGCCCATCAACCCACTCACGGTGGACTACGTGAACACCTTTGTGGGGCCCCGCACCGGAGCGAACTACAACCCCCACATCACCGTGGGCATTGGTACGCGGGACGTGCTGGATGCCCTCAAGGCCGAGCCGTTTGAACCCTTTCCGGTGCGTGCCCAGTCGGTGAGTTTGTATCAGGTGGGAGATTACGGAGTGGCCCAGATCAAGCTCCATGACCTCCATCGCTGCTGATCCCCTGCCCTCCTGGCGGGAGGGCGGGGCCAAGGCAGCCGTCCTGGCCTTTGTGGCCCAGGTGAGCCAGGAGGGCTCGCCCGCGTTCATTCCCCCGGCTGAACGCATCGCCGTGGTGGACAATGACGGCACCCTCTGGCCGGAACATCCCCTCCCTTTTCAGGCGGCCTTCGCCATCGATGAATTGCAGCGGAAGCTCCTCAGCGAGCCCAGCCTGGCTGACGATCCCATGGTGCAGGCTGCCCTGGCAGGGGATCTGGCCACCCTGATGGCCGGTGAGCACTTTGAGGGGCTGTTGCAACTTGTGGCCCTCACCCATGCCGGCATGACCAACCACGCCTTTCGCGAGGCCGTGGAGGCCTGGCTGGCTTCTGCCACCCATCCCCGCTTCGGGCGGCCCTACGACGCCCTCACCTACCTGCCCATGCAGGAGCTCCTGCGCCATCTGAAAGCCAGTGGGTTCAAGACCTACATCGTCTCGGGCGGAGGGGCGGATTTCATGCGCGTCTGGGTCGAGCGGGTGTATGGCATCCCGCCCGAGCAGGTGGTGGGTTCCACGGCTCGCACCACCTTCGCGCTCCGCGATGGGGTGCCGGTGCTCACCAAAACCCTCGACTATCTCTTTGTGAACGACCACGGCGGCAAGCCAGTGGGCATCCATCAATTCATTGGCCGTCGGCCCGTGTTCTGTTGTGGCAACAGCGACGGCGACCACGCGATGCTGCAGTACACCACCATCGCCAACCCCTGCCCCAGCTTCGGTCTGATCGTGCACCATACCGATGGGGAGCGGGAATATGCCTACGACGCCGTCAGCAAGAGCACCGGCAAGCTGGTGCACGCCCTCCAGGAGGCTCCGGAGCGCGGCTGGCTGGTGGTGGATATGGCAAACGACTGGTCTGTGGTGTTTGCCCCCGCTTAGGTCCCTGAGCTGCTTCCAGTGGCCTCATCGGCGGTCCCGCTGGTAGCGCCCCACCAGCTCCGCCTCCGCCAGGATGTGGCCCACCATGGCGTCCCGCACCTGGGCGGCGGTGGCCCCGGCAGGGAGGCAGAGCGGCCCATCCAGGGCACTGAGGCGGAACCGGTAGCGGTGGGCGGGGCCCGGGGGGGGCAGGGGGCCGGCGTAGCCCAACCGTTCGAAGCTCTCCACTCCCCAGCAGGCGCCATGGAGCGAGCCATCCTCCAGCTGCCCACGGGGAGGGAGGCCCGGCGGCAGCTCCCGCAGCTCAGGTGGCAGGTTGAAGAGCACCCAGTGGATCCAGAGGCCCGGCGGCGCGTCCGGGTCGTCCACGATCAGGCCGAAGGCACCCACTCCGTCGGGCACCCCGCTCCAGCGCAGGGGCGGCGAGAGATCTTCCCCCTCCCCGCTGTGCTCGCGGGGGATCCAGCCGCCGTGGGGGAAGGCATCACTGCGGAGGTCCATCGGGCAAGCACGTTGGTTCCCATCCTGGCCCAGCTCACAAAGATCGTCCCGATGGCACGGGTGTGAGGAGAATCTCTCGGAACGTCTGTTTGGCTTTGGGGCGATCCCCACAGGCCTTGCCGTCGCGCTCCAGATTGCCGTCATCGCTCAGCACCACCAGGCTGTCGCCCTGTGCGAACAAGGCTTCAGGGTTCACCGGCCCGAAGGTGCGCAGCCGGGTGGGAGGTTGCCCCACCTGGCCGCTCCAGCGGTAGAGGGCAGAGGGGGTGGCTTTGCCCTTGGAGCCTTCGGCGGGTCCCGCCACGATCAGCAGAGTGCCGTTCACCCTCTCCAGGCTGCGGATCCCAAGCCCCCCCAGATCCAGCAGCAGCGGATCCCCGAAGACAGCCTTTTCCCCCCCGATCACAGCGTTGGGATTGGTGAGGGTCACCACCAGGGCCTTCCCTTCTGGCAGCGGATTGCGGAAGCCGATCAGCAGCCCGCCCGACGGGGTGGCGGCCAAGCCCTCAATGTTTAAACCGCCTTTGGCCTTGGCTGGCCGCTGTGCCGCCTCCGCCAGAGCAAAGCGACTGTGGCGGGGGTCGGCCGCCAAGTCTTCGATCAGGGTCGTGTAGGCACGCCCCACGGGCTCCACCGTGAGCGCCACCCCCGTGCCATCGGCTGCAGATCGCACGCCGAGGTTGGTGGCAAACAAGCGCCTGTGGTTCGGGCGGGGATCGCCGATGGGGCCCCCGCCCTTGCTTTGTCCTTTGCCCCCGTTCCCCTTGTCCGTGGGCTTCCTGGCCTCTGCCGCTCCGTGGGAGCCGATCCAGTAGGCCAAGGGCCCGATTCGTGCCGAACCCTCCAGATCGAGTTCCGGGTGCCCATCCTTCACCGGAGCCACCGCCTGGGCGGGAATCGTGCCCACCCCCACCGCGGGGCCAGAACGGCCGCTGCGATACACCCGAAGGGTCACGGGAGGCTTCTCCTCGTCATCCGCCACCACAAAAAGCCCGCCGCCAAGGGGGAGAGCCGTGGAGGCATTGCAAGGCCCGCTATGCACCACCACAGGCGGGTCGGCCGCTGCCACCTGGGCGGGGGCTAGCCCAATCACGGCCAGGAGCCCCGCGAGCAGCAGCACCAGGGTCAGCCTGCGCTGGCCCGCTCCATGGCCCCGACCCTTCGTCGTTGAAACCGTGCTGGCTGGGATGCCCATAGCGGTGGGGAGTTGCGTCCTGCAAGCAGGATGGCGCTCCTGGGAGCGGCCATCACCCTGTTGCCACAGGCTGATGTGTTTTGTCTCCACGGCCAAGCGCCCTGGCTTGGCCTGTTCAGCCGAGCATCGCCTCCACGCTCAACTCCGGCCGCCGCAGCAGGGCAAACACTGTGCCGGCGTTGCCGCGGCACAGGCGCAGCTCCTGATCCACCACCGTGATGTCCAGCCAGGCCGGAAAGCTCTGGCGCACCTCCCGCAGCAGCTGCAGCCGCTGACCTCCCAAGGTGGGACCCAGCCATCCCCCCCGTTCAAAGCGCACTTGCACCCGCTGGCTGGGCTGATCCGGGGCCGCCGCGGGCTCGACGGTGATCGCCGCCCGCACGGCAATGCCCGCCAGCTCGCCCAGGGGCCCCGCCAACCGCAGCAGATTCATGCCCTGCCCACGGGATGGGGCGAGCACTTGCAGGTTGGTGATCCAGGGAGCGGTGGCCAGATAGGGCAAGGAGCTGCTGCTCCAGCGCAACTCCCAAACCCCTTCCAACAGGGGGCCATCGGTGCGCAGATCCGCTGGCTGCTCTTGCTCCAATTGAAGGATCAGCTCAGGGATCCGCTCCCGAGCCCCGCCTTCCCGCAGCAGGGTGAGCAGCTCCGCACGGGCATCGGTCCCCTCGCCAGAGGGTGGGGGAACGGGAGTGGGTGCGGGCTTTTCCGGCAGGGGAGGGGTTGGGGCCATGGGGTTGGGACACTTCACCCATGCTGGCGCAGCTCCCCCTTAATGGGCCGTGAGGGAAGGGGCCAACACCCGTGAGCGACTGGCGCTCAGGGCCGACCGGTCCGCATCCACGCAGGAGCTGCCGTCGTATTGGAAGGGGTTGTCGAGATCCCGAATCAACAGCAACAGATAGGTGAAGGATGTGAAGAGAAAACACGACACCACAAGCACCTCGCTGAACAGATCCGCTTTGATCAGCATCAGGGCCAATACGGCTCCCACCAAAAAGATCTACAACAGGGCGTAGGCAGGCCCGAGAAAACTGGTGCTGCGATTGATGTGCATGCGGCTGATCAGCTGGCGTAGGCGGGCCAGCTCCGTGAGGGAGTCTTTAGCGGCTGAGGCCTCGCCTTTGCGTTTCATGTCAGCAATCAAGGGGTTGAGCTGATCCAGATGTTGCTCCAGCTCCTCCAGGCTGATGGTGTTGCGTAGCCAAGATTCGGTGTGGCCCAGCAGATCGGCCAGCTTGTTCCGCAGGGGCTCGCCGTCATAGTTGGATTGGGTGACTGCGCTCAGCCGATTGATGTCGGCCATGGCCTCCACGGCGTTGGCGAACTGCTGCACCATGTCTTCGCTGGCGTTGTAGTCGCTCAGGGTGCCGCTGAGCACGAAGGCGATCACGAAGGTGGCCGCCCCGAAGAGGGCCCCGGTGAGGGAATCAAAGGCCCAGGG
>JAYKHG010000153.1:0-2665 GCA_035284825.1 Cyanobacteriota bacterium
GATTGGGATAACTCAAGTGGCGTATTAACCGATTTGCATCTTTGGTCTGCAGATAGGTCTGCACTTCTCTGGCTAGGTCAAGTCCGGCCAAGCGGAGTACTCCCCCTGGCCTTAGAATCCTGAAGCTCTCCTGGAAAAAGTGACGTTTGTCATTAAAGCCAAAGCAATCAATCATGTGAGAGCTGTAAATCACATCAACACTGTCCGTGGCGAAGGGCCATGGCTTGTGGGAGTTCACATAGAGAACAGGAGACGTGTTCAGAAAGTCCCAGAATGTCCTCACCTCTGCACTCACCAACCCGGTGGCCTTCAGCAGGGAAAGGATTGGCTTTGGCCATTGTGCCATCCGCACGGATGGTGAGCCATCGCAATTGATCCAGCCCTCAAGATGGGTTAGTCCACAGCCCATGTGCACCCTTTTCAACTGGTGTTGATGGCTCACTTTGCCCTGTGAATCTTTCAATTGTCGTGATCCTACAGGGCGCTCTCATGTCATCTTCTGCTGAGGCCTTTCCTTGAAATGCAGGCAGCTGCTGCAGGGCCCCTCTGGAAGGACGGCACAACGAAGCAAAGGACTGCGTGCATTAAAAAAGCAGTTTGGATTTCCTATCACCCATTGGCCTCTCCACCATTCGCACTCGGGGGGCTGAACCTGTTGTTTCACCTCCAGCGCGATGGTGGCCAGGTGATAACGCCCTCCCTTGAGGCTGTACCTGTGACGTCTTAAGAGGACGAGGCAGGGTCCAAACCCCCAATCCAGCCACAGGCCCGGTTGCGGGATGGCTTGCCATTCAGGGACCTCAACGCGGGCGATCAGGTGGCCTGTTTCAGAGGATCGCAGTTCCACGTGCATCGGTCTTTGGTCTGCGGTTTTCGGTTTTCAGTGAAACTGCGCCTGCGGATGAAGTTCCCTCCCATCCGATCACACTCCATCCTAGAAAGTCCTTTGGCCCATCTGACTGACCCATGGAGATCCGGGTTCGCCTCGTCCATGCGGAAGGGAACCAGCGCATTGTTCATGTCGCTGGCTACTTGGGAGATCGATGCTTGGGTTCCGCCTTGGGGGAGTCGTCCAGCGCCGAGGAGGCGGAAGATCGGGCCCTGGAACGATTGCGATCCCGCTTGCAGCTCCCCGATCCCGAGCGTCAGCCTTCAAACCATCCCCAATCCCCGCCACCGCCCCGGCCCGAGTCCCCGCCCGGTCCATCGCCTGCACCCCCCGCACCCCAGCGTCCCACGGAGGAGCCGCCACAAGATTCAGGGGAACCAGAAGACTGGAGCGCGGATCTGGCCCAGCTTGATCTCCTTTTGCGCCAGTTGGGCTGGGGGAAAGAAGATGAAAGGCTGTTCCTACAGCGTTTGTTTGGCCATCCCAGTCGCGGCAAGCTCACCCGTTATGCCGATTTGCAGCTGCTGAGGCGGGCCCTGGAGGCACTTCCCGCCGGTGCTCAACCTGGCAACGCTGCCCTGCCCCTGCGGCGATCCGACCTCCTGTCCCAGTGTGATGGGTTGTTGCAGCAGTTGGAGTGGACGACGGACCGGGCCCGTGAAGCCTTGGAACACCATTTTTCCGTCACCAGTCGTCAGCACTTGAGTGAGGAGCAGTTGTTGGAGTTCAATTTGCTTTTGGAAGGTGAACTATTGGGCCCCCTCCAGCCGGTTTGAACCCGGGCCCAAGCGTAAACTCAAGGGTCACTTGCTGAGCCCCACTGCACCATGGCCATTCCAATCGGCATCAACGGCTTTGGCCGCATCGGAAGGTTGGTTTTTCGCCGGGCCTGTCAATCTGCCGACGTGGAGGTGGTGGCCATCAACGATTTGATTGATGTTGATTACATCGCTTACATGCTTCGTTATGATTCGACTCATGGTCGCTTCAGTGGAGAGGTGTCCGTCGATAACGGAACCCTTGTGGTCAATGGGCGCAAAATTCGCATCACAGCTGAACGGGATCCAGAAAATCTCCGTTGGGATCAGGCTGGGGTGCACACCGTGTTGGAATCCACTGGTTTCTTTCTGACGGATCCATTGGCCCGCAAGCATCTCAGCGCAGGGGCGAAGAAAGTGGTCCTCTCGGCACCCTCAAAAGACGAGACCCCAATGTTTGTGATGGGGGTCAATCACCACACCTACTCAGGCCAGGAGATTGTTTCTAACGCCTCCTGCACGACCAATTGTTTAGCCCCCATGGCAAAGGTGGTTCATGAGACCTTTGGCATTGCAAGTGGGTTGATGACAACGGTCCATGCCACCACGGCCACACAAAAGACTGTGGATGGTCCTTCCGTTAAAGACTGGAGAGGTGGCCGGGGAGCGTTGCAAAACATCATTCCCTCCAGCACGGGTGCCGCAAAGGCTGTTGGCAGGGTGATTCCCTCCTTGAATGGCAAACTCACAGGCATGGCATTCAGGGTCCCCACGCCAAACGTCTCCGTTGTCGACCTCACCGTGAATCTGGAGCGTCCGGCGAGTTATGACCAGGTGAAAAGTTCCATGAAATTGGCCTCCCAGGGTGAATTGGCAGGTATTTTGGGCTATACGGAAGATGATGTGGTGTCCACAGACTTCCTCGGCGAGACATGCACATCTGTCTTTGATGCAAGTGCGGGGATTGCCCTCTCAGAGACCTTTATGAAACTCGTGGCTTGGTACGACAATGAATGGG
>JAYKHG010000154.1:0-12100 GCA_035284825.1 Cyanobacteriota bacterium
TCACAAGCGACTGGAGCGACAGCAGGGCCCAGGGCTCCTGGATGGCCGCCACCGTGACCTCCCACCCCTGGTCCCGCAGGGCGGAAATGAGGCCATCGGCCTGGGTGACCAGAAGGCCACTGAGCAGCCCCTGCCCGCCCCGTGCCAAAAGACGGGGAAAGCTGCTCGACAGCTCGGCGATCACCGGAGCCAGGATGTTGCAGAGCAGCACATCGGCGGGCTCCCCTTGCAGGAGCGTTTCCAGCTCGGGGCTGGACCCGTGGAGCACGCTGATCGCCTGAACGTTGTTGAGGGCCGCATTGTCTTCCGTGGCCCGGATGGCCAGGGGGTCGGTGTCCACGGCAAACACCCAATCCGCCCCGAGGGCAAGGGCCCCCAACCCCAACAGGCCACTGCCGCAGCCCAGATCGGCCACCCGCAGCCCCTGAAGGGGCCGATCCGCCGATGCTCCTTTGTGGATGCGGCGGGCGGCCAAAGCTTCCAGTCCCTCCAGGCAAAGCCTGGTGGAAGGATGGGAACCGGTGCCGAAGGCGGCACCGGGATCGAGCCGAATCACTCTCCGCCCCAGGGCCTCTTCGGGCACCTCCAGCCAAGCCGGCAGCACCAGGAAGCTCTCTCCAATGGGATCAGGGGCCCAGTGCTGCTTCCAGCTCAGGCTCCAATCCTCATCAGGCACCCGCTGCCACTGCAGGGCAGGCCATTGGAGCGCAAAGGGCTCGGCCAGGGGGCGAAGGGCCCTCTCCAAGGCTTGCAGGTCGGCTTCCGTCCAATCGGATTCCGGGAGCCATGCCCGGAGTTCCCTCTCCTGGGGCAGGGAAGGCTGATGGACAACCGCCAACCGACGCACCCCCAGCTCAGGCAATTTCCAAAGCAGGGACTCCTCCAAATCGCCTGGGACGGCCAGGGAGAGTTGCCACCATCCCTGGCGGCCCCTGCTGGGGGAAGACATGGCCATCAAAGGGTGACGGGGTGGGCCTCCTGGATGCCGTTGATGCCGTGGATGGAGGCCAGGAGGCTGGGGGGGATGGGATCGTCCAGGCTCAGCACCATCACCGCATCGCCGCGCACGATCTGCCGGCCCACCTGCATGGAGGCGATGTTCACGTTGTGTTCCCCCAGCAGGGAACCCAGCTGGCCGATGATCCCGGGCATGTCTCGATGGCGGGTAAAGAGCATGTGGTGGCTTGGGGCCACATTCACAGGGAATTCATCGATGCTGATGATCCGCAGCTCACCCTCGTTGAACACCGCACCGGCCACGCTGTGGGGACCCTTGCTGCCCCGGGAGCGCAGGAGCAGGGAGCCGCCCGCAAAGTCTCGGCTGCCATCGTCCTTCACCTCCAACACCTTGATGCCCCGTTCCCTGGCCTCGAGGCCCGCATTCACAAAATTGATGCTGTCGCCCAGGGCGGTGGAGAGCAATCCCTTCAGGGCCGCCACCACGAGGGGTTGGCTTTGCAGGGAGGCGAAGTCGCCCTGCAAACGCACCTCCAATTCGCTCACCTGCCCTCCACCCATCTGACTGAGCAGTTGGCCGAGGGTTTCGGCCAGCAGCAGGTGGGGCTTGAGTTGGCTGAGCAACTCCGGAGTCAATCCGGGGATGTTCACCGCGCTGCGGGCCGGGAGGCCCAGCAGCACATCCCTGATCTGCTCCGCCACATCAATGGCCACATTCTCCTGGGCTTCCGCCGTGGAGGCCCCCAGATGGGGGGTGAGGATGAGGCGGTCGCTCACGCTGCGCAGGGGAGACTCCGCCGCCAGCGGTTCGCTAGCAAACACATCCAGGGCCGCACCCGCAATCACCCCCTGGTTGAGGACCTCCGCCAGGGCAGCCTCATCCACGATTCCCCCCCGGGCGCAGTTCACCAGGCGGGCGTTGGGCTTCATGGTGCGCAGCAGCTCGGCATTCACGAGGTTTTCCGTGTCGGCCGTGCGGGGCAGGTGGAGGGTGATGTAATCCGCCTCCGCGAACAGCTGGGGCAGAGGAAGGAGGCGCACCTGCATCTGCTGGGCGCGCTCTGGAGAGATGTAAGGGTCGTAAGCCGTCACATCCATGCCCATGGCCCGGGCCACCCGGGCGACGTGGGATCCAATCTTGCCAAGCCCAACCACCCCAAGGGTTTTCTTGTAGAGCTCGTTGCCCACATAGCTTTTGCGATCCCAACCTCCCGCCCGCATGCTGGCGTGGGCCTGGGGAACGTGGCGGGACAGGGCAAACATCAGAGCCAGGGCATGTTCCGCCGCGGCGATGGTGTTGCCCTCGGGCGAGTTCACCACCAACACGCCCCGCCGGGTGGCGGCCGGCACATCCACATTGTCGACACCCACGCCAGCTCGGCCGATGATCCGCAGGCGATGGGCCGCTTCGATCACATCGGCGGTCACCTGCGTTCCAGAACGGATCATCAGGGCGTCGTAATCCCCGATGCACCGTTTGAGCTCCTCCGGTGGCAGGCCCGTGCGCACATCCACCTGTGCCACCTGGGAGAGAATGTCGATCCCTGTCTGATCGATGGGATCGGAAACCAAAACCTTCGTCATGTCCGGCGTGTTGGGGGCGCGGTGCGGGATGGGGAGGGGGTGGGCACCGCTGGCTGCGGCCGGAGGTGCAGTGTAGAGAGCGACGGTGTTGCCTTTGGAGAAAGCCCGTGGGGATGACAGTGGTGGTGGTGCTGGACAGCCACAAGCGGTTGCGGGACTTGCGGGATCAGCTCGCCGGCCTCCAGCCCCCCCCGGCGAGGCTTGTGGCCGTGGGCACGGGAGAAATGTCCCTGGAGGCGGTGGAGGCCTTGAATCCAGCCTTTGCCCGCCAACGACGCCAGAAGGGGATGGCCCTCTGGTTGATTCCCTTCGGATTCCTGGCGGGCCTCACCTTCACCCAGATCACCGATCTGCACACGTTTTCGGCCCTGGGTCCCTGGGGAGAACCGTTGCTCGGTGGCCTGCTGGGGATGGGATCTGGATGGATGGGCAGCTTTGTGGCGGCGGCCAGCGTCAGTTCCGAGGTGGACGACCGGATCCGCGCCCTTCGTAATCGACTGGAGGAGGGCAGTTGGCTGCTGCTTCTCGAGCCCTCCGCCGGGGCGGATGTGCCCTGGACTCTGTTGCAGCAGGCCAAGCCAAAGGCCGTGGTGCGTCTTGGGGAGAATTGAATGGAACGTCCCCAGCCGGCGGATGCAGCAGCACTGGAACCTTCGCTGGCATGGATCTGCGCCACGGCTGAAGAGGTGCTGCGCACTTGGCAGCCCCGCTGGACAGCCTTCCTGGACCCCCCGTTGTTGCTGGAGGCGGAAGCCGCTCTGACCCAACGGAGTGACGTGCACCTGAGCAGCGACGGGGGCTACGGAGGGGCCCAGCGTCGGCGCCTCCTGCTGCAGCGGCAAGACGCCGTGGCCCCTGCCGGGGCTCCCCCCTCCGGACTGATCGGCTTGGAGGTGAGCGGCAACTTTCTGTTTGATCCGGCCACCACCGCGGAGATGCGGGAGGGATTGCACCAGGCGGGGGCGTCCCCTGGGGAGCTGGGGGATCTTTGGTTGCGGGGCGATCGTGGAGCCCAGGGGGTGATCAGTGAGGAGCTGGCCTCCTGGCTGGATGGGTGCCTGGGGCAAGTGCGACAGGTGGAGGTGCGTTTCGAGGTGCGCCCCCTGGCCGAGCTTCAGTGTCCACCCCAGCGGGTGCCCCGTACGTTTCAAAGCGTGGAGGCCTCCCTGCGGGTGGATGCGGTCGCCTCGGCGGGGTTTGGCCTGTCGCGAACGCGGATGGGGACCTTGATTCGCCAAGGTGCCCTGCTGCTGGATTGGAAACCCGTGGCTTCCCCCAGCCAGGTGCTCAGCCCCGGCCAATGCCTCCAACTGGAGGGCCGGGGAGAACTGGTGATCACCGCGGCAACCCCCACCCAGCGGGGACGGTGGCGGGTGGAGATGGTGCGCCGTTGAAGGGGTGTCAGCCAGGGGATTCGTGGGGAACCTGGATTGGCTGCTATGGTCCCAAACTGCGGAACACCGAATGGCGTTCCGGGTCCAACGCGGGCGATTAGCTCAGAGGTAGAGCACTACCTTGACACGGTAGGAGTCACTGGTTCGATTCCAGTATCGCCCACTTCCCGCTCCAGGGCCCCATTGTCTTCACCCCTGTCCGGTCCGTGCCGTGAGTGATCCCTCCCCGGTGATGGTGGTGGGGCTCGGCCGCTCCGGGTTGGGGGCAGCACGGCTGATGAAGGCCCTGGGCCATCCCGTGATCCTCCTGGAAAGCCGGGGCGGGGGAGCGCTGCAGGAGCAGGCGGAGCATCTGCGGCGGGAGGGCATCACCGTGCAGCTGGAGGCGCCACTGGCGCCGGCCACCTTCGCTGCCCTGCCCCGGCCCGAAACCCTGATCGTGAGCCCGGGCACCCGCTTCGACCATCCAGCCCTGGAGGCCCTGCGGCGGGAGGGCGTGCGGGTGCAGGGGGAGATCTCCCCAGCCTGGCGGGCCCTTCAGGCCACGCCCTGGATCGGGATCACGGGCACCAATGGCAAAACCACCGTCACCCACTTGGTGCACCACCTGCTGAACGCGGGGGGCTGGGATGCGCCCATGTGCGGCAATGTGGGCTTTTCTGCCGCTGAGCTGGCCCTGGAGCGGCTGCGCGGCGCTGCCCCCCCCCAGTGGCTGGTGGTGGAGTTGAGCAGTTATCAGATCGAGGCCTCACCAGAGGTGGCTCCCCGCATCGGCGTATGGACCACCCTCACCCCCGACCACCTGGAGCGCCACGGCACCATGGAGCGGTATCGGGCGATCAAGCGCAGCCTGCTGGAGGCCTCCGGCACCAGGATCCTCAATGGGGATGATCCGGATCTCCGGGCCCATGCGGCGAGCTGGGACGAAGCCCAATGGGTGAGCGCAGGACGGCGGGAAGCCTTGGAAGGCCTCCTCACCCCCAAGCTCTGGGTGGAGGAGGAGATGGTGTGGAGCGCGGAAGGTCCGCTGTTGCGGGCCGACAGCTTGGCCATGCCGGGCCTCCACAACCGGCAGAACCTGCTGATGGCGACGGCGGTGGGGTTGGAGGTGGGGCTTGCCCCGGCCGAGATGGAGGCCGCGTTCCGCACCTTCCCGGGCGTGCCCCACCGGTTGGAGCGCATCCGGGAGGAGGGGGGGATCACTTGGGTGAACGACAGCAAGGCCACCAATTACGACGCGGCGGAGGTGGCGCTCAAGGCCCTGGCGGGGCCGTTGGTGGTGTTGGCGGGAGGGCAGGCAAAGGAGGGGGAAGCCAGGGGCTGGGTGGAGCAGCTGGAGCGCCAGGCGGCGGCGGTGGTGCTTTTCGGCGAAGCCCGGGGGGCCTTTGGGCGCTTGCTGACGGAGGGGGGCTACGGCGGCACCGTGGCGACCACCGAGGGGCTGGAGGGGGCGGTGGCCACCGCCCGGGAGCTGGCCCAGCGGATGGGCTGCCGCACGGTGTTGCTGTCGCCGGCCTGCGCCAGTTTTGATCAATACGCCAATTTCGAAGCCCGGGGCGACCATTTCCGCCGGCTGGTGGAGGCCCTGTGAGTTCGTTGCCCCCCCACTGGCTGATGAAGAGCGAGCCGGAGGCCTACAGCATCGATGATCTGCAGCGGGAGAGAACGACTCTTTGGGATGGCATCCGCAACTACCAGGCGCGCAATTTCATGCGGGCGATGGCGGTGGGAGATCGGGCGTTTTTTTACCACTCCAATGCCACGCCCCCCGGCATTGTGGGCCTGATGGAAGTGATCGAAACGGGGCTGGTGGATCCCAGCCAGTTTGATCCGGAGTCGAAGTATTTCGATCCCAAATCCCCCCGCGATGCCCCCCGCTGGGATTGTGTGCGCCTCCGGTACGTGCGCACTTTTGCGGAGATCCTGTCGCTGGAGGCCCTGCGGCAAGCCTTTAACGAGGAGGAGTTGGCGGTGGTGCGACGGGGGAATCGGCTGTCGATCCTGCCCGTGCCCGAGGCGAGCGCCGAGCGCCTCTATGGATTGCTGGGCGGTTAGAGCATCCTGAGGGGTAACAATCTCAGCGAGTCCCCCTCCCAGCAGCATCCGACCTAGGCGGCCCGCCAATTCGTGGGATCAGAAGCCCTACGGCCAGGGTCGCCATGGGGGCGCCGCCGGTGGCCTGTGCCCTGCCTCGGGCTCTCCGTGGCCGTCCCGTGGAAGCTTCCTTGCCCAGGAAACAAATTGGCCAGGTAGCAGCGGGTTACCGCCCGATCCTGGCAGCCATGCTGCACCAAGAACCCGGCCAGGGCCGCCTGCACCAACCGATATTGATCCCAGTGGGGATGGTGATCAATGAAGGTGCGCATGGATGCCAACAGCGATTCGGGCACCTCCGCCAGCAGGCTCACCGTCCCTTCCCCAACCACGCCCCCCGCACCTTCCACAGGATCCCCATCACCCTTTCCGTTCCCCTGCCAACGGGCCGCCACCATCCACTTCACTCCCGAATGCCCCCCTACTTCTCCACAGCACAGGCCCGGCGTCAAATGGCCAGGGCTCGGGGGGTGTGGGGCATGTCTTACCGAGAGACACCAGTCCCCAAGGGGCCCTGGGCATTCCAAGGGGTTGCCTAATCTCCGTCAGGACCTCCCAGGGGGCTTCGTCAAGGGGAATCCGCTTTTCGGCATGATTTTTCCACAGCCCTGGGCCAAATTCAGAGCCTGTCCCCATCGGGCCCTGGAAAAACCCTGGAAAACACCCCCTCCCCTGGGGGAAGGACGGGGAAAAGCCAACAGATCAGTTTTGCTGATTAATGACCAACGGGTGCGGGTCTAACGGGTCGGACTGGCCCAGCAGATCGCAGCAGGCCCGGGCGAACGGATCAGCGGCCCTCCGGGACCACCCTCCCTCCAAACCCCGTCGTCCCTGGCCAGGTTGCAGCACAAAACGCAGGGTCCATTCCCGCCGATCCCCCTCCAGGGCCATCCAAAGGGTTCCCACCCCCTCCTGCGTGGGCCCCTCAAACTCCAGGGTGATGGATTCCTCCTCCATCAGGGAGTCGACGAGGCTGTGGTGCTGCTCCCTCAAGGCCCCCATGGCCTTCGCCAAGGCACTGGCCTCTAGGGCGGTGAGCTCACTGGCCCAACCCTCTCCTCCGATCAACAGGGGAAAAGGATGCCGCTGGCCATCCCAGGCCAGTCTCCAGCCCTCCCCTTCACGCTCCAACACCCAGATCAGCCCGGCAGCAGGTCCGGCTGGTCCTGCTCGTCGCTCAACTCCACAATCGCCCGCTGGACGGGCTTGATCATGGATTCATCCAGCAGCCCATCGAAATCATCGAAACGCCTTTGCTTCGCCCGATAGGCGATGCGCACCGTGGTGAGATAGCGGTTGCTGGAATGACGGATCAAGCTCTCAGCACGCTGAGCCAGTTCTTTGGGGTTGAGATCGGCTCCGCTTTGCATCCAAACACCGCATAGTTTCACCACAATAAATCAACCCCCTCCAGAGCAGCCTCCAGCCCATGGCGGGAACCCTCGCGATTGACCTTGGCAGCACCACCACCGTGGTGGCTTGGCAGGAGGACCGGGGCAACCCGGTGCTCCTGCCCCTGCCGCCCTACAGCGCCGGGGATCCCCCCGTGGTGCCTAGCCTGATCTGGCAGAGCCACCCCGATCACCTTCAGCCCCTGCTCGGCCGGCAGGTTCTCGAGGCGGGCCTCGCCGACACCCCAGGGCCGGGGCTCTGCAGGGATTTCAAACGCTCGATCGGGGCCCCGGTCCCCCTTGGGGAGCCGGGATCTGGGCAGGAGGAGCCTCCATCCCCCAAGCCCTGGTTGTCCCCGGAGGAAGCCGGAGCCGTGCTCCTGCGCCGAATCTGGGAGGCCCTTCCAGCGGATCTGGAGCCCCACCGGCTGATCCTCACCGCCCCCGTCGAGGCCTATGGCGGCTACCGCCGCTGGTTGCAGGAGGTCAGCCAAGCGCTCCCCGTCGCCGAGATTGCCCTCGTGGATGAGCCCACGGCGGCCGCGATCGGTTGCGGCCTCTCCCCTGGAAGCAAGGTGCTGGTGGTGGATTTTGGTGGGGGCACCTTGGATCTCTCCCTGGTGGCCCTGGAGGGGGGGGAGGGGCGATCGGCCCCGGTGGCCCAGCTCTTGCGCTTTGCCGGAAGGGATCTGCTCCAGAGCGGCCAGCGGTTGCGCACGGCCAAGGTGCTGGGCAAGGCTGGGGTGCCCCTTGGGGGGAGAGATCTCGATCGGTGGATTGCGGAAGCGCTCTGTCCGGGCCACCCCCCCTCGGGCGAGCTGCTCGCGGCGGCGGAGAGCCTCAAGTGCACCTTGAGCGCCCAAGAGGAGGCCTATCACGTTCTCACCCCATCCACCGGCGGTCCCCTGGAACTCCGCCTCAGCCGCGCCCGCTTCGAAGGGCTGCTGATGGAGCGCGGGTTAGGAACAGTGCTGGAGGAGCTGCTGGAGGCCATGGGAGCGGCCGCCCGGCGCCACGGCCTGGAGCTGTCCCAGCTCGATGCCGTTCTTCCCGTGGGCGGCAGCAGTCGTATCCCCTGGTTGCGCCGGCTCCTGCAGGAGGCCTGCCCCAAAGTGCCCCTGCGCGATGAACGGCCGGTGGAGGCCATTGCCATGGGGGCCCTTGCCCTCACCCCGGGGGTACAAGTCAAGGATGTGCTGAGCAGGGGAGTGTCGTTGCGGTGTTGGGATCAGCGCAGCCGCTCCCACCTCTGGCATCCCCTGTTCCAGGCCGGTCAGCTCTGGCCCACAGCCCAACCCCTGGAACTTGTTTTGGCCTGCAGTGAAGAGCAACAGGGCCACCTGGAGCTGACGTTTGGGGAGCCCCTGCCCCAGGAGCGCGCCGAAGTGGTGTTCGAAAACGGGGTGCCGGTGATCCGCCGCCGCCGGGAGGGATCCGCCGCCATGGGGCCCTGGTCCGATGCACCCCAACACTTGATCCTGTCCCCCCCGGGGGTGGCGGGTGTGGATCGGGTGCGGCTCCGCTTCTCCATCAACGGCCGGGCCGAGCTGGAGATGGAAGGGGAGGACGTGCTGGCGGGAACCCCCCTGCCAAAGCTGGTGCTGGGAACGGTGCGATGATGGATGGGTCTGCTTGAGTGCATTGGCTCCAAGCGGAGGTGAACCTTGCAGGATTCGTTCTCCAGGAAGCTGTCCCGCACCCATCGCTGGGTTGGGGTGCCCATGCTCCTGTTGGCCCTCGGCATCTCGGGCGCATGGGTTTGGAAGCAGCAGGTGATCAAACAACTGCGGGCCGCCTCCGCTGATCTGCGGATCGAGGATTGTCTGGTGCTGGAGCGCCGCCTCCAGCTGCTGGAGTGGGTGCCAAGCCCCGTTGCCCCAGACAACGGGCGTTGTCAACGGGAGGCAGCGCAGCGGCTCTGGGATGGGAAGGAACAGGCCCATGCCCTGCGCCTCCAGCAGGAGTTGGTGAACTCCAAGGCCGCCAGCGCGGAAGACATCCAACGCTTGCAGCAGTGGAGGGGAGGTCTTCAGCGTTCCGCCTTGCAAGCCTTTGCCAGGGGAGAGTTGGATCAGGCGATCTCCCTGCTGCGTCTCACGGACACGGCCGGTGGGGATCCCGGGGTGGGCGCCATGGTCAACCAGCTCCAGCAAACCTGGACCAAAAACAAGGCGGATCTGGCGCGGGCTGACGCTTTAGCGGCCAAGGGCCAATGGTGGGAGGCCATTTCAGCCCTCAATGGGCTCAGCCATCCCTATTGGCGCCAGCGGAGTCTTCCCTTACGGAAAACCGTGGAGGCTGGCCTGGCCAAGATGGAAAAAAAACGGGTGGAGACCCACGGCCCTCTCCCCTATGACATTTCTCGCCAACGCCTCGATGAGCTGGTCCAAAAGCGAGTGGCTGCTGGGGTTCCCGAGTGGCAAGCCTTCACTGAAGCCTGTCGAGCCCTGGGGGGGCGAGTGGACGACAAGGGGCCGGAAGCCACCTGCGAGCGCTAAACGGTGCCGGCCTTCGCCATGAACCGGCAGTGTTGGAGTGGCCGTGACAAGATGACGCCGAGTCAGGAGGGCGTATGCAGCCGGGCGATCGCGTGACTGTGCGTTCCAGTGTCGTCGTCTTCACCCATCCCGAGCATCGGGGGTCTCCCTACGACCTTCAGGGCCAGGAGGGGGAAGTGGTGAACGTGATCGATGGTTGGAAGGGACGACCCGTCAGCCCCACCCTGCCGGTGGTGGTGGCCTTTGGGACGTTTCGCGCCCACTTCAGGGCCGATGAACTCTCGAAGGTCTGATCGCCATTTCTAGGGGTGCAGGAGAAACACCCCTTCCTCCCCGTCCACATCCTTCAAACAGAGCTGGATGGATTCCTGTCGGGAGGTGGGTACCACTCGCCCACAGAAATCAGGCTGGATCGGCAGCTCTCGATGGCCCCGATCCACCATCACCGCCAACTGCACCTTGCTGGGCCGCCCCCAGGATTGGAGAGCCTCCAGGCCGGCTCGAACCGTGCGTCCCGTGTAGATCACGTCATCCACAAACACCACAAGTCGACCATCCACGCTTGCGGGGAGGGAGGTGGCTTCCACCAATCGTGTCCCCACCCGTGCCAGATCGTCTCGGTGGAAGGTGGGATCCAAACTGCCATGGGGCACGGGATGGCCCGCAATCGCCCCAACCCTCTCCGCCAGCACCTTCGCCAAGGCCACCCCCCGGGTGGGTATCCCCAACAGCAGAAGGTCCCGGGAGTTGCTGGCCGACTCAAGGACTTGGGAGGCCAGGCGATCCAGGGTACGACCCAGTTCCTGGGCGGAAAGAATCTCTACGCGGGAAGGCCCAGGGGTGGGGGCAGCCAAGCGCTCAACCCAACAATCGAAGTTCCATGATAAGAGCGAGCTTTTCTCTTTCGTTGTTCCCTTGATGTCGCCAAAGCCTGACGCTTTGTCACCCGCCCCTGGCCATTGGCTGGCCTGGATGTAGCTTTGGCGTGGTTAGGAGCCCATCAGCGAGAAGGCCTAGGGTGAATTCAGTTCCTCCTTCCCAACAGGCTCTCAAAAAGGGGGCCACCTCGGTGCTCCATTTTGCTGACGCCGCTCCGGTGGCACCTGTGGTCCTCGCCATCTTGGATGGATGGGGATACAGCAAGGACAGCCGTTTCAACGCCATCACCGCAGCAGATACCCCCGTGATGGATGCCCTGTGGGAGGCCTATCCCCACACCTTGATTGCCGCAAGCGGCGGAGCCGTGGGGCTGCCAGACGACCAGATGGGCAATTCCGAGGTGGGCCATCTCACGATCGGTTCTGGACGCATCATTCGACAGGAGTTGGTTCGGATCTCCCAGGCTGTTCGTGATGGAAGTCTTGCCCGCAACCCAGCCCTCAACGCGTTGGCAGACACACTGATGGCCAATGGGCGCCCGCTCCATCTCCTGGGCCTCTGCTCCGATGGAGGGGTCCACAGCCATCTCAACCACCTGGGTGGGCTGCTCCACTGGGCCGCCGGGCGGGGTCTGGCCAAGGTCTGCATCCATGTGATCACCGATGGTCGGGATACACCGCCCACCAGCGGGCCGGAGTATCTGGAGCGGCTGGCCCACTTAATCCAAGAGGCCGGGGTGGGGGAGATCACCACCCTTTGTGGTCGTTATTGGGCCATGGATCGTGACCACCGCTGGGAGCGCACGGAGAAGGCCTATCGCTTGCTCACCGAGCCCTCTCCCCTGAGCAGCCAATCCCCACAGGAGGTTTTGGCTGAGGCCTATGGCCAGAACGTCAGTGACGAATTCCTGGAGCCTGTGCGTTTCCAGCCCACCCTGCTGGAGGCGGGAGACGGATTGGTTTGTTTTAACTTCCGCCCCGATCGCGTCCGGCAGCTCATCCGCGCCCTGGTCAGTCCCGACTTTGATGGTTTTCCACGGGAACAGATCACCCCCCTCCATCTCGTCACCTTCACCCAATACGACCAGGGCCTTCCCGTGGCCGTGGCGTATCCCCCGGAATCGCTGGACGGTTTGCTTGGCCAGGTGGTGTCCGAGCAAGGTCTACGACAGTTCCGCACAGCTGAAACTGAAAAATATCCCCATGTCACCTATTTCATGAATGGGGGCATTGAGCAGGCCTTTCCTGGGGAAGACCGTCATCTCGTCCCCTCGCCACGGGTGCCCACCTACGACATGGAACCC
>JAYKHG010000155.1:0-7629 GCA_035284825.1 Cyanobacteriota bacterium
ACTCCTTTTAAGGAGATGCAAGCCGCACGATATGGGAGTGATTTATGCAAAAAGTGTATCAGCAAAGGGATTAATGTGCTGGCCACCTATGCCCAGTATGAACCCCAGGAGATCCAAGACGCCGTCAATGCAAGTCTGCCATTTGATTTAAAAACTCTCATCTAAACCGGAACTGTTTCAGGAATTTTTCTTGTGAGGCAACGCACAATTGGTGTCATTCCATCCAAATGGAGGAATTTCACAGTTGAGGCCTGGAGAAAAATGACCTCCACCGCTGATGCCTCCACCAATCCCTTAATGGAGTTCAAGGACAACTTATTAATATGTTCATGGCAAATGATCTGCTTCGGATCACTAAGGTCTAGGGATCCAGGGTGTTCGATGGGAACTTCGATATAAAGCAAACCTCCCACGCGACAAAAAGCCAAAAGTCGTTGGAAGGTGTCGTAGGGGCTGCCAACATGTTCTAAAACATGCAGACATTGAACAACATCATAGGAAGCCAATTCAGGACCCTGAGGTTGCTCTGCAGATTCAACCTCCAACACATCTCCATCAATCCAAGGAAGCCTTGGAATGATCAGACCCTCGCCCCCACCGTAATCAAGAAGCTTCAAACTCTTATCCTGGGCGTACTCTCGCAAATCCTGAAGGAAGGGAAGGATGAATTCCTCATGCTGCTGACGACGAAGATCGGCCTCAGCTATTGAACCCATGACCTTGCCAAGCTCACGGAAGCCAGGCTGAAAGGCCTCCCGGGATTCTTTATACTCATTTTGAAGGTAAAATGCATAATAGTCACTGAGTTGGTCGTAACCTATTTCATACCATGGGGCCAAGAATTCACAGTTTTTGCAAAGGCCGAAGGGGATCTTTACCTTGCAAGCTTGTAAAACGTGCTTGGCTCGAATCGCATCAAGTTTCCGATGAAACTTTTCAGCAAGCCAGGGCGGGAGGAGCTTTGCTTTCCCCCTTAAACCCCAATCATAAAGAGGGATATCGATCGATTGCTCAACGCTAATTTGCAAACCATGCCGAGCAAAAAATGGATCAACATCAACAAAAGTCCTCAGACGATGAAAGGTATGTTGACCACAACAACGGCATCGTTTTAGCTGTAGCTCCATCGCCAGGATGTATCAACTCAAAGATCAGTCATGAGTGATGAACCTTTACAGCCTCAGCTCATCCTGATCAGCCTGTTCCAAGACATCATCACTACCGCTTGCGATCATGGCCCCTTCCAGTTCCATCCTCTGCTCCATTTGTCTCAAGAAGTAGCCTGTCATCATTGCTGACGCAAGCAAGCCTGCCAAATTTTCTCGACTGGTTTGTACTTTTACTTCAAACTGATCACTCGGTAGCATTCCTAAGAGGCCTTGCACATTGTGGCGAATGATGTCTTGAATCTCGCCACTCGCAGAGCGGGCAACCCGTTGAAGGACATCAGGAGACTGCTCCTGAAGATATTGGATCAAAGCGTTGCTTGCAATCGCCTCACTGTCACTGGTGAGAAATTCGGGATTGAACATCAACCTCCTGTTGGGGGCTTTCTGCGAGCGGACTCTTTCGAGCGGGTCATTCAAGACTTGCCGATACCTTAACCCACATGGGCAGGTTTCCCATCCCGCAGGACAGGGGCGGAGAACCGAAGCGGGCCAAAACGATCCAAGGGCCAATAGCGCCAGAAGGCTGTGCCGATGATGTTTTTTGCCGGTAATGGCCCCCAAAGGTGGGAATCAAGGCTGGCATTCCGGTTGTCCCCCAACACCATGAGGTGATCCGCAGGGACCACCAGGGGAGACAGGCTGTACCCCATGGGGCCATGGGACCAATCGGGATCCGCAGGCAAGCCGTTTCGCAGGAGCTGGCCATTGCGGACCTCCACCTCGTCGCCGGCAACGGCCACCACCCGCTTGATCAGGGCGGCGTGGCGGTCGTAACCCGCCTCCAGCAGGGCCTGGGGAGGATGAAACACCACAATCTGGCCCACCCCGGGGCTCAACCCCAGCCGCGGCAACAGCTTCTGCACCAACACCCGATCCTCCAGCTGAAGGGTTGGCAGCATGGAACCGGAGGGAATCCAGCGGGGCTCCAGCACCAACCACCGCAGCAGCAAGGCCACCAGCAGCCAGAGCAGAACAACCCGCAACGTGGAAAAGATCTCCTGGATTCGGGAAGGTTGTTGACTGGACTCAGCCACAGGAGAGAGGTGCAATCAGGGAGCTCCGACCCTGGCACAGGGAGGAAGGGATCATCCATCCCCGTTTCCGCGGCGGGGGTTCTGGCGGGTCTCCACCTGCTGGATGGACTGCTCAGCCATGGATTGCGGCGATTGGTGCTCTGTCCAGGAAGTCGCTCCGGGCCCCTGGCGATAGCAGCGGCGATTCAAGAGTCCCGCGGGTTGAGGCTGTACACAGCCATCGATGAGCGATCGGCGGCCTTTTTCGCCCTGGGGCTCGCCCGGGGCGATGGCAAGGCTGCGGCGGTGATCACCACTTCGGGATCGGCCGTGGCCAATCTCCTGCCAGCGCTGGTGGAGGCCGATCGGTCCACTCTCCCCTTGGTGCTGCTCACCGCGGATCGGCCCGCACACCTCAAGGACTGCGGCGCCAATCAGACCGTCAACCAGGAGGAGTTTCTACGGCCCTGCTGCCGTTGGCTTCACCAAGGTGCCCCGGAAGGCATGGCCGCCATGGACGCCCTGGCACTGCACAACCTTGGCCGACGGGCCATGGCGGCCGCCTCAGGCCAAACGGGCAGCTTGGCAGGGCCGGTGCATCTCAACCTTCCCTTCGATGAGCCCTTGCATCCGGATGGGGAGGCCCTCTCCTGGTTGCAAACCTGGCAGCCCCCCCACCCTCCCGATGGGTCCTCCACGACGCCTGCCTCCGGCGGACGAGGCCCTGAGGCATGGGGCAATGTGCTGTTGGATCCAGACCAGCCGGGGGTGGTGGTGGCGGGCCCATGGAGGGGCCCCGCCCACACCTGGAGCAGCCACCTCGATGGGCTAAACCGTTGGCAAGAACGGAGCGGCTGGCCCCTGCTGGCGGACGCCCTCTCGGGCCTGCGCGGCCTCACCAGGGGTCCCACGGTGACGGGATATGACCTGCTCCTGGGGACCACGGAGACGCCGTTCACAACCAAGCAGGTGCTGCGACTCGGCCCGCTCCCAGCCAGCCGAAGGTTGCAGGCCTGGCTGGAACAGCAACGGGGGCAGCAGGTGCTGGTGAGCGAAGGGGATCCCCGCCCCCAGGATCCCCTGCGGTGCATTCAGGGGCAATGGAGCGGAGGACTGGCCAGCTGGCCTGGCCTGGCCAGCGTTGGGAACGGTTGTCCTCCTCCGGAGGCTTCCCCTATTGCCCAGCGCTGGATGGAGCAAGAGGGAAGGCTGCAGGAGCTGCTGCGCTCCGTGCTGGAACGTGCGGCAGGGGAGGACCCCATCAGCGAACCCTGGCTGGCCCGCCGGCTGGGACAGATGCTCCCGGAAGGACTGGCGGTGATGCTGGCTAACAGCAGCCCCGTGCGGGATTGGGACTCCTTCGCGGATCCGGAAGCACCAGCGAGGCCGATCCATTCCTTTCGGGGAGCTTCTGGCATCGATGGCACCCTCTCCATCGCCTGCGGGCTGGCGGAGGTGAGGGGTCGGTTGGTGCTGGTGAGTGGCGATCTGGCCCTCCAGCACGACAGCAATGGCTGGCTCTGGAGGCCTCAGCTGGGCGGAGCGCTTCTGGTGGTGTTGATCGACAACGGCGGAGGGGGAATCTTTGAGCAACTGCCGATCCGCCCCTCGGATCCCGGAATCCTGGACTTCGAGCGGCTGTTCGCGATGCCGCTGCAGGTGGATCCCTGCGCCCTGGCCGCGGCCCATGGTGTTCCCAGCCGGCAAGTGCGCCGCCGGGGGGAGCTGGAAGAAGCGGTGGCCTGGGGTCTGGCCCAGCCCATGGCCCTGCTGCGGGTGGTGAGCGACCGCCGGGCCGATGCGGCCCTGCGCCAACACCTGCGCACAATGGCCTCAGAGCTGATCGCCCCCCCATGACACAGCCCCCCAGGCCCAGTGAGGCCCCCGTGGCCTGGGAGCCCTTCGGCAGCTACACCGACATCCACTGCGAACGGAGCGCGGAGGGCATCGGCCGGGTCACCATCGCGCGACCGGAAAAACGCAATGCCTTCCGACCGCACACCGTTCGCGAACTTTGCGATGCCTTCTCCCAACTGCGGGATGACCCAAGGATCGGAGTGGTGCTGCTCACCGGCGCTGGGCCCGCCGCCGATGGGGGATGGGCCTTCTGCGCCGGGGGGGATCAGAGCGTGCGGGGAGATGGGGGATATCTGGATGGGGATGGCCTGCCGCGGCTGAACGTTCTGGATCTGCAACGGATGATTCGGAGCCTGCCCAAGGTGGTGATCGCCCTGGTGGCCGGCTACGCCATCGGAGGGGGCCAGGTGCTGCATCTGCTGTGCGATCTGAGCCTGGCTGCTGAGAATGCGGTGTTTGGCCAGACCGGTCCCCGGGTGGGGAGTTTCGACGGGGGATTTGGGGCCGGGTATCTGGCGCGGGTGGTGGGGCAACGGAAAGCTCGGGAAATCTGGTTCCTCTGCCGCCGCTACGGCGCGGAGGAAGCCCTGCGCATGGGGTTGGTGAATGCGGTGGTGCCGCTGGAGGAGTTGCAGGCCGAAGGCGTGCGCTGGGCCCGGGAGGTGCTGGCCCACAGCCCCACGGCCATTCGCTGCTTGAAGGCCGCATTCAACGCGGAGATGGATGGCCTGGCGGGGATTCAGGAGCTCGCGGGCCAAGCCACCCATCTCTTCTATCGCACGGCAGAAGGGCAGGAGGGACGTGATGCGTTCCTGGAGAAACGGGATCCGGATTTCTCCTCCTCTCCGTGGTTGCCCTAGGGAAGTTCCCTATGTTGGAGACAATGTTTCATGTTCAGTCCGCGCCATAGCCGTGAATCAAGCGCGCCTGCTGGGTCCCATGCTGCTGCTGTGGGCCCTTGCCAGTGGCTGGGGTCCTGGGGTGGGGGCAGCGGGAGCAACAACTCCCAAGCCGTCCCAAAAGCCGTCCCAAACCCCAGGCCTGGATCACGGCCAAGGGGAGCAGGAGGTGGGGGCGTCCGCTCTCATCGATGCTTCCCCCTTGCAGCTGGGCCTGAAGGAGAACGGACTCCCGGAACCGGTGGAGCCAACCGGCCAAGGCGATGGAACGCCCGTGGTCCCCACACCGGCCAGCCCACCCCCCCGCCCCCGGCTCTTGGTGCTGGATCGCCGGCATCGGCTCCTGCGGGTGTTGGAGAACGGTCAGGAGGTGCGGCGCTATCCGGTGGCCGTGGGGATGCCGGGCTGGGAAACGCCCGTGGGGGAATTCACCGTGATTGAGAAAACGGTGAATCCCAAATGGGAACATCCGGCCTACGGGAACGTGCTCCCCCCTGGCCCCACCAACCCCCTGGGGAGCCGCTGGATCGGCTTCTATCGGGATTGCCGGGGCCGGAGTGGCTTTAATGGCCAGGAGCACCTGGTGGTGAAGGGGTGCGTCACGGCCGGATTCCATGGAACCCCCAACCGCTCCAGTGTGGGACGGGCCGTGTCCCACGGCTGTGTGCGGCTGTTCGACGAACATGCCAAGGAACTGTTCGACCTGGTGAGTTTGGGCACTCCGGTAAAAGTGCTGCCCTAGGCGCTGGGGGGAAACTGGGCCCAGGGCGGGCGAAAGCCTCCCCGTAGAGTTGCGCCGTCCTGCCAGTCTGTGATGCGGATCCTCTTTGCGGCTGCCGAGTGTGCGCCGATGATCAAAGTCGGCGGGATGGGGGATGTGGTGGGGTCTTTGCCACCATCGCTGGCCAACTTGGGCCACGACGTGCGGGTGATCCTGCCGGGCTACGGCAAGTTGTGGAGTCGGCTGCAGATCCCTGAGGAGCCCATCTGGCGCGGCCACACGATGGGGAATGACTTTGCGATTTTTCAAACCAAACACCCCAGCCACGGGCTGCCGATCTATCTGGTGGGGCACCCTGTGTTTGATCCCGAGAGAATCTATGGGGGGGAGGATGAGGATTGGCGATTCACCTTTTTCGCCAGTGCGGCCGCGGAGTTTGCCTGGAATGGAAGCTGGAAACCCCAGGTGATGCACTGCCATGATTGGCACACGGGCATGATCCCGGTTTGGATGCACCAGGATCCAGAAATCAGCACGGTTTTCACGATCCATAACTTGAAATATCAGGGCCCCTGGCGCTGGAAGCTGGAGCGCATGACGTGGTGTCCTTGGTATATGCAGGGGGATCACACCATGGCGGCTGCCCTGCTCTATGCCGATCGGGTGAGCGCCGTGTCTCCCACCTATGCGATGGAGATTCGCACCCCGGAATACGGCGAACGGCTGGATGGCCTGTTGAACTTCATCAGCGGCAAGCTGCGGGGCATCGTCAACGGCATTGACACCGAGGATTGGGATCCCGCCACGGATCAAGTGCTCCCAGAGCGCTACACCACCAAGGATCTCTCTGGGAAAGTGGAGTGCAAGCGCATGCTCCAGGAGCGCTTCGGGCTCACCCAAAACCCCCGCACCTATCTGATGGGGGTGGTGAGCCGCCTGGTGGATCAAAAGGGCATCGATCTGCTGTTGCAGGTGGCCGATCGGGTGTTGGCCTACACCGACAGCCAGTTCGTGGTGCTGGGCACGGGGGATCGGGGGCTGGAATCGGGCCTCTGGCAGATGGCCGCCCGCCATCCGGGCCGGTTCGCGGTGTTTCTCACCTACGACGATGCCCTCTCCCGCCTGATCTATGCGGGCAGCGACGCCTTCTTGATGCCCAGCCGTTTTGAGCCCTGTGGCATCAGCCAAATGCTCGCCATGCGCTATGGCTCCGTCCCGGTGGTGCGCCGGGTGGGGGGATTGGTGGACACGGTGCCTCCCCACGATCCCATCGCCCACACGGGCACGGGCTATGGCTTTGACCGCTTTGAACCGGTGGACTTCTACACGGCCATCGTGCGCTCCTGGGAGGCCTACCGGCACCAGAGCAGCTGGGAGGAGCTGCAGCGCCGGGGCATGGCGCAGGATTTCAGCTGGGACCGATCGGCCAAGGAGTACGACCTGATGTATCGGGATGTGTGTGGGGTGAAGGAACCGACGCCGGATGCGGAGCAAGTGGAGCGCTTCTCCCAGGGCCAGGGGGCTGACCCGAGCCTGCGGGATGGCACGGCCCAGGACCTCGGGCCCACCCAGGAGGTGGAGACCCCTGCCCAGCGGGGCCCAGCCGCTCCCGCCAAATCCCGCAATCCCCTGAGCCAGCTGCTGCGACGGAACGACGGCTGATCTCCATGCCCCTGCCCGCCCCCTACGCGCCTCCCTGGAAGCGGTTGGGGGAAGACCTGGTGGCGACCCTGGCCTGGCTGCGGCTCAAGCTCAGGGAACTGGCCCGGCGCAATGGGGAAGGAAAGCTGCCCGTGCCTGGATTTTGGCCCCGGCGATGGCCCCAGCTGTTTTGGCCCCTCGTGCTGGGGGCCTCTCTGGTGGTGCCAACGGGGCTGGCGATGGGGTTGAGGCATCAGCCGCCGAGCACGCCACTGGAGGCCAGCGCGGAAGCCAACAAAAAGGCCGACGTGCCTGACGTCGCCATCCCC
>JAYKHG010000156.1:0-4546 GCA_035284825.1 Cyanobacteriota bacterium
CCCAAGCCCGACCCACCTCCTCCACGAGCCCATCCAGGCTCCAGCGGTTGGCCCCGGGCATGGCGCCGATGGGCTCATTGCCTGCCCCTTCGTGCACAAACAGGGGATAGATGAAATCTGTCGGGGCGAGGTGGTGCTCGCGCACCAGGGCCCGCAGGGCCGGGGTGCGCCGCAGGCGGCGCGGCCGGTAGGTCAGCTCCATGGGGGGGGACGGTCTGGCTGGATCCTACGGAGCAACCCCGGGCGCTTGGCCACGGGAGGCAAAGAACTCAAAGCCTGGCGGAAGCCACCCACCCCTGGCGGGGATCAGCGCTGCGGGCCTGGCGCAGATCCTGGAGCAACTGACGCTCCCGTTCGCTCAGCACCTCCGGCAGTTTCAGGGTTGGGGTGAGCAGCAGGTCGCCCCGGCCATTGCGCAGGGGCCAGCCCTTGCCCTTGAGCCGCAGGCTCCGGCCCAGGGTCATCCCAGGAGGCACCTGCACCGTGGCCTCCCCGTCCGGGGTGGCCACCACCACATCGCCCCCGAGGGCCAGTTCATCGAGGCTGAGGGGCAGTTCGGCCCGGAGCTGGTCGCCATCAAGGCGCCAGATGGGATGGGGTTGGAGCTCGATCTGGAGATAGAGATCACCGCGGCGGCCCGTGCCCGGCTGCAGGTTGCCCTTGCCCTTGAGCCGCAGGCGCCCGCCGGGTTTCACCCCCGCCGGGATGCGGACCTCCACCCGCTCATCATTCACCGCCAGGGTGCGCTCGCAGCCCCGGAACGCATCGGTGTAGGAGAGGGTGAGGGTGGCTTCCGCATCCAGGTTGACCGGGGCTGAGCGCCCCCCTCCCCCCGGGAACCCACTGCCGAATCCCCCGGGAAATCCACCACTGAAGCCTCCGGGGAAACCACCGCCAAAGCCCCCTCCGCCGGGCCCGCCAAAGCGGCCCAACAGGTCGTTGATGAACTCGTCGAAGTTTCCATAACGGCCGAAATCCACATCAAAACCGCCCCCGCCTGCTCCAGGGCCACCCATCTGGCTCCAATACTGGCCGAATTGTTCGTAGCGACGCCGTTTATCGGGATCAGAGAGCACCTCATAGGCCTCGCTGATCTCTTTGAAACGGGCCTCGGCGCTCTTGTCGCCGGGGTTCACATCCGGGTGGTATTGGCGGGCGAGCTTGCGAAAGGACCGCTTGATTGTTTCGGCATCGGCGCCACGCTCCACCCCCAGCACCTTGAAGTAATCCCGATAGCCGTTGGCAGCCATGGTGAGCCTCTCCTGGGGCCCATTCTCTCAGCCCGCCCCAGCGGAATGGTGGGGGCTGGATGGGGGGAAGGCCGAACGGGGCCTGACATCCCCCCTAGGGTATGGGTTGGCTTTTGACCTGTGCTGATGTTGGTGCCCCAGTCTGGTTCGCGTGTTTCCGTTCTGGCGAGCGCGCTACTCGGGCCCCTGCTCTGGGGTGGTGCAGCCATCCTTCCCGCGCTGGGGGCCCCTTCAGGCGGCGCCACAAGCACGACACCCACCCTGGGTGCGGCGATGCAGCCCTCCACCGCCGAACAATTGGCCCTGGTGGAACACCTGCGGCGGGCTGGTGTGGTGTTCTATGGAGCCTGGTGGTGCCCGGCGTGTTTCAAACAGAAAAATCTCTTTGGCCAGGAGGCGGGCAACCAACTCCCCTACGTGGAATGTGAAAAGACGGAGCAACAGCGCGAACGTTGCGGCAAGGCAGGAATAGCCGCTTTCCCCACCTGGGTGATGGGGAACCAGCGGCTGGAGGGGGTGCAAACGCTGGAGCGTCTGGCGCAGTGGAGCGGATACCCAGGGAAACTCAAGCCCTAAACGGTGAGGGGTTGTTGGGCCTGCAGGTTGGTTGAGGTGGTGAGGCCAGCACGGCGGAGACGATCCTCCAGGTGCCGCGCCGCGCTGGGATGGCCGCAAAACACGTCGGCACGGCCCGTGCGTTGGAGCAGGGAATCCAGCCTTTCCGCCTCGTGGTGGGCCAGATCCTCCATGGCCTGCCGCAATTGGTTCGCCACCGGGCGGAGGGCCAAAAGCACAGACACCGTGGCGATCGGCTCCAGCGAGGCGCGATCTTGCGCGAGGGCCGGAAGAAGGGGGGCGGAGGCCATGTGGCGAGAAACAGTTGATGGCCATCAAGCTATGGTCTGCCAACGCCCTGGGGCAGTGGGGAAGATCCCTGCCGACCGTCCTTGACAGCCCAAGGCGACCAGTATCCCTCCACAGGCCCATACCGGCATTGCCATGGTGGGGGCAGTTCCAGCGGCACGATGCTCCCACCCGTCCCAATCCAGGCGATGCGCGCAGCGGTGGAGGAAGGGCACACCCGGCCCCTGGCCTGGCGTGTGGAGCAGCTCGATCGGCTGGCCCAACTGCTGGACTCCCATGAACAGGAGGTGGTGGACGCGCTCGCCGCCGACCTGGGCAAGCCCCCCTTGGAAGCCCACTTTGAGCTGGTGGCCGTGCGTCAGGAGCTAGCCCTGACGCGCAGGCAGCTGCGCCGCTGGATGGCACCACGGAAGGTGAGCATCTCACTGGCGCTCAGTCCCGCGCGGGCATGGGTTCACGCGGAACCCCTGGGCTGCGTGTTGATCATCGGCCCCTGGAACTATCCCCTCCAGCTCTGCCTCCATCCGCTGGTAAGCGCACTGGCGGCCGGCAACACGGCCGTGCTCAAGCCCTCCGAACACGCTCCGCGCACGGCGGAGCTGATCGCCCGAATGATCCCCAATGCCTTTGCTCCCGAGGTGGTGCAGGTGGTGTGCGGGGATGGTGCGCTGGCCGCCCGGCTGCTGGAGGAGCGCTTTGATCACATCTTTTTCACGGGCGGCGCTCGGGTGGGGCGGCTGGTGATGGCGGCCGCAGCCCAGCACCTCACCCCGGTCACCCTGGAACTGGGAGGTAAGAGTCCGGCGATCGTGCTCGCCGATGCCCCCATCGCCACCACGGCCCGACGGCTGATGTGGGGAAAAAGTCTGAATGCTGGCCAAACCTGCATTGCCCCCGACCACCTCCTCGTGGAGGCGCCAGCTCGGGAACCGTTGGTGGGGGCCTTAGCGGCGGAGATCCAGCGGTTTTACGGCCAGGATCCGCTTCAATCCCCCGACCTGGGCACCATCGTGAACCAGGCACAGTTCCAGCGGCTCCAGCAGTTGCTGGAGGGGGCCAAGGCCCGGGGTCAGGTGCTGGTGGGGGGCCGCTGGCTGGAGGAACAGCGGCGGATCGAGCCGACCCTAGTGGCGGTGGGGAGCCTCGATGATCCGTTGATGCAGGAGGAACTGTTCGGGCCGATCCTGCCGGTCTTGACCATTGCGTCGCTTGAAGAGGGTCTGGCCCAGGTGCGGCAGAGGCCCAAGCCCCTAGCGCTATATCTGTTCAGCCGCAATCGAGCGGCCCAGCGCCGCACCTTGGCCACCACCAGCTCCGGTGGGGTGTGTTTCAACGACGTGGTGCTCCAAGCCGGTGCAGCTGAATTGCCCTTCGGCGGGGTGGGTGAGAGCGGCATGGGTCGCTACCACGGCCAGGCTGGCTTCGATACGTTCTCCCACCTGCGCAGCGTGCTGGCCCGACCGTTTGCCCTCGACCTGCCCTTCCGCTACCCGCCCTATGCCGGCAAGCTGGCCCTGGTGCGTCGTCTGCTGGGCTGACAACAATAGGGATCGGGAGCAGCGATAGGCCATCGTCTCCAGATGTCATGTCACGGCCCGATGCAACACAGCCATCCTCATATCTTGGGACGCGTCTCCATGGACTTACATGAAGACTTAAGACAGGAGATTTGTTGCCCGGGAAAGGCAATCCAGTACAGTAGTTTTTCATTTATAAACGATGCACACCATGACGAGCGCCTACAGCACTATCGCCAATGTTTATGTGGGTTCCTCCAGCTTTCGCTGGATTCGCAACACAACTGGTCAGTTTTCCGTATGGAACCCTGACAACGGCCAGTATCGTGAGGTGGACCTGCCCGCAGCTCTGGGGCTGCCGACTGAGGTTCATTTAGCCTTGGATGAGACAGGAAATGCCTATTTCCTTGGTCAAACCAACGGCATCTGGTCGATCGCAATATGGAATTCAGATACATTAAGTTTTGGCTCAACTCTCTACATCACACCACCAGCAAGCCAAAGCTCCACGTCCTTCGCTGTTGCCAATAATGTGTATTGGTTCGTAAGCCAGAGTGGCAACATTTATTCCTCACCTGTCGGCGCCACAGATACACCTAGCCTGGTGGCACAGGCTGGAGACTTTCTGAGTAATCCTCTACAAGTTGTCACAGGGCACCAAGATGGTTCCGTGTGGCTGTTGGATAATGCTGGTAACGTTTACAGTTGGGACGGGGATGGATTTTCTCCGCTGAGCTCGGGTGCGCCCCTATCACCACCAGGCAAGTTGTCAGAGCTCTCTGTGGTGGACAGCAGCCTGATTTACGGCCTAGACAACAACGGCAGGATCTGGCAGTGGTCGACATTCGCGAAGGAGTTTGTCAATATCTCCGCCAGTATCAACTACAACGGCAATCTGCAATTTGCGAGCATTCA
>JAYKHG010000157.1:0-5257 GCA_035284825.1 Cyanobacteriota bacterium
CACTGCTGCGGCGGGATATCCAGCACCCGCTCCTTCAGCGATTCATGGCTTACCACCTTCTCCACCCCCGGCAACACACACGACAACCCCGGCGACAGCTGCCGGTTGTATTTGCCCAGGCGCTCCACCAGCATCGAGCGGCTGCTGCTCGTCACCTTCACGCTGCTCACGCCCAGGGCGCCAAGCAAGACCAACACCAGGGGAATCAGGGGTTCCATGACCATTGCCACCGTCTCCCCAGGCTAGGGAAGAGAATTGAAACAGGCCCGCCTTTGGCCATGCCATCGCCCCCCCTGTTCTGGTTGCTTGTTGCCACGGGCCTCTGGCTGCTCGTGTTGCTCGGGGTGGATAGCGATGGGCTGCTGCTGGTGGGCGGCACGGTGGCCCTCGCGCTCACCCTGCTGGTGGCCGCCGTTGCGCTGCCAGCCTGGGCGCAGGCGGTGCTGTTCTTTGCCCTTGCGGCGGCGGGCTATGCCTTTCTGCGGCGCTGGTCGCTCCGCTCCGCCGATGGCGCGGCCATTTTGCCTCCCCCGACCGACCAGGCCCAGGTGATCAGTGCCTTCACCGCCGATGGCAGCGGCCGGGTGCAGTGGCAGGGCCAAAGCTGGGCCGCCCACAACGTGGAGCCCCACACACCCCTCAACCCCGGGGAGCGGGTGACGGTGATGGGGCGCGAGGGCAACTGCCTGCAGGTGATGGCCCGGAAAAGCCCCTAGGGCAGGCCTCAATCAAAGAACAGCAGGCTCACCACCTTTCCCATGTCTTCGGCGGTGCGGCAGCTGGAGAGGAGGGTTTCGCTGTCGTGAAAGGCGTAGCAGATCAGCTGGTCGCAGCGGCTGATGATCTCCTGGTTGCAGAGGCTGCTGGCCATCGGTAGGGGGAGTTCATCGTGCTCGGGCTTTTCCACCAGATGCAACACCTGCTCCAGCTGCTCCCGCGACTCGCTGGGCTGGCGCTCCAGGCTCTGGGGCAGCAGCACGGTAAGCCGGCCCGGATCCACCGCCAGCACGCTCCGGATTACCGCCGCATTCACCCCCTGGGCGCCGGAGGTGATCAGGTTGTGCCCCTCATGGGCCAGGGAACGGGCCACCAGTTCCACCAAATGGACGGAGACGACAGGGACATGGCGGCTGCCCAGGATGGCAATGCGCCGTTTGCCCGTGTCCTGGAGCATGGCCAGCTCCTGGGCAAGGGTGTCAATCCTGTCGAGAGCCGGAAGATCGAGAGACCGGGTCACCCGTCGTACGCCCACATGTCACTTCTGGAAACTAGCAGTGCTGACGCAGCTCAGGGCAACTGCAGGCGTTCAAACAGCCTTTCAAAGTGACAATTCTCTTCAACCAAGCGCATCGCATAGGTGGCCTTCACTGCCTCATGGAGCCGCACGTGGCCGATGGAGGCCTCCACCACCTCCACGGTGGTGAGGGTGTCGTGGTCAACCTTGAGCACGGGCACCTCCAGCTCTTCCGCCCTGTTCAGCAGTTGGGGCAAGGGCTCCCCCACCCCGGTGAGGATCAGGCACTGGGTGGAGGCCTCCAGCGCCGCCAGCTGGATGTCCGTGCGGTCGGCACCGGTCACCACCGCCATGTTGCGGCGGCGGCGGAAGAATTCCATGGCCGAGTTCACGTTCATGGCACCGATGGAGAGGGTTTCCACCAGGAGATCCAGCCGTTCCCGGGAACAGAGCACCCGAGCCTGAAGGCGCCTGCTCAACTCCTCCACGGTGACACTCCGCAACAGCGGACTTCGGGGCATCACCCCCAACACCGGTAGGCCCACACGCTCCAGGGCCGGAATCAGATCCTGCCTCAGCTCCCCCAGGGCCTCGGGGGGCACCCCGTTGATCACCACCCCAGCCAGCAGGGGGCCCAGTTGGCCCTGGGCTTCCAGCAAGGGCTCCACATCCCGGCTGTCCTGCCAGGGGTGCACCAGCACCACCAAGGCCTCCAGGGCCCGGGCCAGGGGCACCAGGCCCAACCCAAACAGCCAGCCCTCACTCAGCCGGCCTGCCCCCTCCAGGATCACCAGCCCCGTGCCCTCCTCCTGGAGCGAGGTCCGCAGGGTTTCGACCCCGGCCACGGGCCCCACATCCCCGCTGAGGAGACGCTGCTGGGCTGAGCCGGGCTCCAGCACCGCCAGGGAAGGAAGGAGCTGGCTGTCCTCCAGCCCAAGGGTCGCCCCGATGAACCGCACATCCGCATCCAGCAGGGGATCGCCGGGTTGATGGATCCCCTCCGGTTCCAGGCAGGTGGCCAGGGGCTTGCCGAAGGAAAACGCCACGCCCTTGCGGCGCAATTGCTGGGCCAATCCCAGCACAACAGCCGATTTGCCGCTGAAGGGTTCACAGGAGCCAAACAGCAGCGGGCTGGGCATGGAGAGGCCTCAAGAGAGCCGGGCTGTGGCAGATTCTTGCAGCCCGGATCCAATCTTCCCCGTTCCGTCCGGACGGTTTCTCAACAACCGTGCAACACCCCACGGTGGCGATCACTGGAGCACGGGGCGCCCTCGGCCAGGCCCTCATCAGGCGCTGGCACGGCCGTGGTGCCCAACTCATCGCCCTCAGCCACCGCACCCCCACTGGGGAAATGCCCCCCCTGGAGATGCGCGATCCCCAGGGGCAGGCGATCCCCCTGCGGCAGGTGGGCTGGGAAACGGGCCAGGAGAGCGAGCTGATCCCCCTTCTGGGGGAGGTGGATGTGTTGGTACTGAACCATGGCCTCAACCAGCAGGGCCGGCGCGACCGGGAGGCCCTCCACCTGGCCCTGGAGGTGAACGCCCTCAGCCATTGGCGCCTGCTGGAGCTCTTTGCCCAGGAATGCGCCAGGCGCAACTCCCGAGGAGAGGTGTGGCTCAACACCTCAGAGGCGGAGATCCAGCCGGCCCTGAGCCCCCTCTATGAGATCAGCAAGCGGCTCATCGGCCAAATCTTCAGCTTGCGTGCCCTGGAGCTCGCCTCGGCCCACCTGCGGCTGCGGCGGTTGGTGCTCGGCCCCTTCCGCTCCGATCTCAATCCCTATGGGGTGATGTCCGCGGATTGGGTGGCGGGGGAGATCCTGCGCCAGGCCGACTGGAACTGCAATCTGATCATCGTCACGATCAACCCCCTCACCTATGTGCTGATGCCCTTGCAAACCCTCTGCCGCTGGGCCTATTTCCGCACCTTCACCCTCAGAAGTTCCGATCCGTAAGGATTTCGCAACCGTCGCTGGACACCACGATGGTGTGCTCCCACTGGGCTGAAAGGCTTCCATCCACCGTCACCACGGTCCATCGGTCCCTGAGGGTGCGGCAGGTTTTGCTCCCTGCGTTCAGGATGGGTTCCACCGCCAGGGTCATCCCAGGGCGGAGGGTGATGTTGGGCAACTCCCGGGTGCGGTAATTGAACACGGAGGGCTCCTCGTGGAGATTCCTCCCCACCCCATGGCCGGTGAAGTCCTCCACCACGGCAAAGCCGTGGGCCTCCACGTGGTCCTGAACCGCCCCGGCCAGTTCCAGCAGAGTGCTGCCGGCCCGGATGGTGGCCAACCCCCGCATCAAGGCCTCCTGGGCCACCCGGCTGAGGCGTTGGGCCTCCTCACTCACGCCGCCGCCCACCCCGATGGTGATGCAGCTATCGCCGTGATAGCCCTCAAAACAGGCGCCCGTATCCACCTTCAGCAGATCGCCCTCCTTGATCACCCGCTTGCCGCTGGGGATGCCATGCACCACCTCGTGGTTGATGCTGGCGCAAATGCTGGCGGGGAAGCCGTGGTACCCCTTGAAACTTGGCACCGCCCCCATCTCCCGGATGCGTTTCTCCGCGTGCCGGTCAAGATCCCCAGTGGTCATCCCGGGCTGCACCAGCTCGCTGATCTCCCGCAGCACGGTGGCCACGATCCGGCTGGCGGTGCGCATGGTGGCGACCTCCTTGGCGGATTTCACCTCCACCCCCCGGCGGTTGTTGGGGATGCGGGGACCAGTTCGTGTGAGGAGTTGGGCAGCTTTGTCCTGGCCGGAGGGTCCGCTGGCGGAGGCAAGAAGATCGGCAAACAGCTTCATGGCAGCGGGGGAGGCGTCTGACAGACAAAACGGTGTCCCCACGCTATCGGTGAACTGCTGCGATCCGCGCTGAGCCATGGCTGACGATCCCCCAACCCCCTCGGCGCAGCCCCCGAAAGCGAGGCCGAACGTGAGCCCGATGGTGAGATGGAAACAGGCCCATGCCAGCTTGGCGCCCTTTGTGCTGGCGCCCCTGATCCTCACCGCGAGCACCGGGATCGCCTATCGGGTGGTGAAGGATTGGATGGGCTGGCCACGGGATCGGGCCCACCCCCTGATGACCCTCCATGAGGGGGAATGGCTGAAGCCCCTGTTCGGTCCCCACGGGGAAACCCTGTATGTGGTGCTGAATGGCCTTGGCCTGCTCTGGATGCTGACGACGGGAGCCCTGATGCTGTCGCAGCGCCTTCTGCGCTGGTGGGACAGCCGGCAGAAGCGGCGGAACGAAGGGGGAGAGGGCACCTGAGAAGGTAAGCTCTTCGTTTGGCTTGATCCCTAGGACGCTGGAATGGCTGCGGAATCTCCCGAGAGCACCACATTGCCCGAAACTGATGTGCCCCCAACCGATGCGGCGCAAGCTGATCCTCCATCGGCAGACCTGACGGACAACCCTGAGGCCTCCACCGAGGTGGCTCCCCCTGCGGAGGCCGCCCCAGCTTCAGGGAAACCAGAGGAAACGCCATCACCGCGCCAGGCCATCACCGGGAAGCTCTGCGCCCGTGATCTCATCGCCGCCTTTGAGGCGGAGCAACTGAAGAGCGATCTGCCGGACATTTACGTCGGTGACACCGTCAAGGTGGGTGTGCGGATTCGGGAAGGCAACAAGGAACGGATTCAGCCCTATGAGGGTGTGGTGATTGCCAAACGCCATGGGGGGCTGAATGAAACGATCACGGTGCGTAGGATTTTCCAAGGGATTGGCGTCGAACGGGTCTTTTTGCTGCACAGTCCCCAGGTGGCTTCCGTGAAGGTTGAGCGTCGCGGTAAGGTGCGGAGAGCGAAGCTCTTCTATCTGCGCGATCGGGTGGGTAAAGCCACTCGTGTCAAGCAGCGCTTCGATCGTTGAGGGGTTTTCCCCTCTCTGGTGCATCGCCTTGCGCCGTTAGTTCAGCTGGTAGAACGCAGGTCTCCAAAACCTGATGTCGGGGGTTCGAGTCCTCCACGGCGCGTCCGATGCACCCCCTTTTGTAGTTTCCTCGTTCCGAGCATGGAGTTGGAT
>JAYKHG010000158.1:0-4938 GCA_035284825.1 Cyanobacteriota bacterium
GTGTGCAGCTAGATCACCTGCCAGCGGCGGGCGCAACGGCGGATCGTTTCTCCGCAATCCCCCTCCATCAACAGCCCACTTCCCCCCCAGAGCAGCCTCGGCCCCCAATCCCCCGGAGCCGATCCCAGGGCCCGCAGGGGTTCAAACCCCAACCCCCGGAAATAGCGCACCAGGCGCCGGTGCTGGCGGTCGGTGTCGTGGATGGCCAGGAAGCGGGCCCGGCGGCAGGGGGTGTGCTCCAGGGCCCAGGCGCAGCCGGCCGCCAGCAGCAGGGGAGCCGCGCCCCCGCTGCCGCGCCCCTGCACCCGCAGGCTGTCGAGCCGCAGGCCGGCCGCCTGGGGCAGGGCCCAGCCCTTGAGCTCCCCCAACACCTCCGCCCTTCCTTCGGCCAGGGGCCTGGCCACCACAGCCCGCAAACTCCAAATTCCCAGCCGCCGCGGTGCCGCCAGCCGCAGCTTCCAGCCCCGCCGGGCCGCTTCCGCCTCGATCTCCGCCAGGGTGGGGATCACCTGGCTCATCTTGGGGCGGCACCGGCCTGGAGGTTCACCGGCTCGGGGCTGTAGCGTTCCGCCAGGAGCACCGCTCCGATCGGCAGGGCCCCATAAAGATGGGGGAACCGTTCTCCACTGCCGGGGGCGGGCTCCTCCCGCAGGGGGATGCCGGCGGCCTCCAATCGTGTGGGGTCGATCACCAGCAGGCGCAGCTCCGGCCCATCGCCATAAAAACGCCGCCAGGTGGGCTCCACCTGATGGCTCCAACTGGCATGGAGAAATCCCACCTCCTCCACAGACCTCCCCCGGGTGGATTGGCGATACACCCCCTCCCGGCGAGCCGCCTGCCAGTCGTCCTCCAGGGCCAGGTGGTAAAGCCAGCGGGGGGAACGCCAGCTCTGGCGCCAGGCCCAGGGGGGGGCCATCACACGGGCCAGGGCAGGGCTCGCTTCAAAGGCCGCCAGCCAGCCCTTCAGCGCATCCAGCCCCAGGGCCTGGTGGAACCCCTCCGGATCGCTGCGCCGGAATTGGCGCACAAAGGGGAGCAGGGCCCATCCGAGGGGCTCCAGCCATGGGCCCAGGGAAGAGGTGCCGGCCTCCCTGCCCTCCAGAACCGTGTTCCAACGGCGCAGGATGGCCAAGGCCGCCTGCTGGTGCCCCTCCCTGTCGGTGGTGCCGTAGCGAAAGCCATCCAGGTGGTGCTTGAAGGGCCCATCACACTCGGCGATCCATGGCGCCGCGGGGCCGCTGGGTTCCCCAAGGGCTTCAGCCGCGGCCTTCCAAGCCCCCTCCTGGCCCAGGGCCCACAACACAATGGCCAGGCTCTCCTCCAACACCTCCCCGCCCTGGAGGGTGAGCACCGGCACGGTGCCCTTGCTGGAGGCTTCCAGCAACTCGGGGGGCTTGGCCCGCAGCGCCACCTCCCGCACCTCCACCTCCACCCCCGTGGCCGCCAGGGCCAGACGGGCCCGGATGGCAAAGGGGCAACGGCGGAAGCTGTACAGGATCCCCTTGGGGCTCATGGCTCTTCCGCCGGGGGGAAGAGCCGTCCCAAATGCACCTCCCCCGAAGCCTTCGCCCGTTGCTGCTGCCGTTCCCGTTCGGCGTAGCGGGCCCGGTCCGCGGCGCTGCGCTCCCCCTCACAGTGGCGGCAGCACACCCCGGGGATGTGGCTGGGGAGGGCCCGGTCCTCCGGGGAGAGGGGCATGCGGCAGGCGTGGCAGAGCTCGTGGCTGCCGGGCGAGAGTTGGTGGTTGACGGCGGTGCGGTGGTCGAACACAAAGCACTCCCCCTGCCACCGGCTCTGTTCCGGGGGGATGGCCTCCAGGTAGCCCAGGATGCCCCCCCGCAGGTGATGCACCTCCTCCAACCCCCGTTGCACCAGGTAGGCCGTGGCCTTCTCGCAACGGATCCCGCCGGTGCAGAACAGGGCTAAACGCTTGCACTGCCGCTCGGCCATCAGCCCCGGGAGCACCTCCTCCGCCCAGGAGGGAAACTCCCGAAAATGGCTGGTGTGGGGCTGGATGGCCCCCGCAAAGCTGCCAATCGCCACCTCATAGGTGTTGCGGGTGTCCACCACAAGGGTGTCGGGAGCGTCGATGAGGGCGTTCCACTCCGCTGGGGACACATACCTGCCCACCCCAGCCAGGGGATCCACCCCCTCCACCCCCAAGCTCACGATTTCCCGCTTGAGACGCACCTTCAGGCGAAAAAAAGGGGGCTGGGGGGCCCAGGATCGACGAACGGCCAGATGGGCCAGCCGTGGATCAGCCTGCAATTGCTGGAGAACCCGTTCCACCCCGGCCTCAGGCCCGCCCAGGCTGCCGTTGATTCCCTCCTCCGCCAGCAACACCGTTCCCAACACCCCTGCTTCCACCCCCAGAGCCAGCAGCCGCTGGCGCATGGGCTCCAGCTCCTCCCGCTCCAGGTGGGCGAAGCCATAAAACGAGGCCACCCGCATCAGGCTCAAGGGCCCACGGCCAATCCAGCGGCAGCCAGCAGCGCCCGGTCGGCGTCTTCCGCGGGGTTGGCCGTGGTGAGCAGGGTGTCGCCGTAGAAGAAGGAGTCGGCCCCCGCCAGCAGGCAGAGGATTTGGGCTTCCCGGCTGAGATGCTCCCGCCCCGCACTCAACCGCACCCGGCTGAGGGGCATGAGAATCCTGGCGGTGGCCACCATCCGCACCAGATCCAACGGGTCGATGGGGGGCTGATCTTCCAGGGGGGTGCCCTCCACGGGGATCAGCACATTGATCGGCACACTCTCCGGGTGGGGATCCATGGTGGCGAGCACCTCGAGGAGCCCGGCCCGGTCGTCCAAGGATTCGCCCATCCCGAGGATACCGCCGCAGCAGAGCTGGATGCCCGCCGCCCGCACCCGCTGCAGGGTCTCCAAACGGTCATGGTAGGTGCGGGTGGAGATGATCTCTCCGTAGTGCTCCGGGGACGTATCGAGGTTGTGGTTGTAGGCCGTGAGCCCCGCCTCGGCGAGCCGCACCGCCTGCTGCGGGGTCACCATTCCCGCCGTGACGCAGGCTTCCATTCCGAGCTCCCGCACGCCCCGCACCATGGCCAGCATGGCGTCAAAGGGCGCTCCCTCCCGGATCTCCCGCCAGGCCCAACCCATGCAAAAGCGTTGGGCGCCAGCGGTTTTGGCAGCCTGGGCCCGGCCCAGCACCGCCTGCACGTCCAATTCCGGTCGCCCGCCCACATCGGCGCTGTGGTGCATCGACTGGGGGCAGTAGGCACAGTCTTCCTCGCAGCCGCCGGTCTTCACGCTGAGGAGCGAGGCCAGGAGCATCGTTGGGTGGGGATGGGCGGCGCGATGCACGCCCTGGGCCCGCCAGAGGAGATCCAGCAGGGGCAGCTGCAGGAGATCCAAAATCTCCTCCTTTGACCAATCGTGTCGCGTTGTCATGGCCTGGGATCCACCCCCCCGAAACGGCGTTGGCGGCCTTGGAAATCCCGCAGGGCACCCTCGAGGGCTGCCGCATCGAAGTCGGGCCAGAGCACATCCGTCAGGTGCAGCTCGGAGTAGGCCAGTTGCCAGAGCAGAAAATTGCTCAGGCGCTGTTCACCGCTGGTGCGGATCAACAGATCCGGATCCTCCTCCCCCGCGGTGTGCAGCTGGGCCGCAAAGGTGGCCTCCGTGATCTCTTGGGGCATCAGCTCACCGGAGGCCACAAGGGCGGCAAGCTTTTGGGCCGCCCGCACCAGCTCCCTGCGGCTGCCGTAGTTGGTGCAAACGTTGAATCGGATGCCGGTGTTCGATGCGGTGCGGCTGGTGGCATCGGCAATCAGGTCTTGGAGGCCCTGGGGCAGCTCCTCCAGGTCGCCGAGGAAGCGAATTCTCACCTGCTCCCGCTCGAGGCCCTCCAGCTCCCGGGCCAGCACCCGCTCAAAGAGGGTCATCAGAAACGACACCTCCTCCCCCGGCCGGCTCCAGTTTTCGGTGGAGAAGGCGTAGGCGGTGAGGGACCCCACCCCCCAATCGCTGCAGTGGCGCAGGGTGCGCTTCAAGGCTTCCACCCCCGCACGGTGCCCCATCATGCGAGGCAACCCCCGCTGGCGGGCCCAGCGCCCATTGCCGTCCATGATCACCGCAATGTGGCGGGGCAGCCGTAGGGGATCCAGACCTGCAGGGAGGGCCCGTGGACCTGATTTGAATGTGGTCGCCAGGGCGCGACTCATCCGCGTGATTCCGGCTGAACCCCAACCACGCTACGTCCTGCCGGGCCCGTTGCCAGGGCCTCGGTGAGCAGATCATGGAGACGACTGCTGGTGATCGGGCGTTCCAGGCGCCCCTGGCGAGCCAGTGAAAGGGTGCCTGTTTCCTCGGACACCACCACACAAAGGCAGCGATCGTGGCGCTCCGTGAGCCCAAGGGCGGCGAGATGGCGCGTGCCATAGCGGTTGAGCCCTTGCCGGGAGAGGGGGAGAATCACTCCGGCCGAAAGGATGCGATTTTTTTGCACCAGAACGGCACCATCGTGGAGTGGGGTGTCGCTGGCGAACACATTCATCAACAGCTCCACCGTCAGCCGGGCATCGAGATGAACCCCCGGGTTGAGGAAGTCTTCCGGACGGAGATCGCTGCCCAGATCCAACACGATCAAGGCGCCTCGACGGGCCTGGGACAAACGGCCCGCCGCCTCGGTGAGCACCGCCACGGAGCCACTCACCAATTGGTTGCGGCTGCGGTCGGCGAACAGCACCCTCAAGTCCCCCGTGCCCAGGAGTTCCATCAGCCGCCTGAGCTCCCCCTGCCAAACGATCGCCAGGGCCAGGCTGCAGGCCAACACCAGGGCATCCACCAGCTTGGTGGTGAGGGGCAGGGGAACAAACCGCTGCACAAACCAGGCGAGGGAGACCAGCAGCAGATATCCCCTGAGCAACCAAAGGGTTCGGCTGTCCTTGAGGCGGCCCAACAACAGGGCCCCCAGCAGGGAAGC
>JAYKHG010000159.1:0-24828 GCA_035284825.1 Cyanobacteriota bacterium
CTCATGGAAACCTTCAGCGGCTTCCTGCAGGAAAGTCAGGCCCGCATGGGCAAAGCTGAGCAGCTTTACCGCTCCAAAGCTTGCCCGGCGGTGGCCAAGGGATTCAGCCTCCATCTTTATCACTGCCTCAGCCAGGTGCAGGATGCGCTGAGCGAGCTCGAGCGTTACACCCTCGGCTATGTGGACGACTACCTACGGGATGGCAGGGAGATGCTGCGGGAGGCCAAGCGTCAGCGGGAACAGCTGCACCAGGAGCGGCGCCGGCTGGAGATCTAGGCCTCCATCAAACGCCATAGCTCTCCAGTTGATCCAATCGCAGCCAGACATCAGGCACGGGGCGCCGCCAGCGGATTTGCGCGTAGTCGCCCTTCACCACCAGGATTTCCCCAGGACCCTCCACCACGTAGCCCGGAAGCACTGGATCACTGGCTGACGCCTCCAGGCTGCCTTGGTAGGCCTTCGGATTCAGGCGCACCAACGCTCCTTTCTTCAGGGCCGATGGCTGGGCTGATGCCGTGGGGACCGCAGCGGTGTTGGATGGGGTGTCGGCCATGGACCAGGTGGCAGAGTTCCAGGCACCCTAGGTCCCCTGATCGGCCATGGGTTTCACCAGGGGAATGGGCCCCCGAAGGGCAGGCCAGCCACTAGCCTCGGGCCGCGGATCGGGAGTCGAACATGCGCTTGCTGCTGCTGGGATGTTCGGGATTTGTGGGGCGCGAACTCGTCCCCTTCCTCTTGGAGCTTGGCCACGATCTCACCCTGGTGAGTCGGCAGCGCCAGCCGTTTCCCCTCCTGGAGGGGGATCACCTCCGCTGTTTGCAGCTCGACCCGTCGGATCCAGCGAGTTGGACCTCGGCCGATCTTCTTGGGGCCCTCGCTTCCGCGGAGGGGGTGATCAATTTGGTGGGGGAACCCATCGCAGAACGCCGCTGGAGTGATGCGCAACGGCAACGCCTCCGTGACAGCCGGTTGCACACCACCTCAGCCCTGGTGGAGGCGATCGGCCAGCTTCCAAGCCCTCCCCAGGTGATCGTGACCGCTTCGGCCGTGGGGGTGTACGGCTCCAGTGAAGTCGACACGTTTGTGGAATCCAGCCCCCTTGCCAGCGATTTCCTCGGCCAGCTTTGCCAGGACTGGGAAGCTGCAGCCCTGGCAGTTCCCCAGCCCTGCAGGGTCGTGGTGTTGCGCCTTGGCATCGTGCTGGGTCCCGATGGCGGGGCCTTGGGGAAAATGCTGCCGGTGTTTCGCGCCGGCTTCGGGGGGCCTGTTGGGTCTGGCCAGCAATGGATGAGCTGGATCCATCGCCATGACCTCTGCCGCCTTGTTGCCACGGCCCTCGAGGATCCCAGCTATCAGGGCATCTATAACGCCGTGGCCCCAGAGCCGGTGCGCATGGTCGACTTTGCCAAGAGCCTGGGGGAGGTGCTTGGCCGTCCCTCACTGCTCCCCGTGCCTGCGCCGGTGCTCAAAATGATGCTTGGCGATGGAGCCGCGGTGGTTCTCGAAGGCCAGCAGGTGAAGCCCCAGCGGCTCCTGGAGCAACACTTCCAATATGAAACTCCCGATCTCAAAGCGGCCCTCGCCGCCTCCACCAGCCCAGTCCCCCGCTGACCAGGGCCCCCAGCATGAGCACGCCGATGGCTGGTTGAAACAGGGAGGGCCACAAGCGCTGAAAGGCCGTTAACGCAGCATCCATCCCCCGTAGATGCAGCGCCACGCCGATGCCAAACCAAAGGGCGCCCGCCAGCACCAGAAACACATCCAGCACAAGCAGACGGTCAAGCCCCTGCTGCCATCGCAGCAACCATGGATAGGCCCCCTTGGCCTCGGAGGCCGGGGGAGTTGTGGTTGGGGGTGGGGTCTCAGCGGAGACGGGTGCCATGGGGTGGGTGGCTGAGAGGTTCCAGTTTGGCCATGATTGCAGTTACCATGCGGGCCGTTCCCCCTGGAGTGCCGAGCCGCTCCAGGGCCACCTGCGCCAACTGCCCCCGCCAGAGGGGACCGGCGACGGGATCGGCCAGCCGCTCCAGCTGGTCCGCCGCCATCTGTGCCGTTGCCTGCAGGGTGCTGGGCGCCCCCACGGGGCCTGGGGCGCAGCTCACCCCAGGACCCAACAACCGGCGCTGGGCATCGGCAAATCCCTCGGTGAATTGGGGCCCTGGTCCGGCCAGCTGGAGGACGGGTTTGCCCAGTCCCACGGCCTGCTCGGCCGCAGTTCCAGCCATGGCCAGCAGGAGATCGCTGCCGTGGAGCACCCACCAGAAGCGATCCGCCACCAGCTCCACCCGCAACGCCTGCCATCGCAGCACGGGCCCGCCTTCCTCCAGCCCAGCGGAGGAGGGCTCCAGGCTCCAGCCGGAGGCCGCTGCCGCCCGGGCGACGTCCTCCCAGCCCAGGTTGGAGACCAGGGCCGCAAGGATTCGCAGGTTGGCAGGCCATGGCTCGGGCAACCGGCGCAGCACCTCCAACATCAGCAGCAGGTTGGCCAGGGCTTCCGGCAGCCGGCTCCCGGGCAGCAGGCCAAGCACGGAGCCCTCTCCGTTCTGGAGATGGCGGCCCGCTGGGGCCGCGGCCCCCTCCTGGAAAGGGTTGCCCGCGAACTCCACCGGACGCCTGAGTTGCTGGGTCAGGTCCGCTGCCGTGAGGGCATCGCGGCTCCAGAGGAGCCGCACCCGGGATTGGCGCAACAGCCAGCCACAGGGCCAGGGCAGCCGCAGCCGGCCCTCGTAATGGCTCGAGTAGGCCACCAGATACACCGCCAGTGGCTTGGCGGTCAGCCAGGCGGCCAACAGCGGCACCACATCGCCCACCACCACCACCCAATCGCAGGAGCGTCTGTGGCGCCAGGCGGCCCAAACTCGGCTGAGCAGATAGGGCAGCTGCCCTTGCCTGAGCTCGGTGAGCCGTCCCCGCAAGCTGGTGTAGCCCAACCCCCCCGTGCTGAAGTCGCGGGTGGGGCCCAGCACGGGGAGGCCCGCTTTCCTGTAGGCCTCACCGTGGCCCACCAGTGGCAACGCCTCCACGGCCATGCCAGCCGCCCGCAGGGCCTGGCCCAGGAGGGCACCACTGAGGTCCTCACCGTGGCCATTGCTGATCAGCAGCAGCCGTCTCACCCTTGCAGCCAGAGGCGTACTTTTTCCATGGCCGACCAGCCCGGACGCCGGGCCAACCCATCGGCGATGGAGTCGTTCAGCTCCTCGCCCAACTCTGGTGCCACCAGGGTGATCCGTTGCACCATCTCAATGTGCTCCCGCACCCCTTTGGCGCCGGTTTCAAGCATTGCCACGCTCAGATTCACCCGGGCTTGGGGATCTTGGGGGTTCAGGCGAACGGCCGTGCGGGCTGATTTCAGGGCGTCTTGGGGCTTGTCGAGGAGGAGCTGAAGCCAGGCCAGACAGGTCCAGGCGGCGGATTGCCCAGGGGCCTGGGCCGTGAGCTGGAGAAAATCATCGATCAGGTCCTCCGGGGGGTCTCCCTGGCGATAGCGCTCAAGGGCCCGCTCAAAGAGGCCTTCGTGGCTGGTGGCCATGGCTTGTGCACGATGCTCAACCTCTCAGGTTCCCATGGCATCGGCACCGGGATCAGACGGCGAAGGAACTCCCGCAACCACAGGTTTGGGTGGCGTTGGGGTTGGTGAAGTTGAAGCCCCCACCGATCAAGGCCGTGGAGAAATCCAGTTGCAGGCCATAGAGATAAAGCAGGCTCTTGGGATCACACACCACTTCAAAGGCCGCGCCTCCAGGGGGCTGGTAGGTGTAGCGCTCGTCGTCCGGCCGAATGTCCGGGGCATCGATGAAGTCCATGGTGTAGCTCATCCCGCTGCACCCACCGGAGCGAACGCCCATCCGCAACACCTTGGCATTGCCCTGTTGTGCCACCAGGGTGGCCAGCTGGCGCATGGCCGGCTCTGTGATCTGGATCCCCCGCCCATCGATGCCCGTGTGGGTGGGCTGTTGCAGGACCTCTGGGGAGGTGGCGGTGTCCACGGTCTTGGCGCTCACACTGATGTGTGAAGTCTATGGAGGCCTGTCCACTGCTGGGCCGGTCGGTTCTCCGCCGCACTGGCGGCGGCCCTTTCCATAAAGTCTGATCACCGTTGGAGCGTTCGGGTGCGGGTCGCCATCGTGGGAGCAGGGCTGGCAGGGCTGGCCGCGGCGGTGGATTTGGTGGATGCCGGCCTGGAGGTGGATCTCTACGAAGCACGCCCCTTCATGGGCGGCAAGGTGGGCAGCTGGGAGGATCCCGATGGCAACCACATTGAGATGGGGTTGCATGTGTTCTTTTTCAACTACGCCAATCTTTTTGCCCTGATGCGAAAAGTTGGGGCGATCGACCATCTCCTCCCCAAGGAGCACACCCATCTCTTTGTGAATCGGGGCGGGGATGTGCGCAGCTTGGATTTTCGTTTCCCGGTGGGGGCTCCCTTCAATGGGCTCAAGGCCTTCTTCACCACCCCCCAGCTCGAGGCCATCGATAAATTGAGGAACGCCCTGGCCCTTGGCACCAGCCCGATTGTGCGCGGACTGGTGGATTACGAGGGGGCGATGCGGGTGATCCGAGAGTTGGATCGCATCAGTTTTCAAGAGTGGTTTTTGGGCCATGGCGGCAATCTCCACAGCATTGAGCGGCTTTGGAATCCCATCGCCTATGCCCTGGGTTTTCTCGATTGCCAGGCCATTTCCGCACGGTGCATGCTCACGATTTTCATGATGTTTGCCGCCCGCACGGAGGCCTCCAAGCTCAATTTGCTCAAAGGTTCTCCCCACCGCTGGCTCACCGGCCCGATCCTGCGTTACATCGAAGCCAGGGGCGGCAGGCTCCATTTGCGCCACCGGGCCATCAAGCTGGATTACGACGACGGACCCGACGCCGCAGGGGCCCCTGGCGCCACCAGGGTCACGGGTCTCACCCTGGGCACCCCCGAGGGGGAAATCCAAATCCAGGCTGACGCCTACCTTGCGGCCTGTGATGTGCCAGGCATCCAGCGGCTGGTGCCGGAAGCCTGGCGTTGCCACAGTTTGTTCGCCAATCTCGATCGCCTTGAGGCCGTGCCTGTGGCCACGGTGCAACTGCGCTACGACGGCTGGGTGACGGAGTTGGGCGATGCCCCAAGGGAGGAGCAGCGGCGGCGTGATCTGGCCCAGCCTGTGGGACTGGATAACTTGCTCTACACGGCCGATGCTGATTTCAGCTGCTTTGCGGATCTGGCCCTCGCCAGCCCTGAGGACTACCGCAAGCCAGGGATGGGCTCCCTTCTCCAGTGTGTGCTGACACCAGGTGATCCTTGGATCCCGAAGAAAAATGAGGAGATTGTTGCCCATACCGATCGGCAGGTGCGGGAGCTGTTTCCCTCCTCCCGCCCGCTCCAATTGGTGTGGAGCCATGTGGTGAAACTGGCCCAGTCGCTCTATCGCGAGGCGCCAGGCATGGAGCCCTTCCGACCGGACCAACGCACCCCGGTTGCCAACTTTTTTCTAGCCGGCAGTTACACCCGGCAGGACTACATCGATTCCATGGAAGGTGCCACCATGAGTGGACGCCTTGCCGCTGCAGCCATCATGGATCGACCTGTGAGCCTGGCGCGCAACGCCGCCGCCGCCTAGGAGACACCATGGGACGCTGGCTTGAACATACCGTCACCACAGAGATCAAGGCCCCCGTTGAACAGGTTTGGGAGGTGTGGAGTGATCTGGAATCCATGCCACGTTGGATGCATTGGATTGAATCGGTGGTGACCCTGGAGGATCCAGACCTCACCGAATGGACGCTCATGGCCCAAGGGTTTCGCTTTCAGTGGAAAGCCCGGATCACCCGTCGGGTGCCGGGGCAGCAGCTGCACTGGGAATCGGTCGGGGGGCTGCCCACCAAAGGCGGGGTGCGTTTCTACCCCCTGGGCCCAAACCTGACGGCCGTGAAGCTGAGTGTGAGTTATGAGTTGCCAGCGATGCTGGCCCCCTTGATGGAACCCTCCATCATGGGCGGCATCGTGAACCGTGAGCTCCAGGCCAACCTGGATCGTTTCCGTGATCTTGTCGAAACCAACGCCACGTCTTAACCCCCCCTTGAATCCCCTGTCGCCCCTGCACAGGCCTTGCCGCCGGGGGCAAAGGCTGGCTCCCGTTGTTTGTTTTGCGGCAACGCTTCTCACGGCCTGCACGCCAACTTTCAGGAACGAGGTGGAGAAACCTCTCTCCAAGTTGCCTGAGGACCAGGTCAGGGTGACCCAGCCCCAGGACCTCGCCCTGGCTCCCCTCGCCACCCCACAGGAGGTGGTGCAGTCCGTGGACGTGGGACGTCGTGATCCTTTTGCAGCGGTTCTCACCCCCCGGGTGGTCCCATCGCCCTCTGCTCAACGGTCGGTCGTTGCTGGAAAGGGTGCCGTGGGGGCGGACGGGGCCCAGCAGCCTGCTGCGCTCCAGCCCCCCAAGGGGCTTGTTTTCCAGGGGGTCCTGGACGGGGCCACGGGTCGGGAAGCCCTGGTGGAGTATGTCCCCTCTTCCGCTTCCGCTGGAGCCGGTGGGGTGCGATCCGGATCCCTGCGGGTTGGGGATGTGGGCTCTGCTCGGAATGATTCCCTTCTGCCCCCGGGTTGGCGCGTGCGCTCGATCGATGTGGCCAGGGGACGGCTGGAGCTTCAGTCGGGGAATCGATCTATCCATCTGGAGCTCTGATCGCCCGGGCGCAGGCGGCCACCAGACCTGGCAGATCATGGGGATCAGCCTCCGCATCCACCCGCCCCAGCAACTCCAGGCAGGGTTTGCTGGTTTGGGGGCCAATGGACACCACCTTGATCCCTTCCATCACTTGGGGCCATTGGCCTCCAAAGGCGCCCTCCAGCAGCTGGACGCAGTGACGAACTGTTTTGCCGCTGCTGAACGTGATGGCCTGCAGCGTTCCCTGCTGGAGTGCCTGGACCGCCGCACTCGGCAGGCCATCCGGGCAGCGTGTGTCGTAGGCGGGAACTTCCACCACACGGGCTCCCGCGCTGCCGAAGGCCTCGGCCAGCACCGTGCGGCCGCCACTTTGCACCCTCGGCAGCAGGAGGTGGAGTCCCCAAGCTGAAACAGGAAATTCATCAATCAAAGCGTCTGCCACAAAGCGGGTGGGGACAAAATCCACTTCCACTCCCATCTCCTCCAGCCGCTCGGCCGTGCGCCGTCCCACGGCAGCCATTCGCAGCCCCTTCGGCGGTCGAGCCAGGTCGCCTCCCCGGCGACGCAGACGCTGCTGCACCGCATCCACCCCATTGGCGCTGGAGAAGAGGAGCCAATGGAATTGCCCCAGATCCGCCAGGGCCCCATCGAGGGGCCGCCAGTCATCGGGAGGGCACACCACCAGGGCAGGCAGGTCGATCACCTTGGCTCCGGCCGCTTCGAAAAGTTGGCGGGCGGTCCCCAGTTGCTGCTCCGCACGGGTGACGCCAATGGTGCAACCCTGCAGGGGAGCCCCGTCCATGGCGACCGCTTGACCTGTCATGGAGCCAGTTTCACCAAGCTTCCGGCGGAGCGACGCAGGGCCTCCGCCTCGCCCTTCCTTCCCTGGACTTCCAGGAGGTGGATCGCCTGCTGGAGATGCCCCCGGGCACCCAACACATCCCCAGCCAGCAGCAGGGCCAACCCCAGATTTTGGTGCCCATCGCTTTGGGTCGGTTCGATGGCCAGCGCTTGGCGGTAGGCCGAGATCGCCCCCGGCAGGTCGCCGCTGCGCCGCAGGCTCAATCCCAGATGGAGCCAGCCATGGGCAAGTTCAGGAGCAATCCGGGTGGCTTCCATCCCCAGCGCCCCGGCCTCGGCCGTGGCCCCACAGTGGAGCAGCTGGGAGGCCAGGTTGAGGCGTGCGGCAAGGGTGAGTCTTGGATCCAGGGGCAAGGCCAGGGCCTCCCTGTAGAGCGTTTCGGCCAGGGCGGGCTCATCCTTCACCAGGGCCAGAGCCAAATGCAGCAGCAACTCATAGCGCTCGGGATGGGCTTCCCTTGGACAGCTCTCCAGCCCATGCCTGAGCAGGTCAACGCCCCGCTCCCGGTTCCCCATGCTGATCTCCAGACCACCAAGTTTCGCGCAGGTGTAGGGGTCGGCCGGGTCGCGGAGCAGTTCGGTTTCCATGGCCTCCCGCAGCCGCTGGGCCTTCTTTCCCTGCTCGATGCGTTCCGGGCGATACCCGTCATGCAGGAGGGCCGGCACGGGACAGTGCACCACCCGCCATTGGGGTTCTTTCCCCAGCAGCGTCTCCACGCTGTCGTCGACCAGGGCGTGGTACGCGCGGCTCCAGCGGATCCCAGGGTGGCGCCTGAAGAGACGGCTGACGCTGGAATAGGGGGATTGCTGAGCTCCGCATTCCTGCCGCAGGAGCGTGATCAGCAGGACCTCCGGTGCGGCCATGGCGTCCCGCAATGGGGCGATGGCTTCCGGTCGCAGCCGCTCGTCCGCGTCCAGCACCAACACCCAGTCTCCCTTCACCTTCTCCAGGGCCACGTTGCGAGCCGCAGCAAAGTCGCCTGGCCAGGGCAGGTGGTGCACCTCAGCGCCAGCTTCTTTGGCAATGGCGACCGTGTCATCCACGGAACCCGTGTCCACCACCACCATCTCCCCCACGAACCCCCGCACGGAATCCAGGCAGGTGGCCAAGGAGGCCGCCTCATCGCGCACGATCATCGAGAGGCTGACGCTCAATCCGTGAACCCCCCTTCCGTCTCTCCTTGGCCCAAGCCCAGCATCCGTAACACCAGAGCCTGGGCCTGCGGCATCTGACCGGGACTCCAGGCCGCTGGCACATCCGTTGGGAGAAGGGCTCGTAGGCCCTGCCAGAGATAGGGGCTGCCGTATACCACCAAGCCCGCGAGCCGATCCTGATCGAGCAGCTCTTGGATCCAGGTGGCCCAGGGCTCCCCCCCGCCGGCGGAGCCCCGGAAGGGATTGCCTCGCACAAACAGCTGCAACAACACTGGACCCCGATCCCATCCCGCCCAGTGCCAGGGTGGATCGGGGATGGCCTCAGGTCCCTTGGCCCCATGCCAGCCCAGGGGGCTGAGGGCATCCACCACCCAGGGGCGGAAACCGGCGGCCCTGGCCAGTTCGAGGGCGGGAGCTGAGGCGGGGAGGTAGGGGCAACCGAGTTGCCCGTCAACCCGCACCAGAGCCAAGCCCCCTCCCTCGCCTGGCGGTTGCACGCTCCCCCCTTGGCGAACCAGGGTGCGGGCCCACAATGTTTTCGCCAGGAGTTGATCCGCTTCCCCAGGGCCATTGGTCAGGGGGCCCAGGGGGTGTTCCGGATCCAGGTTCTGGACACCAGGGTCGCCCCAGGTCTGTTCCAGGGCCCTGCGGCGGCGCTCCAGACTGCTCCAAAGACGGTCCTGGCTCAAACGGCCCCCCTCCACGGCCGCAAGAATGGCCTCGATGGCCTCCCATGGATCGGCGGGCATCAGCACGAGGTCGGCTCCGGCCTCCACAGCCAGTACGGCTGCTTCCCCCGCCCCATGGCGGGCAGCGATCGCTTCCATCACCAGGGCATCGGTCACCACCAGCCCTTCGAAGCCCAGATCCTCTCTGAGCAGTCGGGTCAGAACCTGGTGAGAGAGGGTGGCTGGCCGATTGGGATCCAACTCCGGCAGCAGGAGATGGGCTGTCATCACAGAGGCCACCCCTGCGGCGATCGCCTGTCGAAAAGGAGGGAGTTCGATGGTGTCCAAGCGCTCCCGGCTGTGGGGCAGCACCGGCAGATCGAGATGGGAATCTTGGGAGGTGTCGCCATGGCCTGGAAAGTGCTTGGCGCAGGCCAGCACCCCCTCGGCTTGCACCCCCTGCAGGAAGGCCGTGGCCAACTGCCCCACCACGGCCGGGTCTTCACCCCACGCCCGCACATTGATCACGGGGTTGGCGGGGTTGTTGTTGACATCACAGACCGGCCCAAGCACCCAGTTGAGGCCCAGCGCTTTGGCCTCCCTGCCGGTGCAGCCGCCATAGCGCCGAGCCAACTCACAAGCTTCCTGGGGATTTTGGCCATGGATCCGGCCAATCCCCATGGGAGGAGGCAACCAGCTCGCTCCTTCAAATCTCTGCCCCACCCCCTCCTCAACATCGGCACAAAGGAGCAAAGGTTGTTGGCTCCAGGCCCTGAGTTGACGGGTTCGAAGCCGCAGCTCCGCCGCGCTCCCCCCCAGGAGGATCACCCCCCCCACCCCCTCGGCCAGGAGGGTGCGGAGAGAAGCGTTGTCCAGCTCCCAGCGGGGGTAACGCCGCTGGCCATCGGCTAGATGACCGCTGGCACGCACAACCAAGAGGCTGGCCACCCATCGCCGGAGCTCAGCTCCGGCCACGTCAATGGGCATCGGTGGGGGCATCGGGGAGGGGATCCCTTTGCTGCTCCAACGATTGCAGCAATCCGAGCACGGCACTTCCCCGCTCCAGGCTGCGGTCCTCATGGAACACCACCTCTGGCGTGCGCCTCAGCTCCAGGCGCCGCCCCAGCTCCCCCCTCAGGTAGGGGGAGGCAGCTTTCAGCCCTTCCAGGGCCTGGCGCCGCTCCTCGTCGGAGCCATAGACACTCACGAAAATTTTGCAGTGCTGCAGGTCGCCGGCCACCTCCACACCGGTGATGCTCACCATGCCCTGGTGCACCCTCGCGTCCCGCACGCTGGTGCACAGCAATTCACTGATTTCACGGCGGATCAGGGAGGCCACCCGCTCCACCCTTCGACCCTGTGCCATGGCTATCCCAGTGGTACTGGTGCCACCATCGCATGGAGCACCAGCACCAGGCTCAACAGCCCACTCACGAGGGCTCCCACCAGGGCCACGGCCGTGATCGGATTGGTTCGTCGCCAGCGAAGGGGCTCCACCAGCGTTTGCAGGATGCCCAGAGAAAGGGCGATCAAATACCGCGGGTAGCGGATCACATTCAGCAGAAACTCTTTCATTGGGTGCCCATCCGTCCGTGGCCATGCTGGCTACTCTGCCGCCGTGTAGCCAGACACCCGGGCCAGGACCATGGAGCTCCATCAGTTCAAACATTCGGCCTTTTGCGAGAAGGTGAGGCTTGTGCTGGCAGCCAAGGGGCTGCAGGCCAAGTTGGTGGAGGTGGTTCCGGGGCTCGGCCAATTGGAGCTCTTTCGCCTTTCTGGCCAACGGCAGGTGCCCGTGCTGGTGGATGGTTCAGAGGTGATTGCCGATTCCACAGACATTGCCCTCCATCTGGAGCAACGGCACCCCGTGCCCCCCTTGCTGCCAGCTGATCCCAAGCAGCGGAGCCAGGTGTTGCTGCTGGAAGATTGGGCCGATACGGCGCTGGCCACGGGCTGCCGTCGAACCCTGCTGCAGGCGGCAGCCACCAACCCCAAGCTGCGCACCGCCCTGCTTCCAGACGCCACCCCAGCCACCCTTCGGCAGTTGGTGGGTGCCCTCCCCGGGGGATGGATGGGTTCCGTCAGTGACACCTTGAACTCCCTGCTGGCTCCGATGGAGGCCAGACAGCTCCATCGCAACCTGGAGCAGCTCACCGCATTGGTGGCCCCAAGGGGCTATCTGGTGGGGGAGCAGCTGAGCCTGGCCGATCTGGCGGTGGTGGCCCAGTTATCGCTCTTGCGTTTCCCCTCCACTGCGGGGGCTTCCCTGGCGGGTGAGGGGGTCGCAGGGATTGCGGACAATCCGATGTTCACTCCCCTGTTCAGCTGGCGCGATGGGATTTTGGAGAGGTTGACGGCACGAAGAGCGCCATGAGCGACCCCCTGCTTCGGGAGATGGATCACTACGTGGTGCTGGAGCCCGGCGGAGAGGAGACCATCCTCAGCGCCCCGAACACCCTCGCCTGGCTGGCCACCCATCTGGCTTCCCTTCCCGTGATTCCCGCGGATTTGGCGCATTTGAGCTCTGTGGAGGCCCAGGCGGAGCGCCTCCTGGAGACAGCCTGCGCGTTGGACTTAACCCCCGGCTCAACCATTCAGTGGTTTGCCGTCCGCCTGGAACCCCCTGCTTGAGGTGGGCCTTCAGCAGGGCTAGTGGTTGAGGTTGGGGCTGGCGTGACCATCCCCATGGAGCAAGGTGATGCTTTCTTCAGGAGGTTCGGGTCTCTCCCTCAGGATTGAGGGCAGGGCATCCAGCACCTGCTCTGCCAAGGCCTCTGGGGATTCAGCCTGCTGCATCACCCGCAAATCGGCCTGGGCATAGAGGGGGCGCCGTTGGGCGAGCAGCTCCCGGAGGCGCCCCGCTGGATCTGGATCCGCCAACAGGGGCCGGGGGGTGGCATCCCTCTGAAGGCGCTCCAATAGAACGGCTTCGGGGGCATCCAACCAGATCACAACTCCTTGGTGCAGTTGGCCCCAGTTCACCGGTCGTGTCACCACGCCTCCACCCGTGGCCACCACGAGGGAGTGCCAACTGGCGAGTTCATTCAGCACGGTGCTCTCCAAGGCCCTGAACCCTTCCTCGCCCGCCGTCGCAAAAATCTCAGGAATCGTTTGCCCTGCCGTTTGCTCCAAGGTGGTGTCGGCATCGATGAAGCGATAGCCCAGGGACCGGGCCAGGGCAGGGCCCACCGCACTTTTTCCAGCTCCCATCATTCCCACCAGGTAGAGATTGAGGCCCTGTAGCTTCCGGGCGAGCTCCGGGCGGCGGGATGTGGACGGCATAGGACGAACTCGGGCTTGATGGCCGGTTCCTAGGATGGCGTGCACGATCGGCTCCGTCATGACACCTGCCGGGATAGGCCTGCCAGTTCAGGCGCGGCCGTCACCACCTCCCCCCATATCCTCGCCCCATGGTCGGGGCAGGCCCTGTGTGATCACCCGCCGGGCTTGTTTTAGCGCCAGCCATGTTTACCGCTTGCCCGAGTTGGACGAGGCTGGAAACCAGGCCCGTTTTGGCCTTTGCAGCCAGGAACCGGGCCATGGTCACAACTACGAGCTGGTGGTGGCCATGGCTGGCCCCCTCGATAGCGATGGCATGGTGCTCAACCTCTCTGAGGTGAAGCACGCCATCCGTGAGGTGGTGATTGAGCCCCTCAACTTTCGCAGTCTCAATGGGGTCTGGCCCGAGTTTGACCTGAGCCATCCCCATGGGCGCCTGCCCACGACAGAGGCCCTCGCCCTGGCCATTCGCGACAGGCTGGTTTGCCACTTACCCGTGGTGGGAATCCGCCTCTATGAACATCCCGATCTCTGGGCCGACGTGCTCAGTGGTTCCGCAACCCCTCCCATGGAAGCCTTTCTCTCCATTCGCACCCATTTCGCCGCCGCCCATCGCCTAGCCCGGGAAGAGCTGAGTCAGGCGGAAAACGAAGCCATCTATGGAAAGTGCGCCCGGGTGCATGGCCACGGTCACAATTACTTGCTCGAGGTCACGGTTCGAGGTTCCGTGGATCCCCGAACGGGGATGGTGTGTGATCTGGCGGCACTGCAGCAGGTGGTGCAAGACCAGGTGGTGGAACCCTTCGATCACACCTTTTTGAACAAGGACATTCCCCATTTCTCCACCTGTGTTCCCACGGCGGAAAACATTGCTCTGCACATTGCCGATCTCCTGAAGGCTCCCATCGCTGCCCTTGGAGCACGTCTGCACAAAGTGCGTGTGCAGGAGAGCCCCAACAATGCCTCCGAGGTCTATGCGGAAGCGGCCCAACTGGGCATGGTGCCAGAGGCGATCGATGCCCTGGCCTCTGCCTAAAGCCCTGGCGCCCGTCCAGGCATTGGCCCCAGGGCGCTGAATCGGCGTGTGAGCTCTCGAAGCGGCACCTCCCTCAGGCTGTCCACAGGGAGTCCCAGCAGGCGAGCCAAGCAGCGCTTCACCACCACCTCACTGTCGTCGCCGAACCGCCCCCCCAACATCTCTGTGAGCACGCCCAGCCCCCGCCCCGTCCGGTTGGTTTCCTCGATGAGACAGCGGCTTGTGGGTTTGGCGAGTTTGCGACAGGGATCCTCAAGGGTGGCCCCAAGACTGGCCGATCCCCCTGCCGCGGTCTGAATGCAGAGGTCCGCCAGTCGCGACTCCAATCTGGGGCGCATCAGTTCCAGAACCGGCATCAGCAAGCCGGCCGATGCGGGGGAAGCCAGCCCCAGCACCAGGCCGCCGGCTAGGAGAGTGCTCTGCAGGCGCCAAGTCCCTTGGGAGAGGCAGGACTGCTTCAAGACGTCTCTGGCCATGGAAGGGAGAGGGCGAACCACCCACCAGGAGCGCGGGGGAGCGGAGGAGTTGATTAGTTTTGCGCCTCGCGCGCTCCTTTGGGGGGTTCTGGGATGGCCGAACTGAGAGCCCGCTGGCACGGAGCGATCGCTGAGATTCCAGCGCAGCAGTTCGAGGGGGTTCTGCAAGCTTCCACCCCCGCTGGCCAGAAGCCCCTCCCCTTCTATTCCTGGCCCTGGCTCCATGCCTTGGAAGCAAGTGGCAGCATTGCCCCCAGCCAGGGATGGCAGCCCTGCCATCTGGCCCTTTGGCGCGGTGACACTCTTGTGGCATTGGCGCCTCTCTACCTGAAGGGACATAGCTATGGGGAGTTTGTTTTTGATCAATCCTTCGCTCAGCTTGCTGCCCAGATGGGACTTCGTTACTACCCCAAACTCGTGGGGATGAGCCCAGTCAGCCCAGTGGAGGGCTATCGGTTTTTGATTGGTCCTGGCGAAGATCAACATGCCCTTCGATCCCTCTTGTTTCAACACATCGAATCTTTCTGCCGCAAGCAACGCCTGCTGAGCTGCAACTTCCTCTATGTGGATCCTCTCTTTGCCAGGGAAGCCCAAGGCTGTGGCTGGTCGGTTTGGCTGAATGAACAGAGTGAATGGACCAACTCGGGCTTTCATGACTTTGATGACTATTTGGCGACTTTTAATGCCAATCAGCGACGTAACATCCGCAGGGAGCGCAAAGCAGTGGCTGATGCTGGAATCCAGGTCACTCCACTGACTGGAGAGGCCATTCCACCTGGCCTCATGGAGACGATGCACAGGTTCTACGCCCAGCACTGCAGCCGATGGGGGCCCTGGGGGAGCAAATACCTCAGTGAGGAGTTTTTTGCAGCTGCGTCCGACCATCTCTCCTCCCATGTGGTTCTCTTCAGTGCCCACACAGGCGATCCTTCTTCGCCGGTGGCCATGTCGTTGTGCGTTCACAACGACACCCAGCTGTGGGGACGTTATTGGGGGAGCGATGTGGAGATCAACCATCTGCACTTTGAGGTGTGTTACTACGCGCCCTTGGAATGGGCCATTCAGCGAGGGATACGCAGCTTTGACCCGGGAGCGGGGGGGCGTCACAAGAAACGCAGGGGGTTTACGGCCCAGCCTCGCACCAGTGTGCACAGATGGTTTGAGCCCCGCTTCGCGTCAATTTTGCAGGAGTGGTTGCCTGGAGCGAATCGAGAGTTGTTGGCGGAAATTGAAGCCATCAACGCCGATTTGCCCTTCACCTCCGCCTACGATCCTCCGCATCAACGATCCCCATTTCCCCATGAATAAGACTGTGACAGCCTCACCAATTCCTCCTGGGCGCCATGGTCGACAGGAGCTTGATCAAGTTTTGTCGCAACGTTTTATCGCCCTGGATCCCGCTGGCTACTTCCTGATCCGTGTTGATGCTCAGAGACAGGAATTGGTGGCCGAACACTACGCTAATACCATCGATGAGCGCGGCCTGGCCACGGATCCAGACACCGGTGAAGTGAGTCGCTGCCAAGGAGCCGGACCCAGGGTGCCCCAAGCGATCTATCGAGGACGATCGGCGAAGGAACTGGGCATGCTCCTCACCGAGGGGGAGGTTGTCCCCCTCAGCAAGCTCGACCATGCCCTCTACCTCGGTAGGGAATTACAGAAGGCTGAGTTTTGCCTAAATTCTGGGGAGCCCTACATTCCGGATTAACTGCTTAAACGTACGACGGTTAAACCTACGCCGGCTGCAGTTCTCTTGGGTCAGAGGGTACGCCAGGAGCTGGATCAGGTGGAAGGTGAGCAAGTTGTTGCTCGATTTCTCTCTTCACTACCGCACGATATTCCTGGAAGTGCTCGTTATGGGCCAGGGTGACTAAGAACTGCTCAAAATTTTGAGGATTGGCCCGGGCAATGGTGAAGAGTGACGACCAGAAGCGCCAACGGGTGTCCCGGATCAGCCCCTGCCTCCAGATCACAATGGAGAGCGCTCTCACATCAGTCCAGCTGGGGAGCGAAGGTTTGCCAAGGGCGGCAGGCACATATTTTTGCCAACGGGGTTTGCCGACCTTGAGGTAATAGTGCTTCACTCGGTCGATGTAGGCATTGGGTTCATAGAGCCGGCAAAAAGCGTCCACATACTCTTCAGCGATGTCCCGAATCGGTCGGGTGGGTTTGAAATTCAACAGGTTGGTTTGGTTCACACCCTTGGCGTCAGCCCGTTCCTGGATGAGACGCCCCTCCTTCTCCAGGCGATGCCAAAGGCCTGTGTTGGGCAACGCTTGCAACATCCCCATCATGGCGGCGGGAATGCCGGTGCGGCTCACAAAATGCACAATGCGATCTCCTGCACCCTGCTTTTCCCCATCAAATCCAATAATGAAACCTGCCATGACGCGAATCCCATAGGATGTGATTTTGTCTACGGATTCTTCAAGGGAAGAGCGGGTGTTTTGCAGTTTGCGAGCCGTTTCAAGGCTGGCTTCATCAGGGGTTTCGATGCCGAGAAAAACGCTGTCAAAGCGACACTCCGCCATCATTTCCATCAGCTCATCGTCCGAGGCCAGGTCAACGGAGGCCTCCGTGGCAAAACTGAAGGGATAGCGATGTTCAATTTGCCATTGCTTCAACTCGGGCAGAAGAAGTTTGGCATTCCTTTTGTTGCCAATAAAGTTGTCGTCCACCAAAAAGATGGAACGACGCCAGCCCAAGTCGTAGAGATATTGTAATTCACTAATCAGTTGCTCCGGAGTCTTGGTTCGGGGTTTTCGGCCATACAGAACAATAATGTCGCAAAACTCACATTGAAACGGGCAGCCTCTTGAGAACTGCACCGACATCGAATCGTAGGCGGTTAAATCAAGCAGGTCAAAGCGGGGCACTGGTGTTGCTGTGACATCAGGCTTTTCCCCCTTCGCGCTGAACACCCCCTTTTCATCCCCCCGATTGATGGCGTCGATGAACAGTGGCAGGGTGATTTCCCCCTCATCAAGAATTTTGAAATCTGCCAATGCCAATTCCGGTGCGTCTGGCGTGGAGCTGGCGAAGGGGCCGCCCACTGCCACGGGCAGGCCCCTGCCCTTGGCTCGGGCGATCTGCTCAGCCATATCCGCTTTTTGCACAATCATTCCGGAGATCACCACCAGCTCGGCCCAGTTCCACTCCTCTTCCGTGACCTCGCGGACATTCCGGTCCACCAGTTTCATGTCCCAGCTTTGGGGCAGCAGGGCAGCCACGGTGACCAGGCCCAGGGGTGGAAGCAACACCTTGCGATCCACCAGGTCCAGGATTTTTTCGTAGCTCCAGAAGGTCTTGGGAAACTCTGGGTAGAGCAACAGGGTACGCATGCAGAGCTTGGGCGAAACCCCTAGGGCTAGCCCTGGGGCTGGGAAAGATGATGAACCTTACGCCGTCTGTCGGGGGATCGGCCGGGAGATCGGCCAATTCATCCCATGCTTGCCTTGGGCGATCTGCTGTAATGGGGGTGCCATTTCGAGTGGGCACCATGGGTGTGGCTTACTACTTAGGTCTTGTGGGCGCTGGACTGGTTGTTGCTTACCTTCTCACCGTTGTCCTCAAGGGCATCCGTCTGATCTGAGCCTGAGCCCTCCCCGCTTGAAGAGTTCGCTCAGGCCCAACACCAGGCCAAGGCTTCCGAGCACTCCAAAGGTTGGGGCCATCCCTACCCGACCCAGCAGGCCGGCGGCCAGCAGTCCGCTGAACCCCCCACCGCCCAGGAAGGCGATCTGCCCTAACCCGGCCATCCTGCCGCGTAAGGCCATGGGGGCTCCCACTTGAGCCATGAGGTTCACCCCACTGAGCAGGGTGGCTGTCCCTGTTCCGATGAGAAAACTCATCAGCAACCCCAGGGGCTGTCTGAAGGGGCCCTCCTGAATCAGCGCCATGCCGATCTGGGCCAAGGCCGTCAGGAGCACGCATCCCCCCATCAATAACCCCGGTCTTTGGGATAGCCATGTGCTGTTGCGTTGCAGCACCACGCCTCCACAGATGCTTCCTGCCGCAATCACGCTGGTGAACCATCCGAGGGCTTGGGGGGAAGAGTTCAGCACCCCCGCGGCGATCACGGGGGCCAGGCCCGGATGGAAAAAACCCACCAGGCATGCCAGAGCCGTGAAGCGGAAGATGTGACGCAGCACGGGGCCACAATCCCGCCAGGCCGATCGCAGACTCACGCTCGCCCCAGAGCTTCTGTGTTGCTCCAGTTGGGAATTGGGTCGCAGCACCACTAATAGGGCGGCGATGGGACCCAGGAAGGTGGCCGCATCCATGGCCAGGGCGAGCGTGGGCCCCGCCAGTGCAAGGAGCAAACCCCCGATGGGGGGGCCGAGCAACTTGCCCACGTTGAACACGATGGAAAAGCTCGCCAAATAGGGGGGGAGGTCCTCAGGGCGCTCCACCAGCAGGGCGGTGTACTTATTGCGGGCGGTGAGTTCATAGGTGCTGGCCACACCCCCACACAGGGTGCTGAGCATGAGCACCACCACCTGGGAGTGGCCCTTGAAAAACGGAATCGCCAGGGTTGCCAGGGAGGCGGAGGCCAGCAGGGCCCATTGGGCACGGATCAACACCCTCTCGCTTCCCACCCGGTCGGTGAGCACCCCGGCGGCGCCACTCACGAGCAGACTCGGCAGGGAAAGGGCAGCGAAGTGCAGTGCCAACAGCAGGGGGTTGCCCGTGCCATCCAGGAGAATCCAGCTCTTGGCGGTAAGGCCCGCAAAGGAGCCCACGGTGCTCAATCCCGAGGCTGCGAGAAACACACCCTTCTGACGGTGGCGCAGCCAGCCCAACACTCCCCTGGCCCATGTGCCGCGGGTCAACCTGCTCTCCGGGATGCCCCTCGGGCCTCCTCAAAAAGAGCCTCAGCTCCCATCAACTCCCCCACAAGGTCATAGGTGTGGGCTGCCGTGATGCGCACGGGCACCATTTGGCCAGGGGCAGCCACCCCCCCCCCTGGGCCAGGTTGCACGTGGACTTCCCCATCCACATCGGGAGCGAAGCGTGCAGATCGGCCGATCATGGCCCCGGTGCTGGGCTGGACCTGTTCGATCAACACATCCACGATCTGTCCCACCATGGCTGCATTGCGAGCCGCTGCGATCGGCTGTTGGAGGGCCATCAGCCGGTCTTTGCGCTCCAGGGCCACAGCCTGGGGTACCGCATTGGGGAGGTCAGCTGCGGGGGTGCCCTCCTCTGGGGAGAAGGTGAACACTCCCACATGGTCAAACCGTTGCTCTTCCACAAAGGCGAGCAGGTGTTCAAAGTGGCTCTCCGTCTCCCCCGGATAGCCCACGATGAATGTGGTGCGGAGCACGGCTCCAGGCAATTGCTGCCGCACCCGTTGGAGCACCCCTCCGGTCACCTCCGCTTGCCAGGGCCTGTTCATGGCCCGAAGGATGTCGGGATGGCTGTGCTGCAGGGGAAGATCCAGATAGGGCAGCACGTTGGGAACCTCCCGAAAGGCGGCCAACACCTCCGGAGTGAGGCCTGTGGGATAGGCGTAATGCACTCGAATCCAGGGGATGTCCACCTGGCCCAGCTCCCTTAGAAGGAGCGCCAGTTGGGGCTTGCCTGCCAGGTCCAGGCCGTAGTTGGTGGTGATCTGACTGATCAGGATCAGCTCCCGCACGCCCTGGGCCGCCAGGGATCGGGCTTCCGCGAGAATCGAGTCCACCGACCTCGAGCGCTGGTCTCCCCGCAACCTGGGGATGATGCAGAAGGCGCAGCGATAGTCGCATCCCTCGGCAACCTTGAGGTAGGCCACCGCTTCAGGGGTGGTGCGGAAGCGCGGCACGTGATCATCAGCGATGAAGGTGGGCACGGCACTCACCTGGTACACCCGTTCCCCAGCCTCCACCCGCTGGAGCACGCTCACGATGTGTTGGTAATCGCCGGTGCCCACAATCGCTTTGGCCTCCGGGAGGGCCTCCAGCAGTTCCTCCTGGAAATGTTGGGCAAGGCAGCCCGCAATGATCAGTTCTTTCCCCTGCTCCGCCAGCTCCACCAAGGTGCGAACGGATTCCTTTCTGGCGTCCTCGATGAAGCTGCAGGTGTTCACCACCACCACGGAGGCATCCCGCTCATCGGCGCTGACTCCGTAACCCGCCGCTGCCAAGAGCCCCAACATGTGTTCGGTGTCCACCCGGTTTTTTTCGCAACCCAGGTGAGCAAAGGCGACAGTGGGGATGCTCCTGACGGGGCCGGAGGGCATGTCGTCCTGAAAAAGGCTTCCCACCCACCCTATGGAATGGCGGGGGCGCTGCCAGAATTCCCCTCATCAATGCCTGAATGGTTTCCGTGACGTCGACCCGACTTGCCAGCCGCTTGAGCAGCAGCCGACGCCGCGGTGATCCAGGTCACCGGTGGGTCAGGGTGGTGATGGCCGTGCTTGCCACCATTGGTCTGCTGGACACGGGGTCGATCACCCTGCATCGCTGGGGTGTGCTCGGCCCCCTGGTGTGTCCTGGGGGGTCCGATGGCTGCGACAAGGTGCTCAACAGCGCCTGGGGTTCCCTGTTCGGCCAACCCCTATCCCTGTTTGGGGCGCTGGCTTACCTCTCGGTGCTTCTCCTGGCTCTCCTGCCCCTGCTGCTCAAGGGAGAGACCAGGGTTGGTCTGCACCAAACCAGCTGGTGGGCCCTGTTCCTGATCAGCACGGCCATGGCCATCTTCAGTCTGGTGCTGATGGGGGTGATGGTGTTCAAGATCAAAGCCTTCTGTGCCTTCTGCCTTCTCTCCGCAGGCCTCTCCCTCGCCCTGATGCTCCTGGCGATTTTTGGAGGGGATTGGCAAGAACGGGGCCAGGTGATCTTCCGCGGCGTGTTGGTCAGCCTGGCCGTGGTGGTGTTCGGGATGGGATGGGCGACGGCCCTCGATCGGCCGGAGAATGCCACCGCCAAGGGCATGGCCCCTCCGATCACCACCCCCAGCTCCCCGGCCGCCATTGCCCTGGCCAAACACTTGAGCGCGAAAGGGGCGGTGATGTACACCGCCTATTGGTGCCCCCACTGCCGGGAACAAAAGGAGTTGTTTGGCAAGGAAGGGACCGCCGCCTTGAAGATCGTGGAGTGTGCCCCCGATGGCCACAACAGTCAGGCTGCCCTTTGCGAGAAAAAACAGATCAAGGGCTTCCCCAGCTGGGAGATCAACGGCACGGTTGATTCAGGCGTCAAGCCGTTGGCCAAGCTGGCTGCCATGAGCAACTACAGCGGCCCAAACGGCTTCTGACCCCGATTCACCCTTTCCGTCTGGATCGCCTTGCCAATCTGTTGTCGGCTATGCCGCTCCCAGAAGGGTTGACGGGCCGGGGCATCGGTGCGGAAGTGCCCCCCTCGGCTCTCTTCCCGAAACAGCGCTGCCTCCATCAGGAGCTCCGCCAACACCAGCCGTTGGCGGAGGTCATGCAAGCGTAAAAATCCAGTCACCTGTCCCGGTTCCATGGCGAAGCAAACCTCTGGTGACTGAACCGCCACGGTGTGCCACAGGGCCTCCCTCTCCACAGCCTGGCGCTGTTGCTGCACCTCTCGCAGTGCCTGACGGATCAGCCCCCCTGAGCGTTCCACCCCGGCCACACTCCAACACACTTGGCGCAGGTGCTCCACCTGTTGCTGCAGAGAGCCTTTGGTCTCCGATGGTGAGGGGAGCTGGGGGAGTTCACGGGAAACGGGCCTGAACCCCTCGGTGGCCGTGGGTTGCACCTCTAGGGATGCCAACTGGCGCGCAAAGACCAGACACTCCATCAAGGAATTGCTGGCCAGGCGATTGGCACCGTGGACCCCTGTGCAGGCCACCTCCCCCACCGCGTAGAGCCCAGGGATGGTGGTGGCGGCCCGTAGATCGGTCTGGACTCCACCCATCCAGTAGTGGGCCGCAGGAGCAACCGGGATGGGGGCGAGGGTTGGTTGGAGGCCCAACTCCAGGCATCGCCCAAGAATGGTGGGGAATTGTCTCTGCAGGCGCTCTTCTCCCACTGGGCGTAGATCCAGCCAGAGATGGTCGAGCCGCTGGTGCTGCATGCAGCTCGCCAGAGCGCGACTCACCTGGTCCCTGGGGGCCAGATCACCCCCACTCAGATGGGCCACGGGACTGCTCCCATGGGCATCCACCAATCGGGCCCCTTCCCCTCGAACCGCTTCACTGATCAAGAAATGGGGGGCCCCTGGCAGCATCAAGGCGGTGGGGTGAAACTGGACAAATTCCAGATCGCGGATCTGGGCCCCTGCTGCCCAGGCCATCACCACGCCGTCCCCGGACGCTTGGCTTGGATTTGTGGTGTGTGAGAAGAGATGGCCACCACCACCACAGGCCAGCACCACAGCGCTAGCGCGCAGCCATCGCAATTGCTGACCATCCAACACCTGAAGGCCCACGCAACGCCCCTCTTCTATCCATAGCTGCAGCGCTGGCACCCCTTCGTGGCGCTCCAGCAGCGCCCGGGAGCGCACCTCCCGTTCCAAGGCATCAACCAGCGCACCCCCCGTGCGGTCCTGCGCATGCAGCACGCGACGGTGGCTGTGGGCTGCTTCCAAAGTGGTGCTCAGGCTGCCGTTCTCCCGGTCAAAGGCCATGCCCCAGGCCAGGAGCCGCGCCACACAGGAGGGCGCCTGCCGCACCAGCAAATCCACCGCTGGTTGGTCACACAAGCCGGCTCCGGCCTTGAGGGTGTCGGCGATATGGCTCTCAAAACTGTCCTCTAAGCGCGTCACCGCGGCGATGCCCCCCTGGGCCCATCGACTGGCTGAGCGTGGATTTAATTGCTTGCTAAGGAGCAAAACTCTCAGATCGCTCGGGAGTTCCAGACAGCTCATCAGCCCTGCCGCACCGCTGCCCACCACCACCACATCCCAGTGAGCAGCCAACAAAGGGGCCATAGGCAACCAGTTCTGTCATGAGCCTATGGGACGGAAACACGGGTCCTCAGGAAGAGGGCCTGTCGCTGCGATCCGAGGATGGCTCCACATCGACAGCCTCCACGTTGATGATCACTTGGGAGGGATCCAAAGCATCCGTCGCCGCCGCACGGGGGTTTTGATCCCCCATCCAGGTTCCACAGGCTGGGCACACCTCCCCGCCAAAACTGATGGTGCCGCAGGCGCCACACGTTTTGAGTCGTCTTTTGATGAGCTGCCATGCGAGGAAGCCACCCCCTCCAGCGATAAGGGGGAGCAGCAACAGGAGAAGGGTCAATCCCCCGAGAACGTCCAGGAGGAACCGTCCTGCGGTCCCAGGGATGAGAAGCAGGAGGGCGGCAAGCCCAAGCCAGAACCAAGGGATGGAAGAACGTTGCATTCAGCGCTGAAAACGAGGGTCCTGTTCCATCCAGCGCTCAAAGGCTGCCAGGCCTTCAATGCTTGCCCAACCGAGCAACAACATCACCACAATTGAGGTGGCGATCCCTCCCAGGATGAGCACCAGGGGCACCAGGGTTACCAAGATGAAGCTGGCCAAAAGCATGGCCCCAAGGGCAGTGGCCACCAGAAGAAGCCCTGCGGGGAGAGAAGGGATGTTGAGCGCCCAGGAGGAGGGGAGGCGAATCACAGGGGGCAACGGGGAAATGTTCACTCATCCCCACCCCCCGGGTGGCCTTTCTCAGAGTTGGGGGGGTGCGGATGGCCCACCTCGGGGCCAGCGGGCGATTGTGACGCTCAAACACTGCCCAAAGTAGAGAATGACACCAAGTAACCACAGCCAGAGTGTCAGCAGTAAAATACCTCCGACGACACCATAGGCCTGAAATCGTAGACCCATTAAAAATAAGAGTCGACCTAAAATAACAGTGAGAACTGTAGATATTAAGCTGATGAGGATGGCGCCTGGAACGAGGGGTCGCCAAGGAACCCTTTGCGATGGCAGCAGCCAAAGAAGTACGATGACAGAGATGAAAGCCAAGATGCTGGACAGGAGAAAATCTGCTCCAGTGGATAACCGCCCTAGCCATAGGAATTGAGCTGGCAGACTGTTTGAGAGCCAGTCACGCAATAGGGTCGAGCCAAAGACGCGAAAATTCCCTATGATTTGATCAGCCACTAAAATGGGGCCAATCAAAAGTAGAATCAACAGAGACTTTAATCTTAAGAGTAAGAAACGCTGCACAATTCTTAGCCAAGATAAGGATTCAAGCCCGTAGGGACGATTCCACCAAAGACGATCAGCTCCGCGTTGCAGCGTCAGATAAATGTTGTTTGCGTTCAGCAATAGCAACAGCACGCCTGCAAGGCCTGCCCCCAAGCCTTGTCTCAGAAACCGAGACAAGGCATCACTAAATATGGGCATGGAATCACTGGGAATCAATTGACCCACGAGCAGCTTCGCTTGGAGCAGAAGGGTTTCATCCTGGCCAAGAAATCGTGAGGCAATAGCGAGTGCGATGAGTAACGCTGGGAAGAAGGATTGCAGCGTATGAAATGCAAAGGCAGCGCTCAGATCAACGCAATCACATCGCAGCCAAAGCCTGTAGGAGAGCCACAAAATCCGTATGTATCTCCGGAGGCCACGGCCCATTCGTTCTTTGTTTTCCTGGGTAGAGTTTGGGGAGACCATCCCCGGAAACCGCACAAAAACGCCCAAAACCCGCACAAAAAAGCCACCGCAGCGGGTGGCAAGTGGGTGATGGGAAAAAAGAAAGATTTATCCTGGCATTGTGCTATTTTCGCAAGGCGCTACCACCTCACTATTGTTGCCGCTGCTGC
>JAYKHG010000160.1:0-6542 GCA_035284825.1 Cyanobacteriota bacterium
GACACAAACCTGATCATCTGTGCCCTCAACTGACGGTGCTAACAACGCTACCACCGGCATTCTTTCCCCGCACCTCCAGCATCCGATCTTCATTCCGACCATATAAATCGGCGGTGATATAGTCAGAGACTCGTGATCCATGGTGATCGACTGATAACGAATTCTTGAATGTTAAATCCTATCTGCTATGCACGGCCGTCAATTGCCACAGAAAAGATCCCTGACCTATCAATTTCAAGCCCACACATTCTATGTTAAGGATTCTTGCCCTGGCTTCCGATCCTTCGAACGCTATACGGGCTGGTCCGATATCCACATTCGGCCTGCCTGCCCGGTCGGCCTAAGACAACCACGATAGGCCAGGCATCTGCTCGAGCTGAGATCCTATGCGGATCCGGTATCAACAAGGTGCGTCCCTGCTTTGGCTGCGCGATTGAGCACGTGGGTTTAGAACACCAGGGAGAAAGAACGCGCCCCTCTCAAAACAGCGCCAGCTGCCCTGGGCTGTCCTGCCGACGGGAGCGGCGGCTGACGCCCGAGCGGGGTGTGGCCAGCCCCGAACGGCGGGAGCCGTGGCGTTCCTGGATGGCATCGGCCCCCTGCCGAAAGCCCGGCCCCTGGCGCACACCCCACACCCGATCCCGCGCCTCCCGGGCCGCCTGCTCGTGATCCACGATCGGTGAGGGGTAGTGCACCCCCAGCACGCAACCGGCGGCCTCCTGCTCCATGGCGCCCATCCGCCAGGGGGTGTGGAGATGGGCCAGGGGCACCCCCGCTAACTCGGGCACCCACCGCCGCACGTAATCCCCCGCCGGGTCGTGATCCAAGCCCTGCTTCACCGGGTTGTAAACGCGCACGGTGTTGATCCCCGTGGTGCCCGCCTGCATTTGACACTGCATCCAGTGGATGCCGGGTTCGTAATCCACAAACCGGCGGGCCAGCACCAGGCCGCTGTCGCGCCAATGGATCCAGAGGTGGTAACTCGCCACGGCCATCAGCAATGCCCGCATGCGGAAGTTGATCCAACCTTCAGCCTTCAGGGCCCGTTGGCAGGCATCCACAAAGGGCCACCCCGTGCGCCCCGCGCTCCACGCGACCAGCCGCTCTGGATCGGTGGTGCGCAGGCCGGCATAGGCCGGATGGGCATCGCGAAACTCCAGCTCCGGTTCGCTCTCCAGCTTTTGCATGAAGTGGCAATGCCAGTGGAGCCGTTCCTCGAAGGCCCTGGGCCCCCTCCTGCGGCGGCTGGCGTGCACGATCTCCCGCATCGAGAGGGTGCCGAAGGCCAGATGGGGCGAAAGCCTGGAGCAACTCACCCCAGCCGTGAGGGGGCTCGATAGGCCCTTCACATAGCCCCGCCCCCGCTCCGCCAGGAAACTCTCCAACACCTCTAAGCCCGCCGCCCGTCCGCCGGCTTGGCGGCCAGGACAGGGATCGGGATCCAGCCCCAGCTCCTGGGGCCCCGGCAGGGCTTCCGGTGCCAGGGAAGCAAGGCCTATTCGCTGGGGTCCCTGAAGGCGCCCTGGGGCCGGCAGGGGTTCCACGCCCATGCGCTCCTCCCAGCGCCGCGCCCAGCCATCCCGGCTGCCGAGGGCCCGCACCACGCCGTTCTGGGGGAACTGGTGCCAGGGAATCCCCCGCAGCCGACACCAGCTGGCCAGGGCCCGGTCGCGGCCATAGGTCCAACCGTTGCCCGTTTCCTCATGGCTCCAGAGGCCGGCCATCTCCACCTCCCTCCCCAGCTCGCTCAACACCCCAATCACCTCCCCCACCCGCAGCACCAGGGGCACACCCAGGCGGCTCAGCTCGCCTTGAAGGCCCTGGAGGGATTCGGCGCAAAACGCCCATTGGCGCGCGGAGGCGTCGGGCTGGGCCCAGAGCTCAGGCTCCACCACATACAGGGGCAGCACCCGGCCACGGCTGGCCGCTTCCCGCAGGGGCCGATGGTCGTGCACCCGCAGATCCCGCTTGAACAGAACGACGTGCACAGGCTCCATGGCTGCGCACCCTAGGCAGGCTGGGCCTAGGAGTGGAACAAAAGCACCAGTCCGGATTTCACCTGATGAAACTCCCGCTCCTCCCTGCTGAGGTCCAGACCCACCTGCAAACCTTCCTTCAAGGCCACATCAAACGGTGGGGAAGGGGGTGGCTGCCCTTCCGCCCACAGGGCAGCAATCCCCACGGGGGTGGCATGCCAGCGAAAGCATGGGGTGATCCCGATGGTGGGCTCTTTGAGGGCATCTTCCAACAACTCGCGGATCGCCATCGGCTGACGTTTCTCCCACAGCAACTCGCCTAGCTTCGGCATCTCCCCCCTGAAGGGCAATCGCCTGAGAGTTTTCGTGACAAGCCCGGCCATGGCCCTGGTGCATGAATGGTTCACTCCCCGCTCCGTGGGGGGATCGGAGCAGGTGGCCCGGGCACTGGATGGTCTTCTCTCCAGCGGGGGCACCCAGCCCGATCTCTTCGCCCTGGTGGATGGGGAAAGCCGCAGGCCCGAAAGCTGGTTGGCAGGCCGGCAGGTGCACACCTCCTTCATCCAGCACCTGCCGTGGGGCGTGAGCCATGTGCAGCAATACCTGCCCCTGCTCCCCCTGGCGATCGAGCAGCTGGATCTGGGGGCCTATCCCCTGGTGGTCAGCAGCAGCCATCTGGTGGCCAAGGGGGTGCTCACCGGTCCGGATCAGCTCCATGTGAGCTATGTGCACACCCCGGTGCGCTACGCCTGGGACCAGATGCATCCCTATCTGGCCAGCTCCCAGCTGGCCCGTGGCCCCTTCGGCCCCCTGGTGAGGCTCCAGTTGCACCAACTTCGGCAGTGGGATGTGCTCAGTGCCCAGCGCCCCACCGCCTTCATCGCCAATTCCCGTTTCACCGCCAGTCGCATCCGCCGCTACTGGGGGCGGCGGGCCACGGTGGTGCACCCCCCGGTGGAGGTGGATCGCTTTCGCTGGGATCACCCTCGGGACGACTTTTATCTCAGCCTCTGCCGTCTGGTGCCCAACAAACGGGTGGATTTGGTGGTGCAGGCCTGCAACCAAACCCGGTTGCCCCTGGTGGTGATCGGCGATGGCCCGGAGCGCAAACGGCTCGAAGCCATGGCGGGTCCCACCATCCGCTTCCTGGGGCGCTGCTCAAACGGTGAGGCGACCGAATGGTTGGAACGCTGCCGGGCCTATGTGAACGTGGGGCTGGAGGATTTCGGCATCGCCCCGGTGGAAGCCATGGCGGCCGGAGCTCCAGTGATTGCCCTGGGGGCGGGGGGGTTCTGCGACAGCGTGCGGCCCCTCGATGGAGAAACTCCCCACCCCACAGGCCTGTTGGTGCGGGAGCAAAGCGTGCCGTGTTTGGCGGCGGCCCTGGAGCAGTTTCATCACCACCAGCAATGGCGCGAACTACCCGCGGAAGGGCAACGGCACTGGGCGGAAACCTTCTCTCCAGCTTGTTTCCATGAACGCATGGGCCACCATCTCCAGCGCCTGTGGGACCAGCATCAACGGCGACTCAAAACCACCCGCGCTCCCCTTCCCCAGCCTGTGCCTCTGGCATGAGTGGCCTCTAGGAGTGGGATCTCCTGGACCCACTCCTTAACCTCGGATCAATAATGCAGGATGAATATGGTGCTGAGTGCAGGAGCTGCATCTCCAATTCAGCCCGGCAATGTCATTGCACTGCAGCCGAGCATCCTTGCTCCAGCTGAATTAATTGATCTTCAGTCGAAGCGATCCAGATTTGCCAAGCGCACCGGAGATATTGTTTTTTCACTCACGGTTCTCGCCTTTGGTGCGCCCATTTTCATTGCCCTAGCGCTGTTGGTGAAGGCATCCTCCAGGGGGCCAATTTTTTATGTGCAACCCCGCATTGGACGCGACTATCGAACCTTCGGTTGTGTCAAGTTCCGCACGATGAAGAAGGATTCCGACAAAATCCTCAAATCTCTCCTCGCCTCTTCACCGGAACTCAAACAGGAATATGCCAGGGATCACAAGTTAAAAAATGATCCCCGCATCACCAAAATTGGTCGATTCCTGCGGCGCTCCAGCCTTGATGAACTCCCACAGTTCCTGAATGTGCTCCGTGGCGAAATGAGTGTTGTTGGCCCTCGGCCCATTGTGCGAGCCGAGCTCCCTCGCTACGGCCATCACATGAATGAAGTGTTGGCTGTGCGCCCCGGGATGACGGGACTTTGGCAAGTATCAGGCCGTAACAATCTTTCCTATCGCCAAAGGGTGCGCCTGGATCTTCGTTATTCCCGTTCCCGCAACTTCTCCATGGATTTTCGGATTGTTCTCAAAACCATCATGGTGGTGCTCAATCCCCACGATCGCGGCGCCTATTAATTTCCCAGCCAGCCTTTCATCACCCCAAAGCCATCCGCCAACAGCTCCACAAACCAGCAACCGCAAGGGCGATCCCCATCCATCCCAGTTCCAGCTCCAAGGTGAGTTGCAACATCCGCTGCACGGCAGCCCCATCTGGACATGGGAACCCTTGCCCCAAAAGGGGTTTGAGGCGCCAACCATCGGCATAGCGATTCCACCCTCCCAGCTGAACCCCCACGGCGTGGGCATAGGCCGCTTGGGATACGCCAGCATTGGGGGAAGGATCCGAAGCCCCTTCCCATAGGGCCCGTTGAAACTGGCCCCACCAGCGGCGGGGGGGGCTGCTGAGGAGCGGCAGGGTGAGGGCCACCAACCGGGCGGGAACCCAGGTGAGCCCATCATCTAACCGGGCACCTGCGGTGCCGAGCCAGCGCAATCGTCCGTGGCGATAGCCCAGCATGGAATCCAGGGTGCTGCCGGCTTTAAAGATCCAAGCCAGGGCCAGTGGACCAGGGGCCCAGCTCCAGTGGGCCGCCAGGGCCACCCCGATGAGCATCCAGAACAGGGGTGCAAACAACCCATCCACGGCATTTTCCGCCGTTGTTTCCGCCGCTGCGCGAAGAATCTCAGCCTCCGGCAATGCGTTCACCTCCCGCCCCACAATCCACCCCAGCCGGTCCCGGGCCGCCTGCAAATCCGGCAGGGCCGAGAGCACCTGGCGCACGGCCTGCTCCAGGCTGCGGCCCGCCAGGGCACTGGCCAGGGCCACCACCACCAGGCCCGTGCCCAGCAGCGGCCTCTCCAGCGCCCACTGCTCCAGCTGCCAGCCCGTGACCCCCGATCCCGCGCAAACCAGCAGGGTGATCGCAACTCCGGCCAGCCTCAGCTTCCAGGGGGTGTCCCCTGCCCAGGCCTCACTGAGATGTCTCAATCCCTGGATGGCCCATCCCATCACCTGCACCGGATGCAGACAACGGCGGGGGTCGCCCACCAGACGATCCAGCAGGCAGGCCAACACCACCAGCAGGGCGGGATGGTGCATGAGCTCAGCCGTTCCCGCCCTCCGTTCGTTCAGCTGGCTTTGAGCCAGCTGAACATGGAGCGCAGACCCTTGCCCACCTCCTCGATGGGATGCTGGCTGTCCCGCTCCCGAATGCGGGTCATTTCCGGCTTACCAGCTTCACACTCGGCGACGAAGTTACGGGCAAAGGTTCCATCCTGAATGTCGCTGAGGATGCGCTTCATTTCCGCCTTCGTCTCCGCTGTGATCAACCGGGGACCACTGACGTAGTCGCCATATTCCGCGGTGTTGGAGATGGAATCCCGCATGGCGGTGAGGCCACCGCGCACCATCAAATCCACGATGAGTTTCACCTCATGCAGGCATTCGAAATAGGCCAGTTCCGGCTGGTAGCCAGCCTCCACCAGGGTTTCAAAGCCCGCTTTCACCAGCTCACTGAGGCCCCCGCAGAGCACGGCCTGCTCGCCAAAAAGATCAGTTTCGGCTTCCTCCTTGAAATTGGTTTCCAGGATGCCGGCCCTGGTGCCGCCGATGGCCTTGGCATAGGCCATGGCCAGGGCGCGGGCATTGCCGCTGGCATCCTGTTGAACCGCAAAGAGGGCAGGCACCCCCATGCCGTTTTGATATTCCCAGCGCACGGTGTGGCCAGGACCCTTGGGGGCAATCATCACCACATCCACATCGGCGGGCGGCTGGATCAGGCCAAAGCGGATGTTGAACCCATGGGCAAAGCTCAACACCTTGCCGGCGGTGAGGTGGGGTGCGATCTCCTTCTCGTAAACCGCCTTCTGTGCCTCATCGGGCAGCAGGACCATGATCCAGTCGGCCTTGGCTGCGGCATCGGCCACACTCAGCACCTCCAGGCCATCGGCCCGGGCCTTGTCCGCGGAGCGGCTGCCCTCATAAAGGCCCACCACCACGTTCACGCCACTGTCCTTGAGGTTGAGGGCATGGGCATGGCCCTGGGATCCGTAGCCGATGATGGCCACCGTTTTGCCGGCCAACAGGCTGAGATCGGCATCGGTGTCGTAGAAAAGCTGGGCCATCTGGGCTGGGGTGCGGGCTGGGCAACGAGCAACTTTACGAAAGCGCCGCCACGGGCCATGGCCCTTGAGCCATGGCTACGGTGCGATCAACCCCCCACCCCCCATGAGCGACCCCGCAGCCCTCTTCGAAGCCCACATGCAGGCCGAGCTCAA
>JAYKHG010000161.1:0-19859 GCA_035284825.1 Cyanobacteriota bacterium
GGTGGCACGGGAGCGGGCACCGGGCGGCTGAGGGAATCGCGGGGCACCTCCAGATAACCCGGCCGCGATTCCCTGCGCATGGCCTCCAGCACCCGGAGCATCTTGTCCACCGCCGTGCGGCCTGAATCCAGGCAGGCCGTCTGCACACACACCTCCTTGAAGAAGCGCTCCTGGGTGTCGCTGGCCCGGATGCGGTGATGGAGCAGGGCGTGCTCATCGGATTCCCGCAGGCCCGGAGCACCGCTGATCACCAGCAGGGGAGAGCGCTCCGCATAGGCACCCGCCACGGGGTTCAGGAGCTTGAGGGCCCCCACGCCATAGGTCACCACCGCCACCCCCAGACCCATCAGGCGGGCATGGGCATCGGCGGCAAAGCCAGCCCCCTCCTCCCCCGCCATGCAGATCACATCGATCGGGGAGTGCTCCAGCCGGTCAAACAAACCCAACACGTAATCGCCGGGCACCCCATACACCCGTCCCACGCCGCGTTGCAAAAGGGCTTCGATCAGCTGAGAGGTGATGTCCATGGGCAACGTCACCCCCGGCGGCCCTTTATCTGAGCGTAGCCCCCGGCTCAGGCCCTGCTTGCCAGGCTCCGGCGCAGCTGGCCGCAGGCCGCATCCTGATCCAACCCCCGGCTGGAGCGGACGCTCACGGCGATGTGTTGTTCCAGCAGCCGTTGCCGGAAGCGCTCCACCGTCTGCTCAGAGGGCCGTTCAAAGGTTTCCTCCGTGATGGGGTTGTAGGGGATGAGGTTGACGTGACTCTGGAATCCCCGCAGCAATTGGGCCAGGGCATCCGCCTGGTGGGGGGCGTCATTCACCCCAGCCAGGAGAATGTATTCAAAACTCACCCGCCTGGAGGTCTGGGTGGCATAGGCACGGCAGTCAGCCAGGAGCTGATCGATGGGGTAGGCCCGGGCCGTGGGGATGAGTTCCTCCCGCAGGCGCTGATCCGGCGCATGCAAGCTCACCGCCAGGGTGAACTGGGCCCGACCCAGCACCTGATGGGCCCTGCCTGCCAGGGTGGAGAGGGAGGCGGGCACCCCCACCGTGCTCAGGGTGATTTGCCGCTGGGCCATCCCCAGATCCCGGCACAACACCGCCATGGCTTGGAGCACCGCCTCGGTGTTGAGCAGGGGCTCTCCCATCCCCATGAACACCACATGGGTGGGGCGCCGGTCCATGGCCTCCCGGATGCTGAGCACCTGATCCACGATTTCGTGGAGGGCCAGGGAACGCGCCAATCCATCCTGCCCCGTGGCGCAGAACCGGCAGGCCATCGGGCAACCCACCTGGGAACTCACACAGACCGTGAGCCGATCATCGGTGGGAATGCCAACGGTTTCCAGCCGCAGGCCATCGGCCGTTTCCAGGATCAATTTGGTGGTGCCATCGGCTGCCACCCGACGGTGCCTCTCCAGCAAGCGACCCACCAACGGCTGGCCCTGCTCCGTCTCACGCTGCTGCAGGGTGTGGCGCCAGGCCTTAGGGAGCACCGTGATGGAGCCGAGGTCCCGGGCCCCCCTGCGGTAGAGCCAGTCATGGATTTGACGTCCGCGGAAGGGGGGCTGGCCCTCTGCCACGGCCCAGGCCTCCAGCTCCACAAGGCTGCGGCCCAGCAGGGGAGAGCTCACCGTGGGGAAAGGATTCAATGTGCGGAGAGGATGCCGTGGCCCAGCTTCCATTCCACCAGCACCAGGGCGATGAATCCGATCATGGCGAGGCGGCCGTTGAGGAGCTCATTGTGGGGATGAAAACCCCAGCGGGGCAGGCGCCGCCGGGGAACGGGGGTACCGAGATCGGTGGTTTCAGTCGTCACTGAGCAGTCCCTCCTCCTGCAGACCTTCAAGGGCCTCAGGGTCTGGCAGGAGATCTTCCTCGAAACCCTCCTCCTGGGTTGGGCGGAGGAAGGCAGCGAAGGAGCTGGAGGCGGCCTCAATGCCATGACGGCTGCGGGTGGCCTCCAGATCCTCATCGGAGGGGTCGTCCAACACGGCCTGATTGACCGGTGGCGCCGGCAGCTCAACGGTGTAATCGGGCCGGAGGTTTTGCATGCGCCGGTAGCCGGCCGCCTCCTCCTCCAGGATGTCGGGGTGGGGGCCCGCCTCGGCCCGCAGTTCCTCCTCGAAGCCACTGAAACCGGTGCCTGCGGGGATCAGGCGGCCGATGATCACGTTCTCCTTCAAGCCCCGCAGCCAGTCGCTCTTGCCCTCGATGGCGGCTTCCGTGAGCACCCGGGTGGTTTCTTGGAAACTGGCGGCCGAAATGAAGCTGTCGGTGTTGAGGGAGGCCTTGGTGATGCCCAGCAGCACGGGGGTGAACTCGGCTGGGGCCCCGCCGGTGATGGCCATGGCGGAATTCACCTGCTCCACTTGGCGAAGCTCAATGAGCTCACCCGGCAACAGGGTGGTGTCCCCCGCATCTTCAATCCTCACCTTGTTGGTCATCTGCCTAACAATCACCTCGATGTGCTTGTCGTCAATCGACACGCCCTGGGATTTGTAGACGTTCTGCACCTCAAGCACCATGCGGAATTGCAGCTTGGAAATGGCCTCCTGGGCCGCCTCCATGGTGGGTTTCCTGGTGCGGAGATCTTCAAAGAAGCACTCCAGCAATTCGTGGGGGTTGATCGGACCATCCGTGAGCAGCTCACCGGCATTCACCTGCTGGCCGTCACTCACCATGACGGTGCGGCCAAGGAGGATGGGGTAATCGGTGAGGGCGTCATCGGATTCAATCACTGACACCGTGATCGAATCGTCGTCTTCCCCTTGCTTGATCTGCACCGTGCCCCCCTTGCGGCAGAGGATGGAGGAATCCCGAGGGCGACGGGCCTCCAGCAGCTCCTCAATCCGAGGAAGCCCCTGAACAATGTCCCCGGTTTTCTGCCGCTCGAACACCAGGAGCGCCAGACCATCCCCCCGTTGCACCAGTTCCCCATCCCGCACGTGGAGCACGGAATCGGGGGACACCATGTAGGGACGGCCGAGGCGGATGGTGATCTCGCCATCGTTGATGGCCTCCACCTGACCGCAACTGGGGGCCGTGAGACCCTCCCCCAGAAGATCACCTTCCACCACCCGGTCGCCCACGGCAACGGTGGGCTCGATGCCGTTCAAGGGAATCGAGCGCGTGTCGCCAGCCCGCTCCACAATCAGCCGACGGATGGGCTCATCCGTGGTGGCTTCCGGCAGCTGCACCAGACCATCCTCCTTACAGAGAATCTGGGTGGTGGCCACCACATCCCCACGCTTCACCAGGTCGCCGTCATTCACCTGGAGCTCCGTATGGGTGGAGCCATGGCTGGCATCGGAGAGGGTGTCACGGCGCACCAGCAGGGTTTCGAGGATCACCAGCTGGAGGCGATCGATGGTTTTGGCTCGCTTGTCGGCGAGGGACTCCACATCCACCGTCATCTGCGGGGTGGTGTCGAAGGTTTCCAGAATGAGCTGGGTGCGCAGGAGCTCCACCCCCTCCACCGACTTCACCAGCTCACCGTCCTTAAAGGTGAGGCGCTGGGTGGCCTTCAGCCCCAAATGGGGCCCGCCGGGCTGTTTGACGGTGAGGGATTCCGGCAGGTGGGCCTCATCGGGGATGGAGTACTCCTCCACCGGGCGGAGCAGGAGAGCGCCACCTTCGGTTGTATCCACCGACTCCACGAAGACCATCGCCTCTGCCGTGAGTCCAGGGGCAATCTCGTCCCCTGGATTCACCATCAGTCCTTCCTGATAACGGTTCAAAATCTTGCTGTCGGTCATCAGGTGCAGACTGCCGGAGCGCACGATGATTTCCCGAAGAATGTCATTCTTCTGGGTCACCGTCACGATGCCAGCTGTCTGACTGAAGATGTCTTTGACAACTTCCGTGCCGGCTTCAATCCACTGCCCATCTTCAATCATCAACAGAGAAATATCTTTGTTGATTTCATGGGTTTCCTGCGGAACCCAGAGGAGGGTTCCACCTTTGCTCACTTCAAATCCATGTTTGGCAGATCTTGCTTTTTTAATCGACAAACCGGGTGAGAATTTCACCATGCCACCGGTTTTTGTTCGAAAGCGATCGTCGGCCAATTCGGCGATCACCTCACCGGTACCAATCTTGCTGCCTGGGGCCGTCCGCAGCAGATATTTCGCCCCCTCCTTATCCTCCAGATGCCAGATCTCACCCGAGTGGGTGGATTCGTGCACGAGCTTGCACTCTTTGAGGATCAAACTGGTGGTGACGATCTGAACTTCCCGGGAGTCGCCTGCGGACTCCCGCAGGCGGACGGCCCCCCCGAATTCGCTCACCAACCGGCTTTCCGCCAACACATCACCGGTGTGGGCTGGCTTGGCCCCCTGAACCACAGGTTGGGCATTGGGCGGCAAGTTATACACGTCGCCACTGAACACCCAAAGCCGGCCAAGCCGCTGGGCTTTGTGGGTGATGTTCCCCTGCCGATCAGTCACCTCACGGGGCTGGATCACATCTTCAAAGCGCACCTGGCCCGCCAGGTCGCAGATCACATCCTTGGTGGCTTTCTCAACGCTCTTCTTCACCTGCGCGCCCGATGAAATCTGGGCAAGGATCGTGTCTGAGAGCACTGTTTGGCCATCATTCACAAAAAGGATGGAACCGGTGGTGATATCCAGCCGTTGCCCCTTGCCCTTATCGGTGGGTTTGAGCTGCAGGGTGAAATCCGTTTCCGCCAAATGGGCTTCCACACCATGGGGGGTGCGATGGGAACGCACCCGCGCTTTGGGCCCGAATTCCACCACCCCAGCGGAGAGGGAACGAACCACGCCCGTCTCCGCGGTGGACACACCACCGGTGTGGAAGGTGCGCATGGTGAGCTGGGTGCCAGGCTCACCGATGGACTGGGCGGCGATGATGCCCACCGCTTCTCCAAGGTCGACCAGCTGGTTATGGGCCAGGGCCCAGCCGTAACACTTGCGGCACACGGACCGTGAGGCTTCACAGGTGAGGGGTGAGCGCACCACAACCGCACGGATGCCGGCCTGCTCGATGGCCCGGCTCAAGGGGGCATCAATCTCCCCATCCCGGGCGGCAAGCTCCTGGCCGCTTTGATCCACGATCGGCTCGGACGCCAGGCGACCCACGAGCTTGCTGAAAAAGCGCCCCTTCTCATCGGCCTCGATCAGCAGGCCCCGGGTGGTTCCACAATCTTCCTCGCGGACAATCACGTCTTGGGCCACATCCACCAGTCGGCGGGTGAGATAGCCGGAGTCGGCCGTGCGCAGGGCCGTATCCACCAGGCCCTTGCGGGCGCCATAGGAGGAAATGACGTATTCGGTCACCGTGAGGCCTTCGCGGAAGTTGGTGCGAATGGGCAGGTCGATGATTTCCCCCTGGGGGTTGGCCATCAGACCGCGCATCCCCACCAATTGGCGCACCTGAGACATGTTGCCTCGGGCACCGGAATTGGCCATCATCCAGACGGAATTGAGAGGGTCGTTCTCGTTGAAGTTGCGCTTGACTTCCTCAACAAGGCGCTCATTGGTTTCAGTCCAGGTGTCAATCACCTTGGTGTGGCGCTCCACCTCGGTGATTTCCCCCAGGCGGTAGCGCTCTTCGGTGTTGGTGATCTCCTCCTCCGCTTCCTGCAGCAAGCGGGCTTTCTCCGAGGGGATGCGCAGGTCGTCCACGGAAATGGAAACGGCCGCCTGGGTGGCGTAGTGAAAACCCAGATTTTTCAACTCATCCGCCATGGAAGAGGTGGCTGCCGTGCCGTGGTGCTTGTAGGCCCAAGCGACCAGATTGCGGAGGACTTTTTTATCGATCACCCGATTTCGGAAGGGTGGAGCGACGGTGCCAAGGGGGGCATCCAGCTTGGCGGGTTCGGGGGCAGGGGCGGCTTTGGCTGCTTTCTTTTTGGAGGAGGTGCTCATGGCCGGTGCGGATCAGTGAAGGTGAGGGGTCAGAGGGGGAGAGAGTTACTTCGCGGCCACTGCATCAATGATGGTTTGGTTGATCACCACACGACCAACGGTGGTGAGGAGATAGCGGCTGATCAACGCTCCATCTTCATCAAAGCGATCCCGCCGGAAACGCCATTGCTCCACTCGGGTGCCATCGGAGAGGGTGTCTGAGGAGAGGGGGGCATCGGCCTCCTCATCCGCTTCCACTTCACCGTGGAAACGCACCCAAACCCAGTCGTGCAGGTGGAGGTGCTTCTCATCGAAGGCGGCAATCACATCCTCCAGGCCAGCGAAGGTGCGGGCCCGATCCCCGAAGTCTGGTTTGGCCTTGGCGCGGTTCACAGCGGTGAGGTAGTAAGCCCCGAGCACCATGTCCTGCGAAGGCGTGATGATGGGTTCCCCGGTGGCTGGCGAAAGGATGTTGTTGCTGGCCAACATCAACATGCGGGCCTCTGTCTGGGCTTCGATCGCCAGGGGCACATGCACGGCCATCTGGTCGCCATCAAAGTCGGCGTTGAAGGCTGGGCACACCAAGGGATGAAGCTGGATGGCACGGCCATCCACGAGTTTCGGCTCAAAGGCCTGGATTCCAAGGCGGTGGAGCGTGGGGGCGCGGTTCAAGAGGATGGGATGGCCTTCGATCACCTCTTGCAGCACCTGCATCACTTCATCATCCGCCTTTTGGATCAATTTTTTCGCCGCCTTGATGTTGTTCACGATGTTCTGACGGATCAGACGGTGAATCACAAAGGGCTGGAAAAGCTCGATCGCCATCTCCTTCGGCAGGCCACATTGATGCATCTTCAATTTGGGACCCACCACGATCACGGAGCGTCCGGAGTAGTCCACCCGTTTACCCAGGAGGTTTTGCCGGAACCGCCCCTGCTTGCCCTCGATGATGTCACTGAGGGATTTCAAAGCCCGATTGTTGGCTCCCACCACCGTGCGACCACGACGACCGTTGTCGATCAGGGCGTCCACGGCTTCCTGCAACATCCGCTTTTCGTTGCGAACGATGATTTCCGGCGCCAGGATTTCCTGTAACCGTGCCAGACGGTTGTTCCGGTTGATCACCCTCCGGTAGAGGTCGTTGAGATCGCTGGTGGCAAAGCGGCCGCCATCCAGCTGCACCATGGGCCGCAGGTCGGGGGGAATCACTGGAATCACATCCAGCACCATCCACTCTGGCCGGGCGTTGGTGGCGATGAAGTTATCAATCACCCGCAGCCGCTTGATGAGCTTCGCCCGCTTTTGCCCCTTACTGGCACTGATCTCCTCCCGGAGCTGCTCGGCGATTTCGTTTAACTCAAGGTCGGAGAGGAGTTGCTTCAGGGCCTCGGCGCCGATACCGACGATTGGCTCATTTTCAATCTCCGAATCCTCCGCAAAGATCTGATCCTCAATTTCAAGCCACTCATCTTCTGTCAGGAGTTGTTTATAAACCAAGTCCTTGTGATCACCTGGATCGAGGACCACATAGCAATTGAAATAAACAATCTGCTCCACATCCCGGAGGGGCATGTCAAGAAGAATCGCCACATAGCTGGGGATTCCCTTCAGATACCAGACGTGGGAGACAGGGGCCGCCAGCTTGATGAACCCCATGCGGTGGCGCCGGACCCTGCTTTCCGTGACCTCCACCCCACAGCGCTCGCACACGATCCCCCGGTGGCGGACCCGCTTGTACTTGCCGCAGTGGCATTCCCAATCCTTGGACGGTCCAAAGATCTTTTCGCAAAAGAGCCCATCCATCTCTGGCTTGAGCGTGCGGTAGTTGATGGTTTCCGGCTTGGTGACCTCCCCCACCACCTGGCCATTGGGCAGGGTGCGCTGCCCCCACTGCATGATCCGCTCAGGGGAAGCAAGGGTGATCTTGACGTAATCGAAGTAGTTTTCGCTGCGAGGGGTGCTGTTCGTCATGGCGGGAGAGGGATGCGGGGAAGCAGGGAAAGGGCTTGGGATCAGTCTTCGTCGTAATCGGCCACTCCAAGGGATTCGTAGGTGGGGCGACTCGGCGTGCTGCGACGGGGGTTCACGTCCTGCATCAGATCCACTTCTTCACCGGCATCGGTGTAGACAGCGATGTCCAGTCCAAGGGACTGCAACTCCCGCATCAACACCTTGAAGGATTCAGGAGTGCCGGGCCTCGGGATGGGCTTGCCCTTGACGATGGCGTTGAGGGCTTCGTTGCGGCCCTGCATATCGTCGGATTTCACCGTGAGCAACTCCTGCAGGGTGTAGGCCGCGCCATAGGCCTCCAGGGCCCAGACTTCCATCTCACCAAGCCTTTGGCCGCCTTGCTGCGCCTTGCCCCCCAGGGGCTGCTGGGTGACGAGGGAGTAGGGGCCGGTGGAGCGGGCGTGGATTTTGTCGTCCACCAGGTGGACAAGTTTGAGGATGTGGGCATACCCCACCGTGACGGGTTGATCAAAGGCTTCACCGGTGCGGCCGTCGATCAGCTGGATCTTGCCAGGGTTCTCAGGGTCGTAGACCCAATCCTTGCCCGGCTGTTTCGCCGCCTCCTCCAGGTAGGCCTGAACGGTTTGTTTGGACTTCTCCGCCCCGTGCATTTCGTCAAAGGGGATGACTTTGACGCGGCACCCCAGGTGGGAGGAGGCCCAACCCATCAAGCACTCAAACACCTGGCCCACATTCATGCGGCTGGGCACACCCAAGGGGTTCAACACGATGTCAATCGGAGTGCCATCGGGGAGATAGGGCATGTCCTCCCTGGGGAGGATGCGGCTGATGATCCCCTTGTTGCCGTGGCGGCCGGCCATCTTGTCGCCCACCTGAATCTTGCGGCGCTGGGCCACGTACACCCGCACCACCATGTTGGCTCCAGGCGGCAGCTCGTCGCCCTGCTCGCGGGTGTAGATGCGTACGTCCACCACCCGGCCCCGCTCGGTGCTGGGCACCCGGAGGGAGTTGTCCCTCACGTCCCGTGCTTTTTCACCAAAGATGGCCCGAAGAAGCTTTTCTTCAGGGGGTTGATCCGATTCTCCCTTCGGCGTCACCTTGCCGACAAGAATGTCGCCACTTTCCACATAGGCCCCGATGCGGATGATGCCCATTTCATCGAGATTGCGCAGACTTTCCTCTGCCACGTTGGGAATTTCCCGTGTGATCTCCTCTGGTCCAAGCTTGGTTTGCCGAGCTTCAATCTCATACTTCTCGATATGTACCGAGGTATAGAGATCATCGTGAACGAGTCGTTCGCTCACAAGAATGGCATCCTCATAGTTGTAGCCCTCCCAGGGCATATAGGCGATCATCACGTTTTGGCCCAGGGCGATCTCGCCCCCCTCGCAGGCTGATCCATTGGCCAACACCTGGCCGGCAATCACCGGATCGCCCTGTTTCACAATGGGGCGCTGATTCAGGCAGGTGTCCTGGTTGGAACGCTGATATTTCTGCAGATAGTGGGTGTGTTCACCACCCTCCTCATCACGGATGACGATGGCCGTGGCATCCACGAAGGTGACCGTGCCGTTCACCCGGGTGATGGGGACCATGCCGGAATCCCTGGCCACCTGGGTTTCCAGGCCCGTGCCCACAAGGGGCCGCTCTGGCCTCAGCAGGGGCACGGCCTGGCGCTGCATGTTGGAGCCCATCAGGGCCCGGTTGGCGTCATCGTGCTCCAGGAAGGGGATCAGGGAGGTGGCCACCGAAATCACCTGGACGGGTGAGAGCTGGACGTAGTCGACCTGCTGGGGTGGAACCTTTTCAAAATCCTGGCGGTACCGCACCGGCACCAGATCAGAGGTGATCAGCCCATCCGCGTCGGTGGAGATGTCGCCAGGGGCAATGCGGCATTCATCCTCCAGGTCGGCGGAGAGATAGATCGGCTCCCCGCTCTTCAGCACCACCCCATTCTCAACTTTCCAGAAGGGGGTTTCGATGAAGCCATACTCATTCACCCTGGCGTGGGTAGCCAGGGAACCGATCAAGCCGGCATTCGGACCTTCTGGGGTTTCGATCGGACAGATGCGTCCGTAGTGGGAGGGGTGAATGTCACGCACGGCAAAGCCCGCCCGCTCCCTTGTCAGGCCTCCGGGACCGAGGGCGCTGATGCGACGCTTGTGGGTGAGCTCCGCCAGGGGATTGGTTTGATCCATGAACTGGCTGAGCTGGCTGGATCCGAAAAATTCCTTGATCGCCGCCACCAGGGGCTTCGGATTCACCAATTGGGCTGGGGTGAGGGAATCGGTCTCACCGACGGTCATGCGCTCCTTGATGATGCGCTCTAATCGATTCAGGCCCACCCTCACCTGGTTTTGCAGCAGCTCACCCACGGAGCGCACCCGGCGGTTGCCGAGATGGTCGATGTCATCCAGGCAGGCACCACCCACATCGAGTTCCAGGTTGATCAGGTAGTCGATCGTGGAGAGCACATCCTCAGGGGTGAGGGTGCGAACCGCATCGGGAATCGTGAGGCGTAACTTTTTGTTGATCTTGTAGCGACCGACCCGGCCCAGGTCGTAGCGCTTGGGATCAAAAAAGCGGCTGTGGAGAAGCTGCTGCCCTCCACTGACGGAAGGAGGTTCACCGGGACGGAGCTTTTTGTACAGCTCCAACAGGGCCTGATCTTCCGAGGAAATGCCCTCGTCGTTAGCAGCGGCAATCGACTTTTGATAATACTCAGGATGCCTTAACTTATCCATCACGTCGTTGTCAGACAGGCCAATGGCCCGCATCAGAACGTGGGCATTGATCTTGCGGGTTTTATCGACCCTGACGTGAAGCAAATCATTTTTATCCGTCTCAAACTTCAGCCAAGCTCCCCGGTTGGGAATCAGGCTGGCATTGAAGGTTTTGCGACCATTTTTATCCTGCTCATCCTTGAAATACACACCAGGCGAGCGCACAATCTGGTTCACGATCACCCGCTCAGCCCCATTGATGATGAACGTTCCCCGTTCCGTCATCAGGGGGAGCTCACCAATGAACACTTCCTGTTCCTTGATCTCCCCTGTCTCTTTATTGACCAGACGGCAGGTGACATACATCTGGGACGCGAAGGTGGCATCCCGACGCTTGGCCTCTTCCACATCATGACGGGGACGCTTGAGCCGGTATTCATCCCCGATGAAATGGAGTTCGAGCTTGCCGGTGTAGTCGGTGATGGGGGAAAAGCTATCAAGCTCTTCGATCAGGCCTTTTTCCAGAAACCACTTGAAACTTGCCCGCTGCACCTCCACCAGATCGGGAAGGTAGGTGACGGTCTTGGCGACCTGGATCGCGCTGCTCATGCGGAAACCTGGAGACAGGAGGACGGGAAAGACGGGGAGAGTGGGGCGCCCACAACACTGGAAGACAAAAATCCCCCACCTCCCCAGTGGGATGGGGGCTGGGCTCGCATCCAGCTAGGGGGATGATCCCCACAAACACAGGGTTTTGCGCAACAGCGCCGCGTCGATCGTTGAAACCATCGCCGTGGGAGGGATCACCAAGGAAGCCAACACCGAGGGGAAGGGGCGCTGCCGCCACTGGGCCAATTGAAAATCATACAGTGTGAAGGTCGAGCTTGAAAAGGCGCGAAGCATTGGCCGTGCTGGTAAGGGCCACCTGCTGCAGGGCCTCGCCGCGGAGCTCGGCCACCTTTGCCGCCACCGTGGCCACGTTGGCCGGTTCATTGCGCTTGCCCCGACGGGGGGCTGGGGAGAGAAAGGGGCAATCGGTTTCCACCATGTAGCGATCCGCTGGCACCAACTGGGCACAGGCCTGAATGGCCTCAGCTTTGGTGAAGGTGACGGTGCCGCTGAAACTGATGTGAAAGCCCAGCTCCAGAAAGGCTTCCATCTCGGATGGGGTGCCTCCCCAGCAATGCATCACCCCGGGGGGGCATGTGCCCAGGCCATGACGCCGGCGAAAAACCTCCAGCATCGGGGCCGCGGCCTCCCGGCAATGGACAATCACAGGCAGGCCCAACTCCCAGGCCAGATCAAGCTGGGGAAGCAACGCCTCCAGCTGCTCCTCCAGATTCTTCTGTCTGTAGAGGTCCAACCCCAGTTCGCCCACGGCCACCACGCGGGGATCGGCCAGGGCCGCCTCCCTGAGGACCGCAAGGGTGGTGGGCTCCCACTTGCCCACGTCCAGCGGATGAACACCCACCGCATAGCGGAGCTCGGGGAGCTGATCAGCCAACTGACGGATGGCGGGGATTTCCCCCGGCTCCACGCAGGCGTGGACCAAGGCAGCCACCCCAGCCTCCCGCCAGCGGGCCACCACCTCCTGGAGGTCCGTGTCAAATTGTCGAAACACAAGATGGCAGTGGCTGTCCACCAGCGTCGCCGGGGCCGTGGTGGTCATGGAAGGGCTCCGGAGATCCTCAGCTGCCGAGCAAAGCCCCTGAAGCGGCAGGCTCCAGGGCCTTTTTGACGGCTGCGCTGAGGCGCGATTTTTTGTTGGCCCCACAGTTCCGATGCAGCACCCCAACCTTCACCGCCTTGTCGATCTTGCTGAAGGCCGCATTCATGCTGGTTTGCACGGCCTCCTTAGAAGCGGGCCCTGGCTCCTGGCCATAGCTGCTGCAGGCCGTGAAGCACCGCTTCATGAGGGTGCGCAGGGCCGATTTGTAGCTGCGGTTGCGCAGACGGTTGCGCTCCGCGACTTCGATGCGTTTTTTCGAGGATCTGTTATTGGCCACGAACCCGGGCAACGTCCGAACAATCAACAATCTTAGCCCACACCCCCGCCTGCCCACTCCCGGGCGAGCCCTAGCCTGAAACCCCTGACATCCGGTTCTCCGTGCTCGCCTCCCTGAGTTGCATCAGAGACCTGGAGGCAGCGGCCACCAGGCTGAAGCAGATCGCTGCCCGCACGGAGGGCAGCCAGATGCGTCAAGAGGAGGAGAAAGTAGCCCAGCTGCTGGAGCGGGTGCGGCTGGAGGGGGACGGGGCTCTGTTGAGCCTCAGCGAAGCGTTCGATGGGGTCCGTCCGGATCCCCTGAGGGTGCCGGAAAGCCGGTTGGAGGAAGCCTGGAATGGGCTGCCCAACCCTCTGCAACGGGCCCTCACCCTGGCCCATGGACGCATTCTCCAGTTCCACCAACAGCAGCGCCCCAGTGATTTGGCCCTCCGTGGAGCCCATGGTGAACGGCTCGGCCGCCGCTGGAGGCCAGTGGAGCGCGCGGGGCTCTACGTGCCCGGTGGACGGGCCGCCTACCCCAGCACCGTGTTGATGAACGCCATCCCCGCCCAGGTGGCTGGGGTGGAGCGGATCGTGATGGTGACCCCCCCGGGCCGGGATGGGGAACCGAATGCCACCGTGCTGGCGGCCGCCCACCTGGCCGGCGTGCGGGAGGTGTATCGGGTCGGGGGAGCCCAGGCCATCGGCGCCCTGGCCTGGGGCACGGAGTCGATCCCCCGGGTGGATGTGATCAGTGGTCCTGGCAATCTCTGGGTCACCCTGGCGAAAAAAGCCGTCTACGGGCGGGTGGGGATCGACTCCCTCGCGGGCCCCAGCGAGGTGTTGGTGATCGCCGACCACAGCGCCCGAGCCGACCAGGTGGCCGCCGATCTGATGGCCCAGGCGGAACATGACCCCCTGGCGGCGGCGATCCTGATCACCACCAGCGAGGAGCTCGCAGCCGCCGTGCCCGGCGCCGTGGCGGCCCAGCTGAACGATCACCCCAGGGCCAGCATCGTGGAACAGGCCCTCAGCGACTGGGGCCTGATCGTGGTGTGCAGCACCCTGAGCGAGGCGGCTCGCCTCAGCGATGCCTTCGCTCCGGAACATCTCGAGCTTCTAGTGGAGACCCCCGAACCCCTCGCCGAGCAGATCCGCCATGCGGGGGCCATCTTCCTTGGGGCCTTCAGCCCGGAGGCCGTGGGGGATTATCTGGCGGGGCCCAACCACACCCTGCCCACCAGTGGCACGGCTCGATTTTCCGGGGCCCTGAGTGTGGAAACGTTTTTGCGGCACACCAGCCTGATCGGCTTCAACCGTGAGGCCCTAGACGCCACGGGCGAAGCGGTGATGGAGCTGGCCCGCAGCGAAGGCTTGCACAGCCATGCCGAATCGGTGCGCCTGCGGTTGCTCTAAGGGCTCAGGATTTCGCCAGCTCGCGCACGGAAGCCACCCCATCCGCCACCTCGCCCACCAACACCTGGTCGGTGAGGTTCACAAACAGGCCGTTCTCCAGCACGCCGGGAAGGTTGTTGATCTCTTTCTCCAGAGTCACCGGGTCGCCAATCCCCCCAGCAAATTTCACATCGAGCACCAGGTTGCCCTGGTCGGTGACCACTGGCCCGGCCTTGCGGACCGCCATGCGCAATTCCGCCTCCCCACCCATCTCTTTGAGCTGCCCCTTCACCTGCCGCCAGGCCCCTGGCAGCACCTCCACCGGAAGAAGGAAGCCCAGATTGAGGGTGTCCACCAACTTGGTGGCATCCACCACCACCACGAAGCGGTCGGCCCGGCGGGCGACAAGCTTCTCCTGCACATGGCAAGCCCCTCCCCCCTTGATCAACTGGAGGGAGGGGTCCACCTCATCCGCCCCATCGATGGCCAGATCGATGCGATGGATGGCATTCAAACTCTGCAGGGGGATACCCAGCTCAGCGGCCAGCACCTCCCCCTGAAAGGAGGTGGTCACTCCAGTGATGTCCCGGAGCTCACCCCGCTTCAACTTGGCGCCCAGCTCCTGGATCATCAGGGCCGCCGTGGATCCGGACCCCAAACCCAGCACCATGCCATCGCGGATCTGGGCGACGGCCGCGGCGGCCACGGCCTGCTTCATCTGGTTCTGCAGATCCGACATGGAAAGGGGCGGGGAGAGGGGCGCGAACGTAGCAAAGCGCTGGGGTCAGCCCGTGGGGGCCGGCAACTGGGCGGGCTTGATGGAGAGTTGGAGCTCCCGTTGCCCCCGCAGCACCTTCAGAGGCAGCGGCTGGCCCACCACAGACTTCTCCACCTGCTGAAGGAGAGCCGAGGGATTGTGCACGTCCTCGCCGGCGATCTCCACCACCAGGTCACCCCGTTTGAGTCCCGCCTGCTCGGCCGGACTCTTGGGGAGAACCTTCTGCACCAGGGCTCCATCCCGCTCAGGCAGTTTCACCAGGGCATCGGGATCCCGATTGTTGTCCCGGGCCACCCTGGCGGTGAGGGGAACGAGCTGCAAACCGAGGTAGGGATGCACCACGGTGCCGCCCGAAGCGAGCTGGTCCGCCACCCGGTGGGCGAGGTTGATGGGGATGGCAAAGCCCAGTCCCGCCCCTGGACCGGACCGCACCAGGGTGTTGATGCCGATCACTTCCCCGTTGGCATTGATCAGGGCACCACCGGAATTGCCGGGGTTGATCGCCGCGTCGGTCTGGATCAGATCCAGCCGTTTGTCGGCAAAGCCCAGGCTATTGATGTCTCGGTGGAGGCTGCTCACGATGCCGAGGGTCACGGTGCGCTCGAGGCCATAGGGACTCCCCAGGGCAATGGCCCAGTCGCCCACCTCCAGGGCCTCAGAATCCCCGAGCTTGGCGGCCGTGAGCTTGCCCTTGGTGGGGATCCGCACCAGGGCAAGATCGGTGACCCGATCCGTGCCCACCACCGTGCCATCCAGCTGGCGGCCATCGGCCAGGGTCACCTCGACGGAATCCACGTCATCCACCACGTGGGCGTTGGTGAGCACCAGGCCCTTGGAGGCATCGATCACCACCCCAGAGCCCTGGCCCCGCTCCCGCATGCTGCCGGAGGGATCTCCAAACAGGTCCCTCAACAGGGGATCCAGCAGGGCGGGATCGAAGGCCTGGCGATCCACGTTGCGCTCCGTGTCGATCCGGACCACCGCGGGACCGGCACGACGGACCGCATCGGCCACAAAACTGTGGGGACTGGCCGTGGCGGCCAGGGCCGCCAGGGCGGCGCCCCGTTCGGGCAAGGGGGCAGCCGTTGGTGGGGCCCCAACGTCCAAGGCGATGGGCGCACTGGAGCCAGGGGGCCGGATGGGGATTGCTTGGGCGGGGTGGATCCCCCAGGGAGCAAGCCAAACCATGGGCACCAGCAGGAGGGGCATCAGCAGGGAGCCCAGCCGTCGAAACAGCCGTTGCAGGGGAGGTTTCAGGGGAGGAAGGTCTCCAGACGCAATGAAACGAAACTAGATGGCGTGAAGCAGGGGCCCGCACCCAAGTTCGTGCCGGATTCCCCCCACCGGTCTGGCATGACATCGGGGCCACCTGTTTCTTGCAACACGTCCTTGCGACGCGTTCATGGAGCACCGAATCCCCCTTAAGTTTCTGCGAGTGTTTCGCCGGCCATGACTTCGATCCCCCCTGGAATGCGACGGCGCTGCAACCTCTGCACCGTTGAAATCCAGGGCATGGCAGGGGGGGCTGATCTGGTGTATTTCAGCCAAGGGGCCCCCGGCACCCGGGCCAAGCTCTGGGCAAGGGTTTGCCAATACCTGCGCACCTCTGACCAATGTGCGCAATGCATCAACCAGGACCTCAGCCTGCGGGGCGAGGTGAGCAGCACCGACTACTACGCCGAGGCTCCCAGCTTCGATTTCTCCCCTCTGCCGGGGGGAGCCAGCGAGCGACCGGAAACCCCCTAGGGATCGATCGGCGGGGGAAGGCGGAGGGGCATCCTTTAAGGTGGATGTTGTGTCCGCCGGACACATGCTCTCTTTCAAGGATGCTTCCCTGGCATCCCTGGCGAGCTGGGGGCTTTCCTGCATGGGTCTGGCGGCTCCCGCCGCAGTTCCGCCTTGCCCCACCCGCTCATCCCACCCATCACCGAGCTGGCCCGACGGGTGGCCGAACCCGGTGGTCTCTCCGTGAGGGAGGTTCACCTCCTAACCCACCACATCCCGATGACGGTGCAGGTGATGGTGCAAAGGGACGACGGCGGTGATGTGACGCTGGAGGCCTGCGCAGCCCTCAGCGGACCCCTCGGAGAAGCCCTTGAAGAGGCCGCACTTCTCGAATCGGCCTACGTGCTTGAGGTGAGCAGCCCGGGTCTCAGCGACCTGCTGGAGACCGACCGGGACTTCACCAGCTTCCGCGGTTTCCCCGTGGATGTGACCCTCCGTGGGGAAGCAGCTGGCTCCACCCTGAGGAGCGGGCTTCTGCTGGGCCGCAGCGACGACTCCATCACGATCAACGTGCGGGGGCGAACCCTCAAGCTCCCCCGGGACACCGTGGTGGAGGTGCGCCTCAGCGCCTCCCAGGACGCCTGAACCGGCCCGACTGTTTTCTTTCCCCTTCCCCATCCATGCCATGGCCCTTGTTTTACTCCCAGGCCTCAACAACCTGATCGAAGACATCAGTGAGGAGAAGAAACTGCCAGCTCAAGTGGTGGAGGCAGCTCTGCGCGAGGCCCTGCTAAAGGGATACGAGCGCTATCGACGCACCCTGTATCTGGGGATCAGCGAAGATCCCTTTGATGAAGAATATTTTTCCAACTTTGATGTGGCCCTCGATCTCGAGGAAGAGGGCTACAGGGTTTTGGCGAGCAAAATCATTGTTGAAGAGGTGGAAAGCGAAGACCACCAAATCGCCATTGAGGAAGTTTTACAGGTGGCGGAAGATGCCCAAATTGGTGACACCGTGGTGCTGGATGTCACCCCCGAAAAGGAGGATTTCGGCCGCATGGCCGCCGCCACCACCAAACAGGTGTTGGCCCAGAAGCTAAGAGATCAGCCACGGCGCATGATCCAGGAAGAATTTGCGGATCTGGAAGACCCTGTGCTCACCGCCCGGGTGATTCGCTTCGAGCGCCAAAGTGTGATCATGGCCGTGAGCAGCGGTCTGGGGCGGCCGGAGGTGGAAGCGGAGCTCCCCCGCAGGGATCAGTTGCCCAATGACAACTACCGGGCCAACGCCACCTTCAAGGTGTTTCTCAAGGAAGTGAGCGAGATTCCCCGGCGCGGTCCCCAGTTGTTTGTGAGCCGGGCCAATGCTGGGCTAGTGGTGTATCTCTTTGAAAATGAAGTGCCCGAGATCCAGGAAGGATCCGTGCGCATCGTGGCGGTGGCCCGGGAGGCCAATCCACCGAGTCGTTCGGTGGGGCCCCGCACCAAGGTGGCCGTCGACAGTGTCGAGCGGGAGGTGGACCCGGTGGGGGCCTGCATCGGCGCCAGGGGCTCCCGCATTCAGCAGGTGGTGAATGAATTGCGTGGTGAGAAAATTGACGTGATTCGCTGGTCCTCCGACCCGGGCCAATACATCGCCAACTCCCTCAGTCCCGCCCGGGTTGAGATGGTGCGATTGGTGGATCCGGACGGTCACCACGCCCATGTGCTGGTGCCGCCGGATCAGCTCAGCCTGGCCATCGGCAGGGAGGGGCAAAACGTGCGCCTGGCGGCACGGCTGACCGGTTGGAAGATCGACATCAAAAATTCCCAGGAGTACGACCAGTCCAGGGAAGATCAAACGGTGGCCGTGCAGATCGCCCAGCGTCAGGAGGACGAAGCCCAACAGGCGGAGGCGGAAGCCCGTCTCGCGGCGGAACAGGCCGCCCGGGCCGAGGAAGACGCTCGCCTGCGGGAGTTGTATCCCCTCCCCGAGGATGAGGAAGAGGGGCTGGAGATGTACAACGAGGACGACACGTCCGCTGAATTGGGTGCGGAACAACCAGCCACCGAAGTACCGGAGGAAGACCTGGGCGAAGGAGCCGATGAACTGTTGGCCCCAGCGGAGGAGCGGTGATGGCCCCCCAGGCCAGGCCCGTGCTCAGACGCTGCGTGGCCTGCCGGCAACTCCGGGACCGCCAGGAGCTGTTTCGAGTGGTGCGCCTCTGGGCCGGGGGTGGGCTGGCCTTGGATCGGGGGATGGGTCGCTCGGCCTATCTCTGCCCAGAGGTGGACTGCCTGGAGGAGGCGCGCCGCAAACGGCGCTTGCAACGCGCTCTGCGGTGTGCCGTGGATGACACGATCCTGAAGAGCCTGGAGCAGCGCCTCCCAGAGCTGCCCCCACTGAGGCAAGATGACCAATGGCCCCAGCTTGGCTGCGGCTCGGTGGCAACCCTTGCCCCGCCCGATCGGAGACCTGAATGACCAGCAGCGGCAAGATGAGAATTTATGAGTTGTCGCGGGACCTGGGCCTGGACAACAAGGACGTGCTTGACGCTGCCGAGAAGCTCGCGATCCCCGCACGCAGCCACAGCAGCTCCATCAGCGATGAGGAGGCCGGGCGGATTCGAGCCTTGATCCGTGGCCAAGGCCAGGGTGGAGGGGCTGCTGCCACCCCCACTGCGCCGGGCAAAACCATTCTTTCGGTCAAGAGAGCACCGGGTCAGCCCCCTGCTCCGGCCAGTCCCCAACCCGCCCAACCCGCCAAACCACCCCTCACCCCTGCACCGGCCAGCAGTGGCCCCACTCCACCAGCAGCCCCCATGACGCCGGCACGGCCCGTTGTGGCCCCGCCGCCGCGAACCGCACCGCCCACACCCCCGAGCCCAACCCGCGACGAGAAGTCGGCCGCCGCTCCCAGCCCGCGGCCCCAGCCGCGCCCTGCCGCCGTCACCCCACCGCCGGCCCGGCCAGCCATGCCGGCCACGCCTCCCGCCGCAACCCCCAGGCCCCAAGCACCCCAAGCCGCAGCGCCACCCCCTCGACCGACGGCCCCTCCCCAGCGCCCACCCAGCACTCCTCCCGTGGTGCGCCCCGTGGCGGAGGGTGCCACTCCTCCGCCCCAGGCCAATCGCCCCCCGGCGCCACCCCCGACCAGACCCCTGGCGGGTGCCCCTGAGCGGCCCACAACACCCCCATCCAGGCCGGCGGCACCCCCTGTGAGCCGCCCCCCCCAGTCGGCGCCGCCCCAGCGCCAGAACGCAGGCAGTCGTCCCCCCCTGCCGTCCACCAGCCCCCGCCCCGTCAAACCCGGCAGCCCCCCCAGCGCCTCCGGCAAACCCCAACTGGTGGGCCGTCCCCAGCCCGGGGGAGCGCCCCCCCAAGGCGGTGGCTCCCGCCCCGCGCCCCCCTCACCCCGGCCCCAGCGGCCTG
>JAYKHG010000162.1:0-4833 GCA_035284825.1 Cyanobacteriota bacterium
GAATTCCCCTCCTTCCCCTCCGGCTTCCTTGGCCAGGGGCGGCACCTCCAAGGTTGTGGCCACGGTGGGTTCCCCGGGGGCCCCACCGGAAGGGGTGGGCTCCGTTGGACGCTCCGCTGGTGCGGAGGAACCAACGTTGGGACGGGCTGTGGCTGCCTCCAGGGTGGGAGTGGGTGCTGGGGGGTGAGGATCCGGCAGATCGTCCTCATCCAGCGCAGCCGCCAACACGGCATCCAGATCCCCGGGGCCGTCACTGTCCCCATAGCTCATTACACCCTCCCCAGCCCCATCGGCTGGGGGCTGGGGGGAGGGTTCGTGCCCGGGGGAAGCGGGGGTTTCGGCCATCGCGCTGCAATCTTCTGGCCGGAGCTTAGGCGGCTTCTCCGATCAGGGCAGCAAATCACCTTTAGGCGTTTAGGGGGCGCAGCCCAAGGCGCCCCCCCAGGGAGCAAAGGGGCAGGCGAAGGGGAAAGACACCCTCCATCAGCTGTCGTACCAGTTCCGCCCCAATCTCTGCGGCCAGCCTGGGACTGTGGGCAGGGAGGGCGGGCAGCCGGCGCCCCTCCACCTCAATCCATCCGCTCCGGAGGGCGCCATAGGTCACCGCTCCAAAGGAAGGCTTCAGGCGCCGGGGAATGGCCACGTCCAGCACCGGGGCTTCAAGGAACCGATTGCTGGTGGCGGCACCGACGGCCGTGGAGCCATTGATCAACGGTATGGGGGCAGCCATGGCCACCATCAGCACATCGCCCTGTCCTTCCATGGCTCCAGCTCTCACCCACCGAGCCTGCAGCCCATGCAAAGGAACGCACACGGCGGCCACGGCCCCGGGGGTGCGGGCATGGCCGCTGACGAGCCTCCGGGGCTGGGGCTGATGACCCCCGCCTGAACCCACGACCCACCCCAGTCCCCCCCCCACCAGCACCGGTGACCCCGGTCCCAACAAGGCCAGGCCCGGCATGGCTAGACCAATGCTGTCGGCTCCGGAGCAGGTGTAGAGGGCCTGGCCGAGGGGACCGAGCAAGGGACCGTAGGGGGTGTGGAGCAGCCCCTCGGAGCTGCTGACGGCCACCACCCCGTTTTCGCAGATGGCCCTAGGCAGAAGCAGGTGGCCACTGCTGATGTCCTCCAGCCCCAGGGAGGTGTGCAGTTCCCGGCGAGGGAACAGGGGGGTGCCCTCCCCAGCGGCATGGAGCTCCACGGAGCGTCCAGCCAGCCATTGCGCCAGCACCCGGCCCCCATCTTTGGAGAGCACCAGATCAGTGCCAGAGCCTGTGGCCAGGGCGGGAACCCCAGCCAGCTGGGGATCCCGCAACCGGATCGGTGGATCCGTGGGCCCGAGGCCAAGATGGAGGCTGCTGTGGCTTGTGAACTCCGCCGTGGATGCGACAACCACGTCGGTCTGGGCGTAGGCCTCCGCCAGGCCCACTTTGTGCACCAAACGGCGGAACCCTGCGGCCAAACTCACGCGGAGGAGCCCCTCCTCCTGGCGACGCTGGAGCTCGGCCTCCGTGCGGCGGGGGAGATCAGGCGGAGTCATGGCCAGTGAAGTCAGGTGGGGGGACGACAGGCCAAGGGGGCCTCAGATAAAGTGACAGTTGACCCAGGTGTCTGTGCATGGCGGATCCAACCGGACAGCTCCCAGGGGAAGGCGGTTCGGGTGACAACGGTCCAGGGGGACCACCTCCTGGGGGCAGTGGTCCGGGAGCCAACGGACCTGGAGATGGCGACGGGCGGATCATCCAGACCGATCTGCGCAATGAAATGTCGCGCTCCTACATGGAGTATGCGATGAGCGTGATCGTGGGTCGGGCCCTGCCCGATGCCCGCGATGGATTGAAACCGGTGCATCGCCGCATCCTTTACGCTATGTACGAACTGGGTCTGACCAGCGACAGGCCCTACAGAAAATGTGCCCGTGTGGTGGGCGAAGTTCTCGGTAAATATCACCCCCATGGGGATACGGCCGTCTATGACGCCCTCGTGCGCATGGCCCAAAACTTCTCCATGCGCATGCCCCTGATCGACGGGCACGGCAATTTTGGCTCCGTGGATAACGATCCACCGGCCGCCATGCGCTACACCGAATCGCGCCTGCAGGCCCTCACCAGCGACAGCCTGCTGGAAGACATCGAGAGTGAGACCGTCGATTTCATCGACAACTTCGATGGCTCCCAGCAGGAGCCCACCGTGATGCCCGCCCGCATCCCCCAGCTCCTGCTCAACGGCTCCACGGGCATTGCCGTGGGCATGGCCACCAACATCCCGCCCCACAACCTGGGGGAGCTGATCGATGGGCTGCAGGCCCTGATCAGCAACCCCGACCTGGACGATCGGGGGCTGATGGCCCATATCCACGGGCCTGATTTCCCCACCGGCGGGCAGGTGCTTGGGCGCAGCGGCATCCGGGAGATGTATCTCACCGGCCGGGGCTCGGTGACCATGCGCGGCGTGGCCAAGATCGAAACCATCGAAGCCCCGGGCCGGCCCGATCGGGACGCGGTGATCATCAATGAGCTCCCTTATCAGACCAACAAGGCAGCCCTGATTGAGCGCATCGCTGAATTGGTGAACGACAAAAAACTGGAGGGCATCGCCGACATCCGTGATGAGAGCGACCGGGATGGCATGCGCATCGTGATCGAGCTCAGGCGCGATGCCTACCCCCAGGTGGTGCTCAACAATCTCTTCAAGCTGACCCCTCTGCAGAGCAATTTCAACGCCTACATGCTGGCGTTGGTGGGTAACGAACCGGTGTTGCTCACCCTGCGCAAGATGCTGCGGGTGTTTCTCGACTTCCGGGTTGAGACCATCGAGCGGCGCACCCGCTATCTGCTGCGGAAGGCCGAGGAACGGGACCATATTCTGTTGGGCCTATTGATTGCCCTCGACAATCTTGATGCAATCATTGCCCTGATTCGAGCTGCAGCCGATACGGCCTCCGCCAGGGAGGGTTTGGTTGCTGAATTTGGCTTGAGCGAGATCCAGGCCGATGCCATTCTGCAGATGCAACTGCGGCGGCTCACCGCCCTCGAAGCCGACAAGATCCGCCTGGAGCATGAGGATTTGTTGGCCAAGATTGCCGACTACACCGACATCCTGGCCCGCAAGGAGCGGGTGTTTGGTTTGATCAGCGACGAACTGCAGGCCATTCGCACCAAGTACGACTCGCCCCGCCGCACCGAGATCCTCGACCTGGAGGGCGGTTTGGAGGATATCGACCTCATCGCCAATGAACGCTCGGTGGTGCTCCTCACGGAGACGGGCTATCTCAAACGGATGCCGGTGAGTGAATTTGAGGCCACCAGCCGGGGCACCAGGGGCAAGGCCGGCACCCGCTCCCAGGGGGAGGAGGGGGTGAAACTCTTCATCAGCTGCAACGACCACGACGCCCTTCTCCTCTTCAGCGATCGGGGCGTGGTGTACTCCCTGCCGGCCTACCGGGTGCCCATCTGCAGTCGCACCGCGAAAGGCACCCCGATCGTGCAGCTTCTACCGATTCCCCGGGAGGAAGCCATCACTTCCCTGCTGTCTGTGAGCAGCTTCGGCGAGGAGGAACAACTGGTGATGCTCACCAGCAAGGGCTACATCAAGCGCACCACCCTTTCGGCCTTCGCCAACATTCGCGTCAATGGCTTGATCGCCATCTCCCTGGAGGAGGGGGATGCCCTGCGCTGGGTGCGCCTGGCCCTGCCGGGCGACAGCGTGTTGATCGGCTCCCTCAAGGGCATGACCATCCACTTCCGCCTCAGCGATGAGGAACTGCGCCCCCTGGGCCGCACGGCCCGTGGGGTGCGTTCCATGAACCTGCGCAATGGCGATCAGCTCGTGAGCATGGATGTGCTCCCGGCGGAGCTGGCTGATCGGGTCGCCGAGGGCGGCAGTGAGGAGGAGGGCGACGCGGAGGAGGTGGTCAGCAGCGACGGCCCCTGGGTGCTGGTGGCCAGCGCCAGTGGCTTGGGCAAACGGGTGCCAGTGCAGCAATTCCGCCTGCAAAAACGGGCGGGCATGGGGCTGCGAGCCATTCGCTTCCGTCGGGATGGCGATGTGCTGGTGGGATTGAAGGTGATGGGAGCTGGGGAGGAACTCCTGCTGGTGAGCGAGCGGGGTGTGATCGTGCGCATGCGGGCCGATGCCATTCCCCAGCAGTCGAGGGCGGCTACGGGGGTGCGCCTGCAACGGCTGGATGCGGGGGATCGGCTGACGGAAGTGGTGCTGGTGCCCCCCGCAGCGGAGGTGGAGGTGGACCAGGAGGTGGATTCAGAGGTGGGTGTGGAACCCGAAGCGACCACCGAGGCAGATCCTGGGGAGCCCTAACGATCGGGCTATGGGAATCCCCAGAAGTTTTGTGGCCATCCCAGTTGCTATGGGGGAACCTTTTTAGGCTGCATGGAGTCCCTCCCGATCCATGGCCAAGAACGCCCTCTGCATTGGCATCAACGATTATCCAGGCACTGAAAGCGATCTGAGGGGCTGCGTCAACGACGCCAACGATTGGGCTGCCACCCTGACGGCCAGGGGTTTCTCGGTCAAGACACTCCTCGACGGTCAGGCCACCAAGGCTGCGATGGTGGCGGCCTTCAGCGACCTTATTCGTGGTGCCAAAGCAGGGGACAGCCTTGCCATCACCTACTCCGGCCACGGCACCCTCGCCCCGGACACCAATGGGGATGAAGCGGATGGGTATGACGAAGCCCTCTGCCCCCATGACATCCATCAGGGACAGGTGCTCCTGGATGATGAGATTCACGAGCTGTTCAACCAACGGGCCGCTGGGGTGCGGCTGATTCTCATCTCCGATAGTTGTCACTCTGGCACCGTCACCCGTGCCGC
>JAYKHG010000163.1:0-8862 GCA_035284825.1 Cyanobacteriota bacterium
TGGTGATGGTGTACTCCGACGGATATATGGCCCACGACAAGGGCTACGTGCGCTTTTTCACCTATTTGGCCCTGTTCAGCAGCTCCATGTTGGGTCTGGTGATCAGCCCCAATCTCCTGGAGATCTACGTCTTTTGGGAGCTCGTCGGGATGTGCTCCTATCTGCTGGTGGGCTTCTGGTACGACCGGGATGGGGCGGCCAATGCGGCCCAGAAAGCCTTTGTCGTCAACCGCGTCGGGGACTTCGGCCTGTTGCTTGGCATTCTTGGCCTGTTTTGGGCAACGGGCAGTTTCGGGTTTGAAACCATTGGAGTGCGTCTCCAGGAGGCCGTTGCGGATGGACGGGTCACCAACGCTGTGGCCGTGCTCCTCTGCCTGCTGGTGTTCATGGGGCCCATGGCCAAATCGGCCCAGTTTCCCCTGCATGTGTGGCTTCCTGATGCGATGGAGGGCCCAACGCCCATCTCCGCCCTGATCCACGCTGCCACGATGGTGGCGGCAGGGGTTTTTCTGGTGGCCCGGCTTCAGCCGGTCTATGCCCCCTACCCGACGGTGCAGCTCGTGATCGCCGTGATCGGCACCATCACCCTTTTTCTGGGGGCCTCCATTGCCCTCACCCAACAGGACCTCAAAAAGGGTTTGGCCTACAGCACCGTGTCCCAACTGGGTTACATGATGCTGGCCATGGGCTGTGGGGCCCCCGTTGCAGGGATGTTCCACCTGGTGACCCACGCCTTCTTCAAGGCCATGCTCTTTCTCGGCTCTGGATCTGTGATCCACGCCATGGAGGACGTGGTGGGCCATGAACCTGCTCTTGCCCAAGACATGCGCCTCATGGGAGGCCTGAGGACATACATGCCCATCACGGCCATCACCTTTTTCATCGGCTGCATCGCGATTGCAGGGATCCCGCCGTTAGCAGGGTTTTGGAGCAAAGACGAGATCCTGGGCCAGGCCTTCAACACCTACCCCATCCTTTGGGCCGCAGGGTTTCTGACCGCTGGCATGACAGCGTTTTATATGTTTCGCCTTTACTTCCTCACCTTTGAAGGCAGCTTCCGCGGCAACGACAAGGCCATGCAGTCACAACTTCTTGCCGCTGCTGGAAGGGTGTCCAACGAGGAGGAGGGAGCACACCACAGCCATGCCTCCAAACATCCCCATGAATCGGGCTGGCAGATGGCTGCCCCTTTGGTGATTCTCGCCATTCCATCGGTGTTGATCGGCCTGCTGGGAACCCCCTGGAACAGCCGTTTTGCCCAGGTGTTAGATCCTGAGGAAGCGGTGGAGATGGCACACCACTTTTCCTGGAGCGAGTTTCTGCCTTTAGCTGGGGCATCCGTGGCGATCTCGATCGCTGGCATCACCCTGGCCGTGCTGGCCTACTCCCTGCATCGCATCGACCTCGGCCAGGCCGTTGCTGCTCGTTTCCCCGCGGTCAACAACTTCTTTGCCAACAAGTGGTATCTGGATGCGCTGAACGACAAAGTCTTTGTGAAAGGGAGCCGCACCTTGGCCAAACGGGTGCTGGATGTGGATTCCAAGGTGGTCGATGGCGTTGTGAACCTCACCGGCCTGCTCACCCTGGGGAGCGGTGAAGGTCTCAAATATTTCGAAACCGGGCGGGCACAGTTTTACGCCCTGATCGTTTTTGGAGGGGTCATCGCCATGGTGGTTTTGTTCAGTGCCTTTGGCTGATGTGTGACAACCCCCACCGGCCTACGGTCTGACGGGAAGAAATTTCTACACTTCCCATAGCAATCTTCAGGTCGTGCCCTTTCCTTGGCTCAGTGCGGCAATCCTTCTGCCGATCGCTGCTTCCCTGTTGATCCCCTTCGTTCCTGACGAGGGGGATGGGCGCAAGGTTCGCTGGTACGCCCTTGGGGTGGCCCTCACCACCTTTTTGCTCACAGTGGGTGGCTATCTCAACGGGTACGACCCTTCTGTCGAGGGCCTCCAACTGGTGGAACGGGTGTCCTGGCTCCCTGATTTGGGGCTCGCCTGGTCCGTGGGGGCCGATGGCCTTTCGATGCCGTTGATTCTGCTCACCAGCTTCATCACCGCATTGGCGTGCTTGGCGGCCTGGCCAGTCACCTTCAAGCCCAAGCTGTTTTACTTTCTCCTCCTGGCCATGGATGGCGGACAGATCGCCGTTTTCGCTGTCCAGGACATCCTCCTTTTCTTCCTCGCCTGGGAGCTTGAGCTGATCCCTGTCTATCTGTTGCTGGCCATTTGGGGAGGAAAAAAAAGGCAATACGCAGCAACAAAATTCATTCTTTACACCGCCGGCAGTTCACTGTTTATTCTGCTGGCAGGCCTGGCCATGGCCTTTTATGGCGGTGGTACGCCAACCTTTGACTACACAGCCCTGGCTTCCAAGGGGTTCACCACTGGCTTCCAGGTGCTCTGTTATGCGGCCTTCCTGATCGCCTTTGGGGTCAAATTACCGATTGTGCCCCTGCACACCTGGCTCCCTGACGCCCACGGAGAAGCCACCGCACCAGTTCACATGCTATTGGCGGGAATTCTCCTGAAGATGGGTGGCTATGCCTTGCTGCGTTTTAATGTCCAGATTCTTCCCGATGCACATGTTAAATTTGCACCAATTCTCGTCATTTTAGGTGTTGTCAATATTATTTATGCTGCCTTAACATCTTTTGCCCAGCGCAACCTCAAACGCAAAATTGCCTACAGCTCCATTAGTCACATGGGGTTTGTGCTGATCGGTATCGGTAGCCTCAGTGCCCTGGGGACGAGCGGAGCCATGTTGCAAATGGTGAGCCATGGCCTGATTGGGGCCAGCTTGTTTTTCCTCGTGGGAGCCACCTACGACCGCACCCATACCCTTCAGCTTGACGAAATGGGAGGCGTGGGTCAAAAGATGAGAAAGATGTTTGCCCTTTGGACCGTCTGCTCCCTCGCTTCCCTCGCCCTTCCGGGCATGAGCGGATTTGTTTCCGAGCTGATGGTGTTTGTCGGCTTTGCCACCAGTGAGGCCTACACCCTTGGCTTCCGCATCCTCATTGCCACCCTCGCCGCCATCGGCGTCATCCTTACGCCCATCTACCTGCTGTCGATGTTGAGAGAGATCTTTTTTGGCAAGGAAAATACTGAGCTTGCCTCTCACACCAAGCTCGTTGACGCGGAACCACGGGAAATTTATGTGATTTCCTGCCTCTTAATCCCAATCATAGGCATCGGCCTCTATCCCAGGATCTTGACAGATAGTTACCGTGCTTCCATTGAATCCCTTGTCCAACGGGAAACGTTTGCCCTCACAAGGATGGCACCTCTTCCCTTGAAAAACGTCTTCCGTCCCAGTCAGAGCATCCTGGGGTTGCCAGCGGCTGTCTTAGAAGCCCCTCCATTGACAACGATGCATCTCACCCCCTAAGCCGGTAGCAGCTCTCTCCCTTCCGGTGCGTCAGCTCAATTTTCTGCTGATCTTCAGCTTTGGTCTGGCCATGGTGATGTTCACCCTGGAGAACACCACCCCTACGACGGTGCGTGTCCTGCCTGGGATGAGTTTCACGTTCCCTTTGGCAGCCCTCCTCCTTCTTGTGGGTGGCCTCGGGGCCACGGCAGCTTGGATTTACGCCGTTTGGAGTGGGGTGGTCCGCAAGGTGGAAACCTTCCAAACGGAGGGGGAGCAGGAGGCCCAACGGGTCCGGATCGAAGAGCTGGAAAATGATTTGCAACGGTATCGGGCCACCGTGGATGCCCAGCTGGGGTTGTTGCCCGCCGCAGGGGAAAGCACCGCTCCCCCACCCAACGGCTGAGAAGGGCCCAGGGGTTGTAGCAAGGGTCTGGATTGTGGGGGTTGGGGAAGGTACCTTGAGCGCATCGTCAGGGTGGGGGGGCTGTGGCAGAGGCGGGCGCCCGCATGGCGATCCGAATGCTGCAAGATGCCGCAGAGCGAGGGGAGATTGATCCCTGGGATGTGGATGTGATTGCTGTCATTGATGGCTTTCTCGACAGGCTGCAGCAACGCATGGCCGCACCCTCGGTGGCCCTGTCCAAGGGCACAAGATTTGAGCAGGATCTGGCGGAGAGCAGCGAGGCTTTCCTCGCCGCTTCGGTCTTGGTCGGTTTAAAAGCTGAGCTGCTGGAGCAATCCAACTTTCCCGCCCCTGAGGGGGAAGATCTCTCCTTCGCTGAGGAGGCCCATCTGGATGGGGAGCTCGATCTCCAAACCCTGCTCCCCCTGCGTCCAGAGCGCCAGCTCCTTCGTCGCCCGGTGGCTCCACCTCCCCTGCAAAGGCCCGTCAGCCTTGGCGAATTGATCCGCGAGCTGGAGGAGATTGCCGAGCGACTGGAGCAGGAGGAGCGCCGCCCCCGTCAGCGGGGCAATCGGCGGTTCAGTGAACGGATGGCCATTGCCCAAGTGGCCGCCCTGGCCCACCGGGAAAAATTGCCTGAAACGACGGCAGCTCTGAACCGTTTCCTCCAAACCTCCTGGCCGGGGGTGGGCCAGGACTGGTTGGACTTTGATGCACTGGTGGGCGCATGGGGGATCTGGAGTGCAACCGCCCCGGAGGAGGACCTGGATCAGGATCGGGTTGGGGTGTTCTGGGCCCTGTTGTTTCTGAGTGCCCAGGGAAAGGTGGAGCTCCAACAGCAGGGCGGCCTGTTCGGACCGTTGAGCCTGCGACGCCTCTGGGGCGTCGTCCCCACCAATGGCAGCGAGACCTCTGCGGAGGGGTCAGCTTCCCTGCCGGCTCTGGGGGTGATGGCCGCTTGAGGAAGGCCGTAACATGATTGGACTCTATTGAAAAGCGCCTAAGAATGAAGGCGATGATTCTTGCGGCTGGAAAGGGCACCAGGGTTCGGCCCATCACCCATACCACCCCCAAGCCGATGATCCCCATCCTGCAAAAGCCAGTGATGGAGTTCTTGCTGGAGCTTTTAAAGGAACACGGCTTTGACCAAATTATGGTCAATGTTTCACATTTGGCGGAAGAAATAGAGAACTACTTCCGCGATGGACAACGATTTGGCGTCCACATTGCCTACAGTTTTGAAGGGAGAATTGAGGATGGGGAACTCATCGGTGAAGCGATGGGATCTGCAGGCGGCATTAAGCGCATTCAAGATTTTCAACCCTTCTTTGACGACACCTTCATCGTTCTTTGCGGTGATGCTCTCATCGATCTGGATCTCACCGAGGCCGTCAAACGCCACAAAGCCAAGGGGGCCATGGCCAGCCTGATCACGAAGCGGGTGCCCCGGGATCAGGTCAGCAGCTATGGGGTGGTGGTGACAGACGACGACGGCAGAGTGCTGTCCTTCCAAGAGAAGCCTGCCGTTGATGAGGCGGCCAGTGACATGATCAACACGGGTATTTATATCTTCGAGCCACAGATTCTAGATTTCATTCCCTCCGGAGAAGCCTTTGACATTGGTTCCGATCTCTTCCCAAGGCTCGTGGGTGCCGGTGCAGCGTTCTATGCCCTACCCATGGAATTTGAGTGGGTGGACATTGGAAAAGTGCCCGATTATTGGCAAGCCATCCGCAGCGTGCTCCAGGGGGATGTGCGCCAGGTTCAAGTTCCAGGCATCGAAGTCAAGCCAGGGATTTACACCGGTTTAAATGTGGCTGCTAACTGGGACAAAATCAACGTCCAAGGGCCTGTCTACGTGGGAGGGATGACAAAAATTGAAGATGGCGCAACCATCATCGGGCCAGCGATGATTGGTCCAAGCTGCCATATTTGCGAAGGAGCAACCATTGATAATTCGATTATTTTTGATTATTCACGCATCGGTCCTGGTGTCAATCTCGTTGAGAAATTGGTCTATGGCCGCTATTGCGTGGATCGAAATGGTGATCATTTCGACCTACAGGAAGCAGCCCTTGACTGGCTCATCACTGATGCACGCCGGCAAGACAAAATCTCCCCCTCTCCTCAACAAAAAGCTTTGGCAGAACTGCTGGGAACTAACTTATCTCTGAAGGCCAGTTGATCCCCTCAAGGGTCAGTTGCCATCAAAGTGAACTCACATCAAAGTGAACTGCCCTCAAAGTTCTGAAACCCCAGCAAGTTTCAGAATCTGAGGGATGCGTTCCTCCGCCTTCACTGCCATCACATGTACCCCTTGGGCAATGGCGGCATAGCTGCAAATCTGTTCGGCAGCGATGGCCATGCCTTCCGCAGCAGGATCCGTCGCTCCTGCCAAACGGTCAATCAGGTGCTGGGGGATGGCCGCTCCAGGAACAACCCTGTTGATGAACTGGGCGTTCCGTGCCGATTTCAGCAGAAACACCCCGGCCAAAACCGGAAGGCCCAGGGGGCCTGTGATCTCATCCACAAATCGCTTGAGGGCATCTGGATGCATCACCATTTGGGTTTGCATGAAGCGTGCCCCGGCCTCCCATTTTCTGCGCACCCGACTCGCAAGCCCACTCCAGCTGGGGGAGTGGGGATCGGCGGCGGCCCCACAAAACAATTGGGTTCCCCCGTCCGGCAACTGTCCGTCCACCGGATCGGCCCCCGTATTCAGGGCGGACACCAGCTTTAACAAACGGACGGCCTCCAGCTCGTTCACGGGTCGAGCATCGGGCTGATCCCCAGCTCGAACTGGATCCCCCGTGAGACAAAGAACGTTGGGGATGCCCAAGGCATGGGCACCCAAAAGTTCGGCTTGGAGGGCAATGCGATTGCGATCCCGACAGGTGAGCTGCAACACGGGCTCCATGCCTTGCTCCAACAGCAAACGGCAGACGGCCAAGCTGCTCATTCGCATGACGGCCCGGCTGCCATCCGTCACATTCACGGCATGCACCAGGCCCTTGAGGGAAGCGGCGGCCTCCAGCGTGCGGGTCACGTCCCCTCCACGGGGGGGAGTGACCTCGGCGGTGATGGTGAACTGGCCAGACGCTAGAGCTTGGGCAAGCTTCACAGAAAAAGGGCTCCGTTTGGCAACATCATGAACCAGGATCCTCCCTAGGATGCCCAAACTGGAATGGTCTCCATGCCCGAGAGCAACCTCAGCGACCCGGTCAGCCCCCAGGGCTTAGAGGTGGGCAAGGCTGAGCTCTCGGAACGTGAGTTAGAGATCATTGAATGTGTTGCGACAGGCCTCACCAACCAGGAAATCGCAAAACAATTGACCATTAGCAAGCGAACCGTCGACAATCACGTCAGCAATATCTTTGCCAAGGTTGGAGCCAAGAATCGCGTGGCGTTGATCAACTGGGCGATGGACCATGGAAAGATCTGCAGGGATGGCTTCAACTGCTGCACCCTTCCCACCAACCCTTCGCCGCGTTGAGCGCCCTTCGTCCCGTTGGGTGCTCCCTCAACACCCACCTCGTGAATCCGAAAGCAGGGCCAACCTTTCCTGTGCATCCCAGGATTGAAAGGGGTGGCGAGCCAGAGCTGCATTGCTGAGCCGATGGCAGCCTGTGAGTTCCTTGGAGCACCAGGCGGGGATGGAAATCGCCTGATCAGGATGGAGCAGTTCCACCTCAGCGATCACTAGGGGAGCATTGGTCCCCTGGAAGACGTCAAGAACCCATTCCCCTTCGGGAAGCGACAAACCATGACGGGTTTTCTCCAGCCGCCAGGAAGAAAGGGCAAGCAGCGCTTCGCCATCGGCAGCCGGAATTGGGTATTCAAATTCCAGTCGTGCTGCTGAGGAGGCAACTTGATCGGGCACCGCCTTGATGGTGAGCCAGGCCTGCTCCCCACCAGTCCCATCCTGTTGCAGGCGAATCCGTGTGGTGAGCCCATCGTCCCTAGCCTGGAGATAGCCCTGTTGAAGCTCTGCCACCCAGTGCACATCAGCGCGCCAAGCGTCACCTGTCACAAGAAAGCGGCGCTCGATTTCCAAGGCCATCGGAGGTTCAGGGGGAGGGAGGGGCTAGTTCGGCGAGGGAAGGGAGCTGGTGAGACTGCCCGCCCAGTGAAGCTTTTGCGTCAGGGTGCTGTAATACGAAGGACTCTGGTTGAGCACCACCATCAGGGCGTCACAGTCGCTCCGCTGAATCACACAGCGATCGCCAGGCTCCAGCACCGTTGCTTGCACACCATCGTTCCACAACCTAACCCGACGAAAGCTTTCCCCCAGGGGCCAAATGGTGAGCCGAGATCGGGGCGGAACAACAATGGCTCGACTGGACAGGCTCATGGGGCAAATGGGATTGATCACCATCGCTTCGATTCCAGGATGAAGAATGGGACCACCCGCTGCCATGGAATAGCCCGTGGAGCCGGTTGGAGTAGAGATGATGAGGCCATCTCCTCGATATTGATCCACCACTTCGCCATCGATATCTAACTCCAGTTGACAGGTGGGGGAGAGTTCATCCAGACAAGGTCTCAGATAAAAATCATTGAGGGCTGAGTGGGGGGGGGTCTGCAGCACCCCATCCCCAGGGTCAATGGAAGCGGCAAGCATCATCCGCCGCTCCAGGGCAAAGTGATCATCCCGAAGGCGCGTCCATACCCCTCGCAGCAGGCGGCGGTCATGGGTCAGGAAGCCCAGATTGCCACCAACATTGAAGCAAAGGATGGGAATCTTGAGGGGAGCGAGGTGCCGCGCCGCTCCGAGCACGGTGCCATCACCACCCAGCACAATGGCTACATCAGGAAGGTGTGTTTCGGTCGCCAGCAATCCGGGGAATGGGTTGGTGGAGAGACCGCTTTCCGCCAGGGTGACTGTGACTCCAACATCCTGGAGTTCTGTGATACAAAGATTGGCCTCCCTCCGGGCCAACTGACTGTCTTGTCGAATAATCAACCAGACCCTTTGCAGGCGCATCAGAAGGAATTTACCAACGAAGCAGGTTGAAGCGCTCCATATCGACAGTTTCCCGGTTGCGGTAGAGGGAGAGCAGAATCGCCAAGCCCACAGCCGCTTC
>JAYKHG010000164.1:0-3215 GCA_035284825.1 Cyanobacteriota bacterium
CGCGGATCGTGCGGGCCACGGCCTCATGGCCCTCCACCAGCTCCCGCACCATGGCCAGGGCGGCGGGCTGGCCATGGGTTTCGGCGATGGAGGCCAGGCTGGAGATGGCGCCGGCGCCGTAGGGGGCGGGGAAGCCCAGGGAGCGGATGCGCTCGGCGATGCTGTCGAGGGCGGTCCAGAGCTCCGTGTATTGGTCCATGAACATCAGGTGGAGCGTGTTGAACATCGGCCCGGTGACGTTCCAGTGGAAGCCGTGGGTTTTGCTGTAGAGCACCGTGCTGTCGGCCAACACGCGCCCCAACCCCTCGGCGATCTTCTGCCGCTGCTCGGCGGGAATCCCGATGTCGATCGGGGGGGCTGAAGGGGTCATGGCTCAGGGAGGGGCACTGCTCAAGGTATAGACCGGAAGGCGGCCTGCGCATCGGGAGGGCTTCGATGGCCATCAGCTTTGGCAGCGAGATCACGGGTGATCTGGCCAGGGCGGAGGAGCGGGAGTGGTTGATCACCAACGGGCTGGGCAGCTACGGCAGCGGCACGGTGGCCGGCTCCCTCACCCGGGCGTACCACGGGTTGCTGGTGGCGGCCCTGGGGGCTCCCGCCGATCCCTGTGGGCGCACCCTCCTGGTGGCCGGCCTGCAGGAGGTGGTGGAGGTGGGCGATCACGCCTTGCCCCTCACCAGCCAGCGCTGGGCCGATGGGGCCCTGGACCCCCAGGGGCACCGCTGGATCGTGTCCTTTGCCCTGGAGGGCTCCGTGCCCACCTGGCCCTATGCCCTGGGGGATGTGCTGCTGGAGAAACGCCTTTGGATGCAGAGCGGCGCCCACACCACCACCGTGCTCTATCGGCTGCTGCAGGCCAGCCAGCCCGTGCGGCTGTGCCTCACGGCCCTGGTGAACAGCCGCTCCCACCATGGGGGCATCCCCCATCCGGAGATCAGCCTCCAGGCCTTGCCCCATGGCGTGCGGATGGTGCCCAAGGGCACGGGGGTGCCCTTTGTGGTGCTCAGCGACCGGGGCACCACCACGGTGGCCGGCCCTGGAGAGTGGTGCTGGGGGTTGGCCCTGCCGGCGGAGGAGGAGCGGGGCCTGCCCTGCAGGGACGACCATCTGCGGGCCTGCCGCATCACGGCGCCCCTGGGCCCTGAGCAGCCCACCCTCACGGTGGTGGCCAGTACCGAGGGGGAGCCCCCGCTGGATGGGGAGCGGGCCCTGGGGGAGCGCCGCGCCCAGGACGCCGTGCTGTTGGATCGCTGGCGGCAGGCCCAGCCGGAATTGGCGGGGTCGGCGCCGGCCTGGGTGGGCCAGCTGGTGCTGGCGGCGGACCAATTTGTGGTGGCGCGCTCTTTCCCAGGGGAGGGCCAGAGGGAAGACGGCCAAACGATCCTGGCGGGCTACCCCTGGTTTGGCGACTGGGGCCGCGACACGATGATCAGCCTGCCGGGCCTCACGCTGACCACGGGCCGTGCCCCCATTGCGGCTCAGATCCTGCGCACCTATGGGCAGTTTGTGAGCCAGGGCATGCTGCCCAACCGCTTCCCCGAAGGAAGGCAGACGTTGGGCGAGCACGACTACAACACGGTAGACGCCACCCTCTGGTATGTCGAGGCCCTGCGGCAGTATCACCAGGCCACCGGCGATGGGGCCCTGCTCCGGGAGCTGTTTCCCAAGCTGCGGGAGATCGTGGAGGCCCACTGCGGTGGCACCCGCCATGGCATCCGGCGGGATCCGGCCGATGGCCTGCTGCGGGCCGGGGAGGAGGGGCTGCAGCTCACCTGGATGGATGCGAAGGTGAATGGGGAGGTGATCACCCCCCGCATCGGCAAGCCGGTGGAGGTGAATGCCCTCTGGTGCTGCGCCCTGCGCACCATGGTGAAATTTGCGACGCTCTGCGGGGAGCCGGGAGGGGCCTATGCCGACTTGGCGGAGGCGGCCCAGCGGGGATTCCAGAGGTTTTGGAATGGCGCCACTGGTTACTGTTTTGATGTGCTGGATCAGCCCGATGGTTCCCCTGATGGGGCGTTGCGGCCGAACCAACTCCTGGCGGTGTCGCTCACCGATGGCTTGCTGTCGAAGGAGCAGGCCAGCCAAGTCTTGGCGGCCTGCGGCCAGCACCTGCTTACGCCGGTGGGCTTACGCAGCCTCGACCCCCGCCACCCCGCCTACCAGGGGCACTACGGCGGCGGCCCCCTGGCGCGGGATCGGGCCTACCACCAGGGCACGGTGTGGGGTTGGTGGCTGGGCCCCTACGCCCTGGCCCATGGGCGGGTGCATGGGGATCCGGTGGGTGCCCTGCGGCTCTTGGAGGCGGTGGGCCACCACCTGGGCACGGGAGGTGTGGGCTGCATCAGCGAGATCTTTGATGGCGATGCGCCCCACTGGCCCCGGGGCTGCGTGGCCCAGGCCTGGTCGGTGGCGGAGGTGCTGCGGGCCTGGGTGGAGCTCAGGGGGATGGAGCAAGCCATGGCGGGTCAGCCAGGACCATAAATGTGGATGCTCCAGATTGTTTTGAAACAAATTTGACCTATGATGAAAAGATCATAACTCGTAAAACCATGACTACCCTGCCTCTTCGCCTCCTGCGTTTCCTGGGCTTTGTTCTTGGAGCTACTGGCTGTCTACCCCTATCCACCCGTGTCGTCCAGGCTCAAACCTTCTCGCCGGTGAATCCCGTAGTTGTTTCAGCTGGTGGAGCGACGTTCACAGCCATCAGCGGTCCCACCGCTCCTGGAACACCGAACTCGGGTTCGATCCAGTTTCAATATCAGGGACTCCAGCCCAATGTCCCGAATCCTGATCTCAACAAAACCTGGACTCTCAGTACAACCTTTGATCCCAGCCTCGCCGGCCCCTACAGCGGTGTCTTTGAATACAGGCTGGATGCTCCCCCGTTGGAGCAGTGGGTGAGGGCGAGCTTGTCTCAAAACATCATCGCTCCCTTTTCTGGGGCTTCGGTCACCAAAGAGGTGTGCACGGATTCCAGCTTTACGAATTGCACCACCATTGGCCCCGTTACCGATGCGGGTTTCACTGGCTTCAATCCCAACATCCCTGCCAGCACGATCTTCGTGAGAGACACCTATGTGGGAGTCCCACCAGCCCTGCTGAAGAACTACATCAATACCTTCCAAACCCCAGGGCCCCTTCCCCTCCTTGGGGCAGGTGCTGCCTTCGGCTTCAGCCGCCGCCTGCGCCGCCGCATCAAACTCAGCCAAAAA
>JAYKHG010000165.1:0-17479 GCA_035284825.1 Cyanobacteriota bacterium
CCGAACCAGCCCACATAGAGGCGGTTGTTGGTGGAGGTGATCCACTCACAGAACTGATTCCACGCCGAAGCGCCGGAGCGCTGTTGGAGAGTGGCTGTCATGAGAACGGTGAAGGTGTCAGATGCAATCCCCAAAGAGGAGTTGCGTGGGACGGATGGAAGGACGGAAACCCGTCAGAGCCCCCGTCGCGCTGAAGTGTAACGGACTGTTGCGGGATGCTGAGGGTCCGCCGGGGCTTCGGTTGATCAGTCCTGACGATGGGATGAATAAGGTGGGCTTATGTGGCGAGGCCCAGCCATCTCCAGCCCAGCACCAAATGGGCAGTGGCCCTCACGATCGACAGCACCGCAAGGCCGATGCAGAGGGGGCAGTGCAGCACAGTCATACCTTCAATCATGACATTCAGCAGAGAGGGGGGCCGGCCCCCTCCCTGCCACCCCGCTGAGCCTCAACGGAAAAACAGCATTTCCCCGTAGGTGGGAAGGGGCCAGAGGTCGTCGGCGACCAGCGCCTCCAGCCCATCCACCGCCCCGCGGAGCTCGCCCAACAGGGGCATGAGGGTGTCGGAGCAGTGGCGCAGATGGCCGTGCACGTCGTGGGGAGGCTGCTGGACGGCCGCCTCGAGGGCGGTGCACGTTTTCAGGAGCCGCTGGTTGAGGTCGGCCACTTGGCTGGCCAGGCTGCGGTCGATGGGCAGGCCGATCGCCTCCTGGTCGCGAAGGGAGCGCGCCTGCTGCTCGAGGAATTCCGAGACAGCTGGGTAGATCTGGGTGCGGGCGATGCGCAGGGCCAGCTTGGCTTCCACCTCAATGGCGAGGATGTATTGCTCCGCATACACCTCAAACCGGCTCTCCAGCTCCGTGGGTGTGAGCACCCCCTGGCGCTCGAACAGCTCGCGGATTTCTGGCCGCTCCAGCACGGGCAGGGCATCGGCGCTGGTGCGAAGATTTTCCAGACCCCGCTCCTCCACTGCCATGCGGTGCCAGTCGGAGGAGTAGCCGTCCCCACCGAACACCACCGCGCCATGGAGATCCATGGTGAGCTTGAGCACGGCGAAGGCCGCCTCCTCCAGGGGCAGGCCGGAGTTAAGACGCCCCTCCAGTTCGTCGCAGAGCCATTGCAGGGAATCGGCCAGGATGGTGTTGAGCACCACCAGGGGGCCCGCCACCGACTGGCCCGAGCCAACGGCCCTGAATTCGAAACGGTTGCCCGTGAAGGCGAAGGGCGAGGTGCGGTTGCGGTCACCTGGATCCTTGTTGAGCTCGGGCAGGGTGTCGACCCCCAGGGACATCAGCGCGGCCTGGGCGGAGCCTTCGAGCCGGCCGCTCTTGATCTGGTTGTAAACGTCCTCCAGCTGGCTGCCGAGATACACCGAGATGATCGCTGGTGGCGCCTCGTTGGCTCCGAGGCGATGGTCGTTGCGGGCGGTGGCGATCGCGGCCCTCATCAGGGGGCCATAGCTGTGCACGCCGCGGATCACGGCGGCGCAGAAAAGCAGAAACTGCAGGTTGGCGTGGGGCGTTTTGCCGGGATCCAGCAGGTTGCCCTGGGTGGCGTTGCCGATCGACCAGTTCACGTGCTTGCCACTGCCGTTCACCCCCGCGAAGGGCTTCTCAGGCAGGAGGCAGGTGAGGCCATGCTTTTTGGCCGTGCTCTTGAGCACGGTCATCAGCAGCTGCTGGTGATCCGTGGCCACGTTGGCGGCTTCAAAGAAGGGCGCAATCTCGAACTGGCCAGGCGCCACCTCGTTGTGGCGGGTCTTGGCCGGGATGCCGAGGCGGTAGAGCTGGAGCTCCACATCCTGCATGAACACTTGAATCCGCTCGGGGATGGCACCGAAGTAGTGGTCGTCGAATTGCTGGCCCTTGGCCGGTGGTGCGCCAAAGAGGGTGCGGCCCGCCAGCTGCAGGTCGGGCCGCAGGGCCGTGAAGCCTGAATCGATGAGAAAATATTCCTGCTCCGCCCCGCAGCTGGAATTCACCGGAGCGATCTCCGTGGCCCCCAGCAGGCGCAGCAGGCGCTGGGCCTGGGCGTTCATGGCGGCGTTGGAGCGCAGCAGGGGGGTTTTCTTGTCAAGGGCCTCCCCGGTCCAGCTCACGAACACCGTGGGAATGCAGAGGGTGACCCCATTGGGGGTGCGCATCAACCAGGCCGGGCTGGTGACATCCCAGGCGGTGTACCCCCGGGCTTCGAAGGTGGTGCGCAGGCCGCCGTTGGGGAAGGACGACCCATCCGGTTCGCCTTGCACCAGGAGCTTGCCGGAGAATTCGGCGATGGCCTTGCCATCGGATTGGGGCGCAATGAAACCGTCGTGCTTCTCGGCGGTGAGGTTGGTGAGGGGGTAGAAGACGTGGGCGTAGTAGAGCGCGCCGCGGGCGGTTGCCCACTCCTTCATCGCCTGGGCCACCGTGTCGGCCACCCCGAGGTCGAGCTTGCTCCCCTGCCGCATGGAGCGCTGGATCGACTTGAACACATCCTTAGGCAGGGCCGACTTCATGGTTTCGAGGCCAAACACATCGCTGGCCCAGATCTTCTCCAGGGGCTCGGCGGGCTCCACAGCGACCGGGGGTCGTTCGAGGATGGTTTGCAGGGCCTGGAGGCGAGCGGCAGACGGCATGGCGTAGCGGGTGCTTTCTGGTTTCTAGCCAAGGGAGTGGGGGAGCCCTTGCGTTGCTGCTGTTGCTACAAAACCCCCAGGCTTCTTCTTTGCTTCCACCCGCAGCCGAGTGTGGCGTGTTGCCTATGTGCTCTTGGGGGTGGGTTGTGTGAACACGGCCTGGTCAATTTGTTTCCCGTTTTTATCCCAGGCCCAGAGTTTCAGCTCCCGGGGGTTCGCTTCGATCTCAGCAAAGCTGAAGACACTGGCCGCCTTGGCTGTTTGGGCAGTGCTGATCACGGGCCGCAACGTGGCTCCCCCCCCGCCCACCACCAGATACGTGATGCCATCGATGGGTTTGCTGCGTTCGTAGTTGTGGTCGTGGCCATTGATGTACAGCTGCACGCCATGGCGGCGCATGAGCGCACCGAGTTTGGCGGCCATGTGGGGGTCGTTGCCGTAGAACCCGGAGGAATAGATCGGGTGGTGACCCACCACCACCTTCCATGGAGCACGGCTGCGGGCCAACACCGTTCGCAACCAGCTCATCTGCCGTTGCCAGTCGGCGTTGCCGTTGGTGTCGAGCATGAAAAAGTCGACGGGACCCCGCTGGAGGGTGTAAAACCGTCCTTGCATGCCAAAGGGTTTGTAGGCCACCTGGGGCACGCCGTTGTCGGTGCGAATGTCGTGGTTGCCCAACACCGCATGGAAAGGCACTCCAGACTGCAGTAACTCCCGATAGGGACGGCGGAATGCGGTCTCCGCCAGGGCGAGATCGCCCGAGGGGTAGATGTTGTCACCCCCCAGAATCACCAAATCCACGGGCTTGCGTCGATGCACGCCTGCCATTTGCACACCGAGGGCCCGTTGGTTGCCATCGGCGCTGCCCGTGTCGGCCACGGCCAAAAATCTCAGGGTGGAGCTGGATTTGCCCCCCTGGCCCCCCTGGGGTGAAGAGGCACCCTGGGAAAAGCTGTGCTTTGGCAGCAGCAAGAACGCTCCAGCCGCAAGGAGGGCAGGAACCAAGCGCAGCAAGGCCCGTCGTTGCACCGGGGAAACCACCGAGGAGGCACCAGCTTGGCGGATCCCGCTCCCCGCTGGGTGACCTCCACCCAGGGAAACGTCAGCGTCGACCCAGAAGATCTTCCCAGGTGAGGTCCTGGGGGGTGCACTGGAGGGTGGAGGGGACTTCGCTGGGCCGCGGCTGGGGTGCGACCACAGCAGAAGAATTGAGCCGGCTCAAAAGCCGAAGCTGGGAAGAACGTCGTGTCATGGTTGAAATGGACGGGAAATTATGGTTTTGCCATCGCTCTCTCGGGAGAACGACTTGGTGATCCATGCCAAAATCATACTCCCGATCCTTGGCCCTGCATTGTTGGGCAGGTGGGTTCGGACATCACCCTTCCGCTTCCAGCCCCCTGCGGGCCGCCTTGAGCTCCTTCTGGGCCTCCGGGCTCAGCGTGGGGTAGTGGAGATCGAGGGAAAGAAGGGTGTCAATCACCGCGGCAGCCACCACCAGGCGGGTGAACCACTTGTGATCCGCTGGCACCACATACCAAGGGGCTTGCTCAGTGGCGGTGTTTTGAATCATCTCTTCATAGGCCTCCATGTAGGCCTGCCAATGGCCCCGTTCGCGCACATCCGCAGCGGAAAACTTCCAATGTTTCTCTGATTCATCCAGCCGTTTTAGAAAGCGTTTCTTTTGTTCCTGTTTGGAGACATGCAGGAAAAATTTACGCACCACGACGCCATTGCGACCCAGATACCCCTCAAACTGGCGGATGTCGTGGAACCGCTCCTCCCAAATCTTCGGACCCATGAGGCTGTGGGGCAGGCTTTGGCGAGCGAGCAGCTCAGGATGCACCCGCACCACAAGGGTTTCCTCGTAATAGCTGCGGTTGAAAATGCCGATCCGGCCCCGCTCCGGCAGGTGTCGCTGGCAGCGCCAGAGATAGTCGTGATCCAGCTCTTCCGCACTGGGGGATTTGAACGAGGTGACTTGGCAGCCCTGGGGGTTCACCCCACTCATCACATGCTTGATGGTGCCGTCCTTCCCCGCGGCATCCATGGCCTGGAACAGCAGCAGCACGGCCCATCGGTCCTGGGCATAGAGCTTGTCTTGAAGCTCGGAAAGGATGTCGACCCCTTCCTTAAGGGCTGCTTCAGCGGCCTGTTTATTGCTTGGGTCCAGGTGGAGCGTATCGGCGGGATCCACGGACTTGAGCTGGAAGCCCTTGCCGTCGCTGATGCGGAACGGGGCACAGAAACCCCTGGCCCGCTCGATGATCTCGGATTTGTCCATGGCTTCAGCGATGCTCGATCACCTCGTGGGCTGGGTAGCGCACCTTGCCCAAGCTGGCGTAACGGTCTGAGGGACTGCGATAGCCGCAGGCACACACCACAGCTGATTGGTAAGGGGTGTCGCCCAGGTCAAGAATTCGGTCGTAATCCGGGGGGCTGAAGCCTTCAATCGGGCAGGTGTCTATCCCCAGCAGCGCGGCACTGGTGAGCAAATTTCCCAAGGCGATGTACACCTGATTGGAGGCCCAGGTGTCGATGCGCTGGCTGCGGGGCCCATCCACCAGATCTTTGCGCATCAACTCCCCATAGGGCGTCAGGCTTTCCACGGCCGCTCCCCGCACCTCCGCGGTGCAGGCCAGCAGCCGCTGCAGATCCCCTTCGCTCACCTTCCGTTGCCGCAGGAACACCACGAGGTGGGAGCAATCTGTGATCTGCGATTGGTTCCAGGAGTGGGGCCGGAGCTCCGCCCGCAGGGCGCCATCGGTGATCACCAGAAACTTCCAGGGCTGCAACCCGTAGGAGGAGGGGGAGAGCACCAGGGTTTCCTCCAGAGCAGACCAGATCTCCGCTGGAATGGTGCGCTCCCCGTCGAACTGCTTGACGGCATAGCGCCAGTGCAGCGCCTCAAGCAAGGGGTGGGCGTCCATAACGGGTGGCGAATGGCTCAACTTAGATCTGACAAGAAACCCCCTAGGTTTTCGCGGTGACCTTCAGCCGTCTCGATGCCATGGTCCAGCCACGCCGCATTGGGCTGACCGGGGGGATCGCCACGGGTAAAAGCACCGTCGGCCGTGTGCTCGCCGAACGGCATGGGCTGGCTGTGCTGGATGCGGATCAAATGGCCCGTGATGCCCTGGCCCCGGGAACGGCCGCCAGCCAGGCCGTGCTGAACCGTTATGGACCAGCCGTTCTGGCGAGCGCTGGCTCCCCAGAAGGGAATCCCCCAGCCCAATTGGATCGCCAAGCCTTGGCCAGGATTGTGTTTGCCGATCCGGCGGAGCGCCAATGGTTGGAGCACCTTGTGCATCCCCTCGTGCGGGCTGGGTTTCAAGGCGAACTCGAGCGCTTGAAGGCGGCTCCTGTGGTGGTGCTGATGATCCCTTTGCTCTTTGAGGCAGGGCTGGAGTCGCTCTGTTCCGAGATCTGGGTGGCGGATTGTGGCAGTGGGGAAGAGCAACTGCGGCGGCTGCAGGCCAGGGATGGCCTCACCCGTGGGGAGGCCTTGGTGCGCATGGGGGCCCAGTGGCCCATGGCTGAGAAATTGGCCCGGGCCGATGTGGTGATTTCCACCCTCGGCTCACCCTTGGAGCTGGCGGCCCGGGTGGATGCCGCCCTGGGGAAGGTCCCGTCTGGTGGGTCCAGCGCTACCGGGTGAACTCGCCCAGGCGCTGCACCAGCCGGGAGCGGTGCTCCTCCAACTGGCGGATGGTGTGCAGCATCCACTCCAGCTCGATGCGCACCTGCACGGGCAGGTCCAGCTCCAGGTAGGACCCCAGGGTATCCTGGCTGAGGCTGCCCCGACGCAGCACCTCCTCCAAGGCCTCCAGGCTATGAGGCGGCGTGGGGGGGGTGTTCATCCGTTGAGCCTCTCCAACAGGAGTCGATTGGCCAGTTGGGGGTCGGCTCGGCCCCCCGTGCGCTTCATCAGTTGCCCCACGAAGAAGCCCTGCAACTTCATTTTGCCCCCGCGGAACGCCTCCACCTCCGCCGGATGGGCGGCCAGGAGCTCCTCCACGATCGCGGTGATTTCGGCTGGATCGCTGATCATCCCCAGGCCCTTGGCATCCACCATGGCTTTGGCCGATCCTCCCTTCTCCAGCAGTTCGGGAAGGATTTCCTTGGCGATCTTGCCGCTGATGGTGCCCTTGCTGATCAGTCCCACCAATTCCGCCAAGTCGGCTGGCCTCAAGGGGAGCTCGTCGTAGGAGAGGCGCTGGGCATTCACGCAGGCGGCGATATCCCCCGTAATCCAGTTGGAGGCCGCCTTTGGATCGGCGCCTGCGGCGACGGTGGCCTCGAAATACTCCGCCATCGGGCGCTCATCCGTCAGCACCCTGGCGTCGTAGATCGAAAGGCCGAGCTGCTCCGCGTAGCGGTGGCGTTTGGCTGCTGGCAGCTCTGGGAGTTCCGCACGCCAGGCTTCCCGCTGCGGCTCGCTCACCTCAATCGGACCCAGGTCGGGCTCTGGAAAGTAGCGGTAATCGCTGCTCCCCTCCTTGCTCCGCATGGCCTTCGTGATTTGTTTACCCTCATCCCACAGGCGTGTTTCCTGGCGGATCAGTTCGCCAGCCTCGATCGCTTTGATCTGCCGCTGGATCTCATAATCACAGGCCTTTTGAATGGCGGAGAATGAATTCATGTTCTTGATCTCCACCTTCACGCCGAAGGGAGCTTCGGGACCCTGCCGCACGGAAATATTCACATCGCAGCGCAGGGAACCCTCCTGCATGTTGCCATCACTGACGCCCAGATAACGCATGATCCGTCGCACTTCTGCCGCGTACTCCGCCGCCTCCCGCCCCGTGCGGAGATCGGGCTTGCTCACAATTTCGGCCAGGGCGACGCCGGCACGGTTGTAATCCACCAGGGAGTGACTGCTTCCCGCGAGCCTGTCGCTGCCGGCGTGCACCAGTTTCCCCGCATCTTCTTCCATGTGCAGGCGCTCAATGCCAATGGTTTTGAGATAGGTGTCCTGCCCTTTCTCCGCCACCTCCACTTCAATGGCACCATCTTCTCCAATGGGCTCATCGTATTGGGAAATCTGGTAGTTTTTGGGAAGATCGGGATAGAAATATTGTTTGCGATCAAATTTGCTGTGCTTGGCGATTTGCATATTCAAGGCCAAGGCCGCCTTCACGGCATACTCCAGCACCTTTTCATTCAGCACGGGCAGGGTGCCGGGCAGGCCACACACCAACGGATCCACGTGGCTGTTGGGCGCATCCCCGAAGTTGGTGGAGGCCGGGCTGAAGATCTTGCTTGCCGTGCCCAGCTGCACGTGGATTTCCAGCCCGATCACAGCCTCCCAGGTTGGGGCCTCGGCCGTGGCGGAAGAACGGGACGGTGCGGCGGAGGTGGCGGCGCTGGCCATCGGGCTGGAACAGGGCGGATGGGCCGCCAGGGGCGGGAGAGCCGATCATAGGGAGGGCTGGCCTAGCCTCCAGAGCCCCGCTGGCGACACTGGGCCCATGTTCTTGCCTCCCCATGGCACCTGAGCTGTCAGACCCGGTGGTGATCCTTGGAGGGGGGCTGATGGGGTTGTCCATTGCCCATGCCCTCGCCCGGTCCGGGGAAGAGGTGTTGGTGCTGAGTCGGCGGCGCACGGAAGCCGCGGGGTTTGTGGCGGCTGGGATGCTGGCGCCCCATGCCGAGGGGTTGACTGGCCCCCTGCTGGGCCTCGGCCAGGCCAGCCAGGCCCTCATCCCCCGCTGGGTGGAGGGCATCGAAGCCGAGAGTGGGCTCTCCTGTGGGTTGCAGTCCACGGGGATCGTGGTGCCTTTCCATCGCTCCGCTGAGCTGGAGGCGTTCCCTACGGCCTGCTTTGGGGAGCCCTTGGGGCGGTCCGCCCTGGAGCGGGAGGTGCCGGGGATCGGCCCCCATTGGTCCGTGGGCCTGCTCTTCCCCCAGGACGGCCAGATGGACAACCGCCGATGCCTGATGCGGGCGCTGGAGGCCGCCTGTGTGATTCGGGGTGTGGCCTTTGAGGAAGGCAGTGAGGTGGAGGAGCTTCTTTGCACCTCAGCGGCTGGCGAAACCTTGGCAGGGGTAAAAGTGCGGCGGGCGGATGGGGAGCTGCACAGGGTGTCCTGTCGCAGGGCTGTACTCACCTGTGGGGCCTGGACGGCCCAGCTGCTCCCCCAGGTGCCTGTGTTTCCCGTCAAAGGCCAGATGTTGTCCCTGCAGGGGCCTAGACAAGCCCTCCGGCGGGTGCTTTTTGGTCCGGGCACCTACATGGTTCCCAGGGGGGATGGGCTGGTGGTGGTGGGAGCCACCTCAGAACCTGGGGCTGGATTCCAGGGGGGTCTGACGCCGGCGGGACAACGTCAACTGGAAGAGGGTGTGGCCGCCCTGCTCCCCGAGGCCCGGCTTTGGCCGCCGATGGAGCGGTGGTGGGGATTCCGTCCCTGCACTCCCGATCAGGCCCCCCTGCTGGGGGAAGGGCCGATGGCCGGACTCTGGCTGGCGGTGGGCCATCACCGCAATGGGGTGCTGCTGGCGGCAATCAGTGCCAGCTTGATCGCCGCATCCGTTGGCCATGGCCCACTGGAGTCGGATTGGGCCCATTGGCTCGAGGTGTTTGCTCCGGATCGCTTTGAACGACAGGATTAGGTGAGCATTTTATCCGTCTTGATCACCTTGCTTTGTTGCTGCCAGAGGCGTGCATATTTTCCGTTCTGTTCGAGAAGCCCATGATGGTTGCCTTCCTCAATCACCTTGCCCTGGTCTAAGACATAAATCCTGTCCGCATTGACAATGGTGCTTAACCGGTGGGCGATCACCAGGATGGTGTGTTTCCGATCAAATTGATCAATGGCTTGCTGCACAAGGCGTTCACTTTCGGTGTCAAGGGCACTGGTGGCCTCATCCAGAATCAACAGGTCGGGGTTCCGGAGAATGGCACGGGCCAACGAGATTCTCTGACGCTGCCCCCCACTCAATCGATAGCCCCGCTCCCCCACCAAGGTGCTGTAGCCGTCCGGGAGCTTGGCAATGAATCTGTCCGCCTGGGCCTGCTGGCAGGCGAATTCAACGTCGGCGGAACTGGCACTGGGGGTGCCAAAGGTGATGTTGTCGGCGATCGTGGCGTTGAAGAGAAAGGTGTCCTGGCTGACAACGCCAATCCTTTGCTGCCAGGTAGTTGGCTCGATATTTCTTAAGTCTGTTTCATCAATTCGTATGCATCCATTGCTGGGCTCATAGAGCCCAGCGAGCAGATCGGCAATGGAACTCTTGCCCGCTCCGCTGCTACCCACCAAGGCGACGGTATGACCTTTGGGAATTGTGATGTTGATGGATTGAAGGGCTGGAGCCAGTTCAGGAGAATATCGAAGCTCAACATTTTCGAGCTTGATCTGTTGATGGATGCCCTGATAGGGGAGGCCAGTGCTGCGACGAAATTGTTTATCACTGACGTTCAGGAAGCGATTCAGCACATTCAAATTGGCTGAATTGGCTTTCCTCGCCAGGAAAAGGTCTGAGAGTCCTCCGATGCTGCCGTTCAACCTCTGCAAAGCAACAACAAATGTGACCAGGCTTGGCAGAACCCCGGAACTTCTCTCGCCGAAAAACACGATGCTCAACCAGGCGATGCCTGCGATCATCAGAATCGGGAGCACCAAGGTGACGGGCCCATTAATCGAATTCAGCCTGACCTGGCCCCTGGCATTGATTTCATAATTTCTTGTCTGCCGATCCACCTCTTTTCCAGCTTCCTGGAGGAAGCCGGTTGTGTGCAGAAGCCTCAGACCCTGGATGTTTTCCGTCATGCGGCTGCCGAGTTCAATGCCCAGCTCGGTGGCGATCCTGGCCCTTTCCCCGATTTTTGGCAGGAGGATATTCTGGGCCAGCATCGATAACACCCCCATCAAGACAGCAGCAATCAGAAGCCAAGGGGAGAGCCTGATCAGCACCGCGAGATAGGTGAGAAGCAAGAAGGCATTGGTGATCAGATTGCTATAGCTCTTAATGTCATTGATGATGGCTGTAGGCCCTGTGCTTGTGACGAAAATAAGATCTCCAACGCGATAGCGGCTTGCGCAGGCATAGGTGTAGTTGAGAATATGTCCATGCAGGCGTGAGGTGAGTCTGCAGGACACCCGATTACTGAAATATCCGGTGGAAATGTTCCCCAAGGCCATGGCGCCACCTTGGATCAGTTTCAACAGCACCGCCAGGCTCAACAGCAGGGTGAAGGCTTGAAAGGTTGTGAGCTGATTGAGGAATTGATTGATTTGCGGAAAGGTCCTTAGATAGGGATTGTTCCCAATCCCCAGGGCACTCCCCACGGGTTTTTGGAGGACATCAACGGCAAGAAACATGACCCCCAGGGTCAGGCCTTCACTGGTGGCTTGCAGGATCGCCGAGAGAAAATTGAGGAAGATCAGCTTCCATTCTTGTCTGGCAGTCTCCCGAATCAAAACTGCAGCTGGTTGCCGATCGCGAAGGGGCTTGATGATTTGCGCAACAAGCCTGCGGGGAAAGGACAGGAATTTGATCAAGCTGCAAACATCTTCTAGGAGATGGATTCCTGTGAATCCTGGCGGGCCAAACGATGGGCGAAAACTTCGATCAACATGGTTCCTATTCGACTCTCCAGGATTGATCCGCAGGCTGCCATTCGCTCAGTTCTGCCGAAGCGAACCATAGGGCAATTTCCTGAACGGCTGTTTCGGGGCCGTCCGATCCATGGATGACGTTTCGACCAATGTTCACCGCCAGGTCGCCGCGGATGGTGCCAGGGGCAGCCTCCAGGGGCTTGGTGGCTCCGATCATCAGCCTGGCCGCGGCGATCACCCCGTCCCCTTCCCAAACCATGGCCACCACGGGGCCGCTGGTGATGAAATTCACAAGACCGGCAAAAAAGGGCCGCTCCCGATGCACCCCGTAGTGGCTTTCAGCGAGCTCGCGGCTGGGGGTGAGCTGCTTAAGTCCCACCAGCTTGAAACCCTTGCGCTCAAACCGGCCAATGATCTCTCCCACCAGACCACGCTGCACACCGTCGGGCTTGATGGCGATGAAGGTGCGCTCAGTGGACATGGCGTGTTCTGGACAAGCTGACTGGGGCCATGGTCGGTTTCAGAGCACCCGGTTGGCAAGGGCCCGTGGTCAGGTCGGTGCGCGACCCTTGAGGCCTACCCTGCAAGCAGGCTGGCCTTTGCCCCGTTGAAGGGTTCCCCCTGCTCCTTTCCCCCTGCGCGCCCTGATGTGGAGCGCCTGCAGGCCTACAGCGCTCCGTTGGAGGGCCGCAGGGGCTTGTTGCGACTGGACTTCAATGAGAACACCCTGGGACCCAGCCCCAAGGTGGTGGAGGCGATCCGGGCCATTCCTGCGGATCACTATTCCATCTATCCCGAGTACGACGGACTGCGGGACACCGTTGTGGCCGCCCTCGGTGGGGCTGTAAGCGGCCTCGGCCCCGAAAACGTGGGCCTGTTCAACGGGGTGGACGGGGCCCTCCACGCCGTGTTTCATGCCTATGGCAGTCCGGGGGAACGACTTCTCACCACCCTGCCCACCTTTGGCTATTACGCCCCCTGCGCCCGCATGCAGGGCATGGAGATCGACGCGATTCCCTATCACCTGCCCTGCTATGGGTTCCCCTTGGACGAGATCCGAGCCGCCCTGGAGCCCGCTGAATCTGGGGAGCGGGCAGCGCCGCGGCTGCTGCTGATCTGCAACCCCAACAACCCCACGGGCACCCGCCTTGCCCCAGCAAGAATCCTCGAGCTGGCCGCCGCCGCCCCGGACACCCTGGTGGTGGTGGATGAACTCTACGAGGCCTTCAGTGGCGACAGCGTGCTGCCCCTCCTGGCGGAAAGGGCTGGCGCCGGGGGGCACCCCGATGCGTTCAGCGCCACCCCCAATTTGGTGGTGCTCCGCTCGCTCTCGAAAACAGCAGGATTGGCGGGCTTACGGATCGGTTTCGCCCTGGGTTGTGGGGAGGTTGTCGACCGCATCAGCCGGGTAACGGGCCCCTACGACGTGAACAGTTTCGCGGTCACCGCCGCGGCTGCCGCCCTGGCGGACCAGGCCTATGTGGACACCTACGTGGAAGCGGTGCTGGAAGCCCGCGATTGGCTGGCCGCTGAATTGGCCGGCGCCGGGGTGCGGCATCACGTGGATGGAGGCAACTACCTCTTGATCTGGCCCGAATCCCCGGTTGAGGTGGTGGAGCGGCGCCTGCGGCAGGAGGGCATCCTGGTGCGTTCGATGGCGGACAAACCGCTGATTGAAGGGTCGATGCGGGTGAGCATCGGCACCCGTGCCCAGATGGAACGGTTTTGGGAGGCCTACCAAAGGGTGGAAACGGGTCGCTGAGCTAGCGGTTCGGCGGAGCAGGGGAGACCGCCACCTGGGGCGGGCGCCGGCGACCGGTTCGGGCACTGACCGCCCGGCTGCGCTCCTGGTAACCGTGCACCACAGGCAGGCGCTGCTGTTCCCACCTCTGGAGGGCCTGATCCACCTCCATGGGACTGGCTGCTTCCCCCACGCGTTGGGGGGCCAGCTCCCGGGCCAACTCCACCGCATCCTCCAGCCCCGCCGTCATCCCCCTGGCCTGGGAGGAGCTCATGGCATGGGCCGCATCCCCGATCAACACCACCCGGCCCTGGAGCAGCCTGGGGAGGGGGTCGATGTCAAAGGACCAGTTGGCCACCAGCGCCTCCGGAGGGGTGCGGCGAATCAGGTCCGCCAGATCTGCCGGCACCTTCGCCAAAGCATCCTCGGGAACCGGTTCCTCCAGGAGCCGCCGCTGCACCTCCCTCTCGGCGGGCAGGGGCTCCTCCTGGAAAAAGCCCCAGTGGGTGAGGGCCTGGCCATGGCTGTCCACGCCGAGGTCGAACACGTTGGCGTACACCCCACGGCCCCTGGCATACACGAAAAACTCCCCATCCCGGCAAAAGGTGGCATCGGGCACCACCCCCCTCCACACCCGATCCCCGAGGTAGTTGAGGCGGCGCTCCGGGGCGAGAAGGGGGGCCGCTTTGGAAAAAAGCCCGTCCGCCCCCACGAGCAGATCTCCCGTCCAGCGGCGACCATCGGCAAAGACGGCTTCCACGGGATGCTCAGACTGGGGCCACTGTTGCCATTGGAGCAGCTCGGCGCCTGGCTGGAGCACCTCCGCAGGCAGGGTATCGGCCAGCGCTTCGAGGATCGCCCGCCGGTGAATCAGCAGGGACGGCAGTTCATCGGCCTGCCGCTCCGCCGGGGAGCTTTCGATCAGATCGCCCCGCAGGTTGCGCACCACAAACCGACTCACGGGCAGCCCTTCGGCCAGGAGGCGTTCCAACAAACCGGGAATCCCACTGGCGGCGATCGCTTCCACCCCGCTCTTCACCAAGAGGATGCCGCAGCCGTCGGTGCGCACCGCCTCCGCCTTTTCAAACAACCGCACCCGATGGCCCTGCCGGTGGAGCAGGGCGGCCAACAGCAGTCCCGCGCTGCCGGCCCCCACAACGGCAACGGAGAGGTAGGGCGACGGCAGGGACGAAGGTGCGGTCAGCGCATCACCTCCACCACGGTGCTGTCCCCCAGGGGAGGGGTGAGGCTGAGGGTGGAGCCGGCCTGGCGAACGGTGGGGTTGCCCAGGGCCTCCAGGAACGGCTGCACTCCCCCCTGATCGCAGTTCGCTGGACTTTTGCCACCACGGAGGAACTGCACGGGAATCACCCGACGGGGGTTCAACTCCCGCACCACAGCCGCCGCTTCTGCTCCGGTGTACACCTTGGCTCCACCCCCGACGCCGATCAACAGCACATCCGGCCGCCCGAGGAGGACCCTGTCGGCCGGAGTGATGGCCCCTGCCGTGCCCCCCAGATGGGCGAAGTCCAGGCCCCCCTGACGCCATCGCCAAACGGTGGACTGGCCAAAGCGTCGTCCATCCACCCGGTCGTGGGGAACCCCAATCCCCTCGATCTGTAAACCGGCCACCTTGTAGGAGCCGGGTTTGCTCAGCAACCGTCCACTGGCCACGGAGGCTCCCTCATCCTTCAGGAGGCTGCTGGCCAGGATCACATCCGCACTCACCCTGGGCTCCGCCAGCCCCGCCGCACATCCCACGGCGCGGAAGGGATTGAGCAGCACCCGGGCCCCACCCCCTTCGATCAGCAGGGAACTGTGGCCAAAACTGGTGATCTGCACCCCCCCACCGGCGGCTTGGGCACTGGGAATGGCGGGGGCGACGGTGAGGAGAGCCAGGGCAAGCACACGGCTGGAGCTCACAGGCACGGGAGGAGAGGCGTCAAGGAACGGCCGCGGGACGGCTGGCCGCGAAACTAGCAGTGCTGAAGGGAGATGAAGTGACTGGCCTGGCGCAGAAAATTCGCCAGCAGGGCATGGCCACCCTCAGTGAGCACGCTTTCAGGGTGAAACTGCACGCCTTGAAGGTGGGGCCATTGACGATGGCGCAGACCCATGATGGTTCCATCCTCCAACCAGGCCGTGACTTCCAGCGTCTCCGGGAGGGTGGGGCGGTCGACCACCAGGCTGTGGTAACGGGTGGCGGTGAGGGGCTCCGGGAGGCCTTCAAACACACCCACCCCGCTGTGGTGCACGGCGGAGGTTTTTCCATGCATCAATTCCCGAGCCCGAACCACCTGGCCACCAAACACCTGCCCAAGGCACTGATGGCCGAGGCAAACGCCCAGGATCGGCAATTCAGGGCCGAGCTCCCGCAACACCTCCACACACACCCCTGCCTGATCGGGATCACCGGGCCCCGGGGAGATCAGGAGGGCCTGGGGGGCCATTTGGCGGATGTCCTCCACGGAGAGGGCATCGTTGCGCTCCACGCGCACGTCGGCGGCCAGGGGATGGGCTTCAGCCAGCTCACCCAGATACTGCACCAGGTTGAAGGTGAAGCTGTCGTAGTTGTCGATCACCAAAAGCATCGTGTGCACTCAAGCAGGCAGGAGGCCAACACGATGGAGCAGGGGAGGAATGAGCAAGAGCAGGGCGATCAGCAGGGAAGAGATGGCCGCCACCAGCACCGCTGCCGCGGCGCAGTCCTTGGCGATGCGCGCCAGGGGGTGGAATTTGCGGCCGATGGCCAGGTCGACCACCGCTTCCGTGGCGGTGTTCAGCAGTTCGAGCACCAGCACGGCGGCGACGGTGAGCACCAGCATGGCGAGCCGATCCAGGCTGAGCTGAAGCCACAGGCCGAGGCAAAACACCACCAAACCCATGCTCACATGGATGCGGAAGTTGCGCTGGCTGGCAAAGCTGTAGGCCAAACCCTGGGCCGCGTAGCGGAAACTGGAGGGCAGGTCTCCGGCAATCTTCCAGGCCCCTGCCCTCAATCGTCGCCCCCGGCGGTGGGAATCCACAACCACTTCGTGCAGTTGGGGGGGGTGATGATCAGGAACGGGTAAAACCACTCCTCACCAATCCACGACATGGCCGCACCCTAGCCCGAAGATTTCCCGCGGGAAAGTTCAGGCCCCCCGTGGAACAGGTGGGCGGTGTGGGAAAGCAGATCATTCTGGAGGGTGAGCATGGCCTCCAGGGACGGTTCGTCCGGATGGTCCCAGCCCAAGAGGTGAAGCAGGCCATGGCTCGCCAGGAAGAGGAGTTCCTGCTCCAGGCTGTGACCGGCCTCCAGGGCCTGGCGCAGGGCGGTTTCAAGGGAGATCACGATGTCGCCCAGTTCCAAGGGATCGGTGACGTTCTGACCTGCGGCGCTAGGGGGGAGGGGGGGCGCGCCTTCCTGGGCGGCAAAGGCCAACACGTCCGTGGGCCCCTCCTTTTGTCGCCAGGTGGCGTTGAGGGAGGCGATGGTGGCATCGTCCACCAGGCTCAAGCCGAGGGAGTAGCTGGCTGCCCGCAGGGGGGTTGGCAGGTCGGGGGCCAAGGCCTCCAGCCAGCTCCGCACACAGGCGCTCCAGGTGGCCTCCGCCCCCTTTCCGCCAACGAGGGGGTCGGCGTTGGCCCAAGCCTCGCCAGGGTGGATCTCGAGGTCCACATCGAAGGCCAGGTCGATCTCCACAGCGCCCATGGGTCAGAGGGGCGTTTGGGGCCGCCCGAGCCAGGCGATCAGGAGCAGGAAAGCCGAGAGACCAAGGGCCGTGAGGCCGAAATGGAGCAGGCTTTGGCGGCCCTTGCGCACCATGTTGCGCATGGCCAGCTTGACAAATCCGGCTGATTGTTCCTGGTTTTCAGGCTTTTGCGGGGATGGTTCGGGGGCCATGGGATCAAAGGAAAAGAGCAGAACTGCCTGGCGCTAGGCCGCTACGCCCACCTCCACCCCCTGCCGCAGCAGGCTCTGGATGAAGGGATCCAGGTCGCCATCCATCACGCCTTGCACATCGGTGGTTTCCTCTCCAGTGCGGAGATCTTTCACCATCTGGTAGGGGTGGAAAACGTAGTTGCGGATCTGGTTGCCCCAGGCGGCCTCCACGATGTCGCCGCGGATGTCGGCAATTTCCGCGGCCCGCTGTTCCTGGGCGATCACCATCAGCTTGGCCTTGAGCAGGGCCATGGCCTTTTCCTTGTTTTGGAGCTGGGAGCGCTCCTGGGTGCAACGCACCGCCAGGCCCGTGGGCACGTGCAGGATGCGCACGGCCGTTTCCACCTTGTTGACGTTCTGGCCCCCTGCGCCCCCAGAACGGGAGGTGGTGATTTCCAAATCCTTGTCTGGAATCTCCAGATCGGGTTGCTCCTCCAGCCTGGGCATCACCTCCACGCCGGCGAAGCTGGTCTGGCGCTTGTCGTTGGCATTGAACGGAGAGATGCGCACCAGGCGGTGGGTGCCCTTTTCATTGCGGAGGTAGCCGTAGGCGTAGCGCCCCTCAATCTCGATGGTGCAGCTCTTGATGCCCGCCTCCTCCCCTTCGCTGAGTTCGTCCACGGTCACCTTCATTTTGTGGT
>JAYKHG010000166.1:0-4945 GCA_035284825.1 Cyanobacteriota bacterium
TTATCTTCTGGAGTGACTGGGGATCGATACGATATACCAACGCAAAAGCAATAGGATCATTGGGCTCCACCATGATGCCAATTTTGTCAATAAGGCAGTCTAAAAGAAAGCCAATTCGTGATACATCCTCCTCAAGTGTCACTTCTTGATCTGCAATAACCAACTAAACTAGTGTAATCCGCGGTTCAACGACGATGTCAGTCAATCAATTGTATTAATACTTCACTTAGTAAACGCATCACTCAGCACCTCGCTCATCATTGTTTGGATTAAGTGTACATGCAATGCAGCATATTGATGATGCCAAGCGAAGATTGTATCCAGAATCAAAAGACAGAGGCCCTACAGCTCTTTGAGAGCCAGGATCTATCGCTAGTTAATCCTTTTGAAATGCTGGTCAACCTACATTTTTTGTGATCCTTCGAACGCTATATGGGCGGGTCCGATATCCACTCTGCGGTGGGTGCCGTTGTCAGCCTATGCAGCCGATGGCAAGCCGGCAGATTTCTCGAAAAGGCAAGTATCGCAATGGGACTGGGAGATTGAACGGTAGAGACGTTGGGATTATATAAGGACCCGGTATCACCAGCGGCGATCTTCCATTTCTCTATAGGGAGCCTGGCGGAGATGTGATATCCGTGAGCCCGAGAATGAGATCGCTCGCATATATATCTACTGACGAGAAAACATGCTAAATAATCATACAGCCTGGCCCATAGTGCTGTCGGAAACCCCGATCGTTCAAACTTTAAATGGATAGTTTCCGTGAATCACCAAACCGCTCCAGTCCTATTCCCTGAACCACTGTCATCAGCAACACCAAAGTCCAGACGCCGCAACGAGATTCGAGCCAAAGTGTTCAGCAATCAACCACCCTCCCCCGCGTGATAGCTGCTGCGCACCAACGGTCCGCTTCGCACCTGGGCAAATCCCATCGCCTTGGCCACTGATCCCAACGCATCAAACTCCTCAGGGGTCCAATAGCGAGCCACGGGCAGATGGGCCAAAGATGGCCTGAGGTATTGCCCCAGGGTGAGCCGTTGGCAGTCCACACCACGCAACGCCTCCATCGTTGCGATCACCTCCTCCCTGGTTTCCCCCAAGCCGAGCATCAACCCAGACTTGGTGGGGATCGTTGGCGCCAACTCCCGTGCCGCCGCCAACAGCCCCAACGACCGCCGGTAGGTGGCCCCTCGCCGCACCTCCCCCTGCAGTCGCTCCACCGTTTCCAAGTTGTGGTTGAAACACACCGGCTGGGCGTTGAGCACCGTTTGCAACCGTTCCCTCTGGGCTGCAACGGCCGCCCCTTCCTCCCGATGGCCCCCCCAGAAATCCGGCGTGAGCACTTCAATCGCCACCAGGGGATCCCACCGCCGAATGGCAGCCATCGTGGCGGTGAACAGCTGGGCGCCATGGTCGGCCAAATCGTCGCGGGCCACGGCGGTGAGCACCACATACCTCAACCCCAGCAACCGCACAGCCTCCGCCACCCTTTCCGGCTCCGCCCCATCCAATGGCGTGGGTGCCTCGCCTTTCTCTACCTGGCAAAAGGCACAGCTGCGGGTGCAAATCGGCCCCCCCAACAAAAATGTGGCCGTGCCCGCCGCATAGCATTCCGCCCGGTTGGGGCAGCGCCCCTCCTCGCAGATCGTGTGCAACCGCTGCTGTTTCACCACCTCCTGCATCCCCTCCAGCTCGGAGACATTCCCCACGGGACGCCTCAACCACTCCGGCAAGCGCTCCGCCGGTGGAATCGTGCTGTAGCGGGTGGGGCGCTGCATCGTCATCAACGGTTACTCCATGCGGCGGCGCCCCTCCAGGGCCCGCGCCAGGGTGACTTCATCGGCATATTCCAGCTCACTGCCCACCGGCAATCCGTAGGCAATCCGACTCACCACCGTGAAGGGTTTCAGCAGCCTGGCCAGATAGAGGCTCGTGGTATCCCCCTCCACACTGGGGGTGAGGGCGAGGATCACCTCACCGATGCCCTCCCGATCCACCCGCTCCACCAGGGGCTGGATGTGGAGCATCTCCGGGCCCACCCCCTCCATCGGGGAGATCACACCCCCCAGCACGTGATACCCCCCCTGGTATTCCCTGGTGCGCTCCATCGCCAGCAGATCCCTGGAATCGGCCACCACGCAGAGCTGCCCATTGCGTCGCTGCTCATTCCGGCAGATCTCACAGATGGGCTCCGCGGAAAGATGGAAACAGCTGCGGCATTGCCCCACCTGGCTCCTCGCCGCCAGGAGGGCATCGGCAAAGGCCCGGATCTGCTCCTCCGGTTGGCGCAGCATGTGCAAGGCCAACCGCTGGGCCGTGCGGGGGCCAATCCCCGGCAGCCGCTCAAATTGATCAATCAAACGAGCGAGTGGTCGGGTGAAGCCGCTCAGCGCCCCGGTGCAGGTGGGGTGAATCTAGGGGGTTTGTGCCCTGCGTCTGTCCAGGGGGAGAATGGCGGGCACGTTCCGGGTGCGCCCGATCCCCTCCATGGTTTCCTCGCCCCTTTCCCCCCGGCCCCTGCGCACCGTGGCCCGTGCCGTGCTCTCCCTCCTCCTCTTGTTCACCCTGGCCACCGGATTGGGGGCTTGCAGCGCGGCGGCCGCCGGGCTCCAATCCTTCCAAAGCCCCGATGGGCGCTATGCCTTCCTCTCTCCCACCGGTTGGAATCGGGTGCAGGTGAGCAACGGCCCCCAGGTGGTGTTCCACGATCTGATCAACAGTGATGAAACCCTCAGCCTGGTGATCTCGGAGGTGAACAGCACCAACGACCTCACGGATCTGGGCTCGGCCGCTGCCGTGGGGGAGAAGCTGCGCCAGGTGGTGATCGCTCCCCAGGGCAGCGGCCGGGAGGCTGAGCTGGTGGAGGCCCGGGAGCGGGAACTGGCCGGCCGCACCTTCTACGATCTGGAATTCGCCGTCCATCTGGCGGATCGCAACCGCCACGAGCTGGCCACCGTGGTGGTGGACCGGGGTCGCCTTTACACCCTCGCCGCCAGCACCAACGAGGCGCGCTGGCCCAAGGTGAAGGAACTCTTTGAGCGGGTGATCACCTCCTTCAACCTCCTGGTCTGAACTTGTCTGAAGCGATGGTCCCCCCTGCCCAAGGGCCATCTCCGATCACCGTGATCGGGGATGGGCTGGCGGGCACCCTCTTGGCCCTCAGCCTGGCCCGCAGGGGTGCGGCCGTTCGGCTCATCGGCCGTGGCCCCGACACCGCCACGGCCCTGAGCTATGGCGCCATCGCCCCCGGTGCTCCCTCCAGGGCTTGGCGGCGCCTGGAGCGGCTCCATGGGCCCCTCGGCTGGCATTCGAGCGGCCTGGTGTTCCATGACGCCCGCCCTGGCCTGCCCCACCTCCTGGCTGCCCTCTCCCAACGGCTGCCCGTTCCCCTCGCTCACATCGACACCCCCACCTGGATGGCCGCTTGCCCCCAGGCCCTGGCCGCCGCGGGGGTGCAACACCTTGCCCGTAGAGTCGCCGCCCTGGAGGCCAAACCCCAGGGCGGCTGGCTGCTGGACCTGGAGCCCACCGACCCAGCCGGCTCCCCATCCAGAGCAGTTGAAGTTCTTGAGACCACGACGGTGGTGCTGGCCGCTGGCGCCCACTGCCGCACGCTTTGGCCCGATCTGCCAGCCCAGCTCCGCCACAGCTGGGCAGGGGTGCTGCTGGTGGGAGCCGATGCCCCAGCCAATCCATGGCTGGATCAGGCCCGCCGAGGCCGCATCGTGCAACCGCGGCGGTGGCAGCGTCCCGCCCTGGAGGCGGCCTCCGCTACGCCAAGTGCGGAACCCCGCTGGATCGTGGATGCGGGGATGGCCCCCTGGGGTGAGGGCTTGGTGGTGGGCCAGATCAGCTGGCTTCCCGAAACCACCGCCCTGGGGCCCTCCCAGCTTCTGCAGCCCCCTGATCCCCCTTGGATGGAAGGGCGGCTGCGGGAGGGTTTGGGGCAGTTGGATCCCCAGCTGGCAACCCTTTCCGCCCCCTATCGGCAGGTGCCGGTGAGCTTCTGCACGGATGGCCAGCCCCTTGCCACCCCAGTGGACGGTGCTCCTGGCCTATGGGCATTTGCTGGGTTCAGCGCTGCCTTCTCCATCGTGCCGGCCATGGCGGAGCGCCTGGCGGAGCGTTTGATGGCGCAAGGCAGCCACCACGGCCAATGATGGAGCCATGATGCCCCCCTTCCTCACCCCTGATCTGGAAGCCCTCCTGCGCATGGGGCTTGCCGTGCTCTGTGGGCTGGTGGTGGGCCTCAACCGCGCCCACCACGGCACCCTGCCCCACCCCAACCGGGTGCGGGTGCATGTGCTGGTGGGGCTGAGCGCCTGCTTGATGGTGTTGGCCGCGGGGCCGGATGTGGATGCCCGCAGCCGGGCGATCCAAGGCGTGGCCACCGGGGTGGGGTTTCTAGGGGCAGGGGAAATCCTGGTGGCGCCCCCCCGAGGCCAGCAGCAAACCCCCGAAGTGAGGGGCTTGACCAGTGCGGCCTCCATCTGGTTCACCGCTGCCCTGGGGGTCACCGTGGCGGCCTCCAGACCATCCCTTGCCCTCGTCGCCCTCGCCCTCGCCCTGATCACCCTCTCCGATCGCCGCTCCAATAACGGCCCGCGTTTTTAGGGCGGAAGCAGTGGTTAGAAAAGAAAAAACGACCGCCGGGCCCCAGGGGTGGTTTCAGGGGCTGCTGGCGTTTCCCCCTGGGTGGGCCAGTCGAGATCCAGATAACTCACGCCCCCCTGGTCGAAGGGCCGCCCATCGAGGTGGCGAATCTTCAAATCCGTGGTGCTGATCGCCGTCACCAAACCGCCAAGCTCCATGGGCCCCATGTCCGTTTGCATGTCCTTTCCAGAGAGCATCACCAGCACCGGAAGACGCACCAGCTGCTCCGGGCGGGTGAGCTTGTGGAACAGGGCCTGCACGGCCAATTGCTGGCGCTCCATCCGACCGA
>JAYKHG010000167.1:0-6059 GCA_035284825.1 Cyanobacteriota bacterium
GGATCTGCGGCTGACGCCCGAGCAATTTGAACAGGTGTGCCAGGCCAACCCCGAGGCTGTGCTCGAACTTGCCGCTGATGGAACCCTGATCGCCATGACACCCACAGGCGGCGAGACAGGCAGCACCAATGGCGAGCTTCTCTATCAGCTGCGTGCGTTCTGCAGGCGGCACCCCGACTGGCGCATGTTCGACAGCTGCACCGGGTTCCGGCTTCCAGACGGCTCCGTGCTCAGCCCCGATGGGTCCTTGCTGCGGCAGGACCGTTGGCTGGCTCTGGACTCTGCGGATCGGCGACGGTTCCCGCCCCTCTGCCCTGATCTGGTGATCGAACTGGCCAGTCCCAGCGATGAAGGCCCCCGGGGCCTCGTTGCCCTTCGGCAAAAAATGGACTTTTACCAGGCCAACGGCGCCCGCCTCGGCTGGCTCCTGCTGCCCCACGAGCGGGCTGTGGAGATCTGGCGGGACAGCCAGCGGGGCCTGGCCGAGCGGTTCGAGAACGCCACCCGCCTCGATGGCGGCGAGCTGGCCGAAGGGTTGGGATTGGACCTGGAGGAGATCTGGGCGGTGTGAACCCGCCGCTGGAGGCCATGGAACGGATGGCCGCAGCTACAAAGCGCTGAAAATCTTCTGGGACTACGACCTCTTTGTCCGCGGCAAACAGGGGCTCCCCTACAGCAACGACGTTTGATGGTCCTGCGGTGCCAACCGGGGGGCAGCTTCATTTTGTTCGTCCGCCTCGCCGGCCTTCACCTCCAGGGCCTGCTCAATGACCCGGTCCGTCAGGGTGTCGAAGTAGGCCACCAGGGTGCTTTGCAACTCAAGGAATTCGGGCCAGAGGGTGTCGTCCACAAAGGCACGGTTCAGGCGCGCCATCACAGTGGTGCGACGCTGGCCGCGGTAGCGATAGGGGCGAATTCCGTAGCGGCGCAGGAGGGCCACAAACAGGTGACGCGACCATTGATCCGACAGGGTGAAACGTATCTCGATCGGCGGCTCCTCCGCCTCCAGCTGCTTCAGACGGGCCTGGATGCGCTCGCGGGCCCGTTCGGCCGCTTCCCGTTCCCCCTCGCTTCCGGGCCTGGCATGGAGCGCCTCAATGCGACGCAACTTCTCCACAAGCTGCTGCTCGGGGCTGGGGGGCGCCGCCCCGCGCGGGGTCGTGTCCGGTGGGGCGCCCGTGAAGCCCCTGGCGTTCCTGGATCTGCTGCTGCGGCCGATCGGGCACCTCCGGAGGATGTTGGGGCCAGCGTAGGGGCCTGGGAGTTATGGATCCTCCGCCAAAGACACCTCTTCCCAGGCCAGTGGCCCGAAAGTGGCGATCACGGCGGTGAGCGCATCCAGCTCCGCTTTGCTGCGGCCATGGAAGCCGAGCACCACCTGGTTCGTGGCGGGTTGCCAATCCAGTGGCGTGTTGCCCTTGTCGCCACCACCGCCACGGCGCTGGCCATCGCTGGTGGTGAGCTCCAGCTGATCCACCCGTCCGTTGGGGATGCCAGACAGGCCTTTGATGCGCGCGATGCCCACACCCGTGCCGAGCTCCATGTCGCCCAGATCGCTGCCGCCTTCTCCGCCATGGCTTTCATTGATCCACTCATCCGGCTCTCCGGTTGGCTGCTTGTGGTAGCGCAAGCGAATTTGATCGATTCGACTGCCCGCTCTCAGCCCCACCCGCACCAGCTTCCGCCGCCGCCGGACGGCGTTTTCCCGATCCTCGTAGGGGAAGGGTTCACCACCCCTTCCACCCATGGTGGCCCCATCCCGCACCTGCACCTGCAGCTTGGGACTCCCCGTCGTGAAGGCCTCCAACAAGGGCTCCGCCAGGGGGGTGGAAGGGGAGTTGTGATAGGCGGCGCAAAGCGCTTCGATCTCCAGGCAGTCGGCCAACAACTGCGTTCGATGGCTGGCCAGGGAGGGGTCCTGCGGGATGCCATAAACGTCGTAGGTGCCCTCCACCCAGTTGCATTGGTTCACCAGTTCCCGCAACCGCTGCCACTGTCGCCGCAAACCTGGTTGCAATCCATCGCCGCTCAGCAGGATCCGGTTGCGGGCCACGGGTTGAAACACCTCCCGCAGCCCCCCCACGTCCTCATAGCCCTGGGTTTGTAACGAAAGCACCACCGGATTGTCGAGCGCAAGGGTGCCGAAGGAACTGGCGAAGGCAGCCATGTTGTCTTCGGTAATCACCGGCGGCTGCGCCAACCCCGAAACCGACACCCGAGAGCTCACATTCACATTGGCGTCCTTGGCGATGGTTTTCAGCTGACGGCTGAAGCTGGGTCCCAGGCTGATGGAGCCCGTGCTCACCAGCAGATCAACGGCCGTTGCCACTTCTTTGGCCTGCACTCGGCTCTGGGCATAGAGCGTATAAACCCCTTGCATCTGCCCGCCCAGCACCACCGCCTTCACCCAGCTGTCGCCGTACCTGTTCACAAAGGCATCCAGGGCAGCCCCATCGGAGGGGATGGCCACATCAGCCTTGAGAGCCACGTCCTCGCAGGTCAAAGCCTCCACCACCCGCCGCGCTTGCACCACCACCGAGACGCTGAAGACCGTGGTGTGGAGGGATTCGAAAAACTCCTGCCGCGCCTTCAACATGGGGATGGGCCCCTGCCCACCGGACAAGCCCGCACTCCATTGCAGGGTTTGCAGCAGCTCCGAGGCGCTGCGACACACCTTACTGGTCCAGACAAAGGGGTCCTCCGCGGTGGAGTGGGGCACGACCCTGCCGCTGAGGGCCTGCTCCCGCTGGGCCACCTCCTCGCCCAGTTGCGGGACGCAGGCGAGGGAATGACGCCCCCTCAAAAGGATGGTTTGGGCGACTTCAGCTGCTGTGGGCATCGCGAGAGGCAGGGCGGAAAGCCGCTGGTCTGTGCTGACTTCATTGTGAGCAGGTTTATCCCTAGCCATCCCGCTCCCCAGACATTCAGACAAGAAGTGTGATTCTCTCCAGCTGCAATTGGTCTCCCAGGTTGTGCTACGGGTGAAGACCCCCCAATTGGATCGGGCCATGCGCGTGTTCAGCCTCATTGGCTCTCTACTGATCCCCGTTGCCGTGGGATTGGCGTTGCCAGGCCAAGCCCAGAGCCCCCCCCCGGTTCCCCCCCAAATCCCACGCGATCAGTGGAAGGATTGCCTCTACAACAAGGAAGTGATCCGTTGCCGCGATGAGCAGACCGCAGATGTGCTGCGAATTGTCTGGGTGGATGGGGTTCGCACGCGCCTGAAGCGGAGGCCATCGGCCCGGCCGGGGCTGCCCAGCTACTGGGGAGATCCCTACGGCGGATTATGGCGACGAGAAGTGTTGATTCAAGGCAACACCTTGCTCACGAATCTAGGTACGGGCAATCGTATTTTGATTCCAATCCGCTATCCCTGCAAATCTCCCCTCAAGGGGGAAGTGGGCTACTGCCGCTATTGATTAAGACAAGACGGAATCCACGATGATCGCCCAGCCCCGACCTGGCGCGTAGGCGTAGTTGTTTGTCTCATCCACCATCCAGCGGCGGCCAAAGTTTTTTCGGCTGTACTGCAAGCCAGCTCCATTGCGACTGCCATATACCCCTGCAATCAGGTCGAGATCGCCATTGGGATCATTCACAATCACCGATTTTGGGGTGTATCCCACCACGCACAACCAGTGACCGCTTCCAAAGGGCGCCTCCACGGGCCCCTTGTGAATAAAGCCACAGGGAACGGGAAAGCATCGATCGATTTGCTCTTCCAGGGTGGAAAAGTCGGCGTTGGGTTCAAAGTGGGCCTTGATGCCCAGGCTCTCCAGGGCCTGGATCTGGGCGGCATTTTCGGTGCTGTCCCCGAACTGATTCACGATCTTCAAATACTGATCATCGGTGCCTGGCAGGGCTTTGGGCTTCAGGGCCGCCACGAGCATGGCGCAGCTGGAACTGAAGCACATGCGATGGGCTTGGTCTGTGCTGGAATCGAGCTGGGAGAAGTAGGGAACGCTTAGGGTTTTGCTTGCCCCGGTGGGCTGGGTGATGACACTGCTGTTGAAGATCTGGGTGGCCTTGGCAAAATAGGCCTCCCGATCACTCAGACCATTCGCGGGGTCCCTTCCGTTAACGAGACGGGAAATGCGACGGCAACTGGCACCACCATCCACCTCCTCGTTCATGTGGTTGTTATGCCACCAGAAGCCAGCCGATGTGAAGGGGTAGTGGCTCGCCACATAGGAGCAGCCCTCGATCACCTGGGGATCGCTGATGAATTCACTGAAGGCTTCATAGTTCGCCCGACCAGTGAGCTGGATCACCCCAGCGCCCTTGAAGCGCTTTCCGTCCCCAGGCTGGGTGTTACCAAGGTCGAAGCGCCCCTCATAGGCGCTGCCATCGGCGATTTCCTCCATCCATTGCAACCCTCCCGATTCATGGGCAATTTGTGCCATGAAATGGGCAATTCGAGCGGGGGTATCGATTTCAAAGCGGCTCAGGCAAGCATTGAGATCCGCCAGCTGGGTAGGGGTGACATCCCTGCCAAACATCTCCCTGCACTGGGCGGCCGTCACCAGATCAGCGGAAACGGGAGGAGGAGGTGCCGCACGAAAACGTTCAGCGAAATCCGCCAGCTTCTGCTCGTCGAGCTGCTGCTGCAGCCATTCCCAAGCAAGGTGTTGATGGGGCATGCCCTTGGTGTAACGGGCGGCTTCCGCTAGGGAGATCTCGGCCATTGGTTGACGCAGTTCAAGGGGGGAGGGGGGCAGGAAGAAAGAAACTCTTCGTCATCATTTGCGGCTGGGCCCAAGTAAACAGATTCACATGAGGCGGATCAGAGTTTCGTGAAGGTTGAGGTCCAGGGCGGTGGGGTCCTACCAGGGTCTCGTAAAAAGAAGTTATTCCCAAATGAATCAGGGTTGCACATGACCTCCATCCCCACCTTCCGCAACCGATTGGGCTTCTTGGCCGATGAGCCCCCTGGGCCCTCCCGCCCCAAGAGACACATCATCGATCAGATCCCTTTGAAGGCGGGATGGCCAGGCCAGTTGGATGGGACTCCTCGAGGCAAGCTGGAGGAGACGGCCCAATCTGGCCAACTGCCGCCTTCTCGGCCCCTGCGCCCACAAGACCACGGCCGCCAGCGAAAAAGTCGTCCCAAGAGCCGCCGGTGCTCTCGCACACCATCAAGGCTGGGGATATCCACGATCACCCGGATGGAATCTGCGCGGAGCTCCCCCTATGGAACAGTCTCGAAACCGGGGAAGGAGCGATCGCCGGCGCCGTTGGTGTCAGCGCTGGTACGCCATTGGTGGCTTATGCCAACACCTTTCGGTTGAGTTCCAACCCGACGGCTCGCACCACAATCTACCTCGACTTTGACGGCCACACCACCACCGGCACGCCGTGGAACAACTCCACGATGGGCCCATCCTTCTATTCCCCTGCCTACAACACCGATGGCAACGTCTCCATCTTCAGCAACAGTGAACTGACCCAGATCCAGCAGATTTGGCAGCGGGTCGCCAATGATTTCGCTCCATTCGATGTCAATGTCACCACCCTCGCTCCACCGGATGATTGGCTGATCAAGAGCAGCGCCAACGATCCCAACTATGGGACGCGCGTGGTGATCACCAGTTACGGCCCCTCGTCAAGCACAGCCGGGGGCATCGCCTACATCGACAGCTTCAACTGGAACAGCGCCACCCCGTGTTTTGTTTACAACACCGGCGTGATTGGCGTTGGCGAGGCCGTGAGCCACGAAGTGGGCCACACCCTTGGCCTTTCGCACGATGGCACCCTGAGCGGCTCCTCCTACTACTCAGGCCACGGCAGTGGCGAGAACGGCTGGGCCTCCATCATGGGTGTGGGCTATTACCAGAGCGTAACCACCTGGGATGATGGCACCTTCTACAACAGCAACAACAACACCGCGAGTGCCAACTACAACAGGGGCCCTGACGATTTGGGCGTCATCACTGGCATCAATGGCTTCGGCTATCTGACGGATCAAGAGGGGAATGACCAGGCCAGTGCCAACGCCCTATCCATCCAATCGGGCAACATCAGCCAAAACGGCACCATCGAAACCAGGAGCGATGTCGACT
>JAYKHG010000168.1:0-8286 GCA_035284825.1 Cyanobacteriota bacterium
GGCCGCAAACTCTCCTATCTGGCTACGGTTCAGGGCAACGGCAATCTGCTGATCGGCAAGGCCTACACAGGAATGTTGGATCTCAAGCCAGGGGATGAATTTGAGATCAAGCTTGGTCGCAAGCAGATCCGCCTTGTGCCTGCCGGGTCCACGGAGGAGGAGGAGTGAACGGGGCTGTGGAGATCCCCTGCCAGGCCCCTAGGCCTCGGGCTCTTTGAACACGGTTGTGCTGTTGAGCTCCCTGTAACTGGCCTCCGCCATGGAGTCCACTTGGAATTCAGTCCAAGTGGACAGGTTTTCCTCGGCACCCGCAAGAAGTGGCCATTCGATCCGTTGCCGTCGATAGGTGAGGCCAACGCAGGTCAGCGCAAGGTCGTCGGCCATCAACGACCAGAGAAGATGCACATCGCCATGGACATAGGGGAAGGGAGCTGGTTGGGGGGGTCGGTCGGGGAGATAGCCCGGGAGCGTCTCAATTCTTCTGCGGTTTTCCCAGGACAAATAGCGTCCGTTATCGGTGGGATAAAACCAGCAGGTTTCATTTGCCGCATCCTGCAGCGCGTAGCAATCCAAACAGTCGATCGATGCAACCACCAACGGCAGGCCCTGACCTGGGGTTTCCTTGGCCTCCCCACTCACCTGATAGACCCCAAGCCAGAGACTGCGGGGGTCGACCAGGGGCACCAGGGCCTCGCAGATCATGGGCGCCGGTTGTTGAGCCGGGAAGGGTTGCTCCCCGCTGACGGTCGCGGTCCCAGCGTCCAGCAGGTCGGGGAGAGATTCCTCTGCCCCTTCAGGAACCCGGAAAAGGCGCAGCTGGGTACCACTGCGAAGACCCAGACGCTGGGCATCCACCAGGTCGTTCCATTCACAGGCGCCTTTGGGCAGGGCACCTTCCCGGGAGAGGACAAAAACAAGGGAATGCAGCATGGGTGTGGTCAGCGCCTCATCAAGGTGGCCTGGGGCAAGGAACTCAACCAGGCACGGGTTCTCTCCTCATCCTTGCTGTAACGCGGATCAACGGTGGCCAAAACGCGATACTGCTCGATCGCCTCCACCGCAGCGGCTCGCGCGTCCTGGGGATGGTTAAGCCGCTGTTCAACGACAGCAAGGAGTTCCAGGGCATGGGCCAGATCATCCCGGTAGCCGCCCACCTCCACCGTCAGGGTTCCGGAGGGTCCTGAGCCAGCGAGCAGCCGCAGGAGGTCGATCGCTTCCTTCAGGTGGGCTCTCGCTTTCTCAGCATCACCGACCCTGGCTTGGGCCTGGCCCACACGGCTGAGGGCCTTGGCCCAATCGCCGATCAGCTGGGGCTGGCCGCTGGCCATTTGTCTGAGGAGCGCCTCGGCTTCCTGGGCGGGCTTGAGGGCTTGGGCATCGTTTCCCAACAGATCGGCAACCTGGCTGAAATTCACCAGGGAACCGGCCAAGCCGTATTGCAACCCGGGGTTGGTGGGATCCAGCTGCAGCAGCTGCCTGCCTTTGGACACGGCAGCGTCCAGGTCACGAAAAGCCTCCTGGGGTCGATCCAGGGCCACCAACAAGCTGGCACGAAGATTCAACACATCCACCTGTTCGGCTTGAAGCTTCGGATGCTTCGCCGACAACTCTTGATGGATGCGCAGCAACTCATCCGCCAGGGGCAAGGCCTCCTGGGGACGGTTGGCCTCGAAGTAGAGCAACACCAGGTTGCGTAGGGGGCGCTCCAGCACGATCGAACCCTCGCCGCCAAGGGCTGAGGCGCGATAGAGGGCCAACGATTCCTCCGTGGGGGCCACCGCTTCAGCTTTCTTCCCCAGCCGAATCATGACCACCGCAAGGTTATGGAGGGACGCGGCGAGCTTCGGGCGTTGGCTGGGGTCTTGCCCCACCAGCTGGCGGTGAATGTCCACGGATCTTTGTTGTGCCTCCAAGGCCTCCCCATAGCGCCCAGAGCTGTATGCCGCTCCGGCTCGCTCTTCCGCCTCCCGGGCGTCATCCGCTAGGGAGCGGCCCGGTGCTTCAGCCCCCGTTGCCGCAACGGAGCCATCGGACGGAGGCACCATGCGGAAGACCGCCAGCGCAGAGGCTGGCAGGAGGCAGAGGGCTGCGATAAGGCCGAGGACAGGAGAAAAAGCACGGCCAACTTGCCTGGGTGATCGCCGATGAAAGGGCCTGGGAGACATAGGCAAAACCGGAGACAAATCCAGGGGAAGAGGCCTGGCTCCCTTCCTCTCTAGCCAGTCTTGGGCCCACTGGCGAGGGCCATCGATTGACAGCAACCAAAGGTGATGAAGGGCAGCAGGCTGGAGCACCTCGGACAAGCTTGTAGCCATTGCCACCAAATCATGTAAACCAAGGTTGCGCAATCCATAGAAGCCTGTCTGCTTTCTCTGGAATGGAAAACACGGGGTTTTAAGTTAAGGATCGGCCGTGATTCACCCTGCGATGCCTCTTCCCTCCTCCCAGGCCACCACGGCCACCTGCTGGCAACAACAGATCGATGCGATTGAATTGTTGCTGGAGGATCTTGGATCCGTGGATCCCGACCTTCAACATCGGGCCTCCTTTCAAAGTTGCTGGCAGGAGCTCTCGAATCTGAGGGAGGAGCTGGTGAATTTTTTACTGACGCGTCGTTGTTCCGTTCGCGCAACCACCCCAGGGTCCCCGTCGAGCCGTGGGTTGTCTTGACCAGGGATGCGATGTCGTTACAGCTCGCCGGGATGGGGATCCGCCTCAGTAGACAGAGGACAGCCTCATCCTTGCCATGGTGGTTCAACATCTTCTAGTGCCCACGGACGGCAGCCAGCTGTCCCAACGAGCCCTGAGCCAGGCCCTTGACTTGGCGAAGGCCCTCGGGGCCCAACTCACCCTGTTGCACGTGCAGCCTCCCCTGCCCGTTCCCCTGGTGGGAATGGGGGACATGCTGGATCCCGCCACCGTGGACAGTTTGAGCAAAACGGCTGAGCGGGAGAGCGAGCGCATCGTGAAAGACGCCCAAACCGCCGGCTTGGAGGCCGGAGTGGCCATTCACACGGAGGTGGTGAAGCAAGATCTCCCCTATCGGGCGATCGTGGAAGCGGCAAAACGCCATGGCTGCGACCTCATCGTGATGGCCTCCCATGGGCGTAAAGGTCTCTCTGGACTGCTCATCGGCAGTGAAACCCAGCGTGTTCTGCTCCACGCTCCGATCTCGGTTTTGGTGGTGCGCTAGCCCAGCCGTTCGGACTTCCCCCAGACAAGGCCGGGGTGCTGCGCGAGAATCAAATCGACCACAGATGTTGCGGCCACCTTCGCCATGACCCGTGAACGTGATCCTTTCCAGATTCCCAGGGCGGGGCTGGAAGCGGCCCCCTTGGCGGGATGGGCTGGGCTCCAGGTCACAACCCCCCAGCCTGGTTTGCCCACCCGCCAACTCGTCACCGAAGCCACCCTTGCGGGGGTTTTGGTGTATGCGGCCTACCAAGCCCTGCTCACTGGCCTGCGGAGTGAGGGGCTGGTGCGACGCGGAGCCCTAACGCGAGCGGCCCAGGTGAGGCTCATTCTCACCACGGTGTGGGAAGCCATGAAAGAAGGCACCGCCGTGGGCCTGATCCTGAGCCTGGTGCTTCTGGTCTGCCCCTGGTTGGCGTTGCCCCTCACCCTGATGGGAGCCGTGGGAATGGGGAAAGCCTCTCTCGATCTGTTCCATGCCTTCTGGGATGGGCTGAGTGAGGGCCAAAAACAGCAGCTCCATGCGGCCGCCTATGCCGCCGGGGTGAGCCTCCATCGGCTCCTGGGGACGGGCTCTACCGACTCGCTGCCAGATCCCTAGCCTGCGGCTCGGTCCGATCCAGCGACCAAGCCATTCGGATGTCCGTGGATTGGATTCGATAACCCAGACGCCGGCAGGCCATCACCAATTCCCGGCGACTGCGGCAGCGGCGGAGGCTCCGCCTGAGCATCGCGTCCGACTCCGCATCCTCCACGAGGCGTTCCAGCTCGCTCCAGACCATGGCATCACCCTCCAACCTTTTGCAGGGTGACAACACAGGACAAAAGCGGAAGCAATTCCCCCTCCAGGGTGAGGAAATGCCAACGGTGGCCCCCCTGAGCCTGGGTCACATCTGGTCACAGAAGCAAGGGCCCATGGTCACCAGTCAGTCATGCCATGGCGCTGAACTGATTCCATCCCCGACATCCACGGTGATGACCTTCCCCCTTCCGCTTCGCTCCACCCTCGCCCTGGGGCTGCTCTGCTCCACTGGGCTCCTGGGCCTCAGCACGCTGCTCACCCCCACCGCCAGCTACGCGCAAACCTGGGGACGCCCCCCCTATGGCCCCCCCCCTCTGCCCCACAACAACCGTTGGGCATGGCCCAATCCCAACGGGGAAACGGTCTACGACAATGACCCCTCCGCCTGGAGGGTGAGCGAGGCCGAGATGGCCCAACGCTGCAACATGGGTCGCCTTGTGGGCGGGTTGATCGGCGGTGGAGTGGGGTATGCCACCTCCCGCAAAGAGGGCCGGAGCTGGGCCGTGCCCCTTGGGGCCCTGTTGGGATCCCAGATGGGCTGCAACGTGGGCCATGGACGGGGGCCCGTGCCCTGGTGATGGCAAGCTGCTGAGGAGGTTGGGGTCCCAGCCTCCTGAGCTGCGCCCCATGTTGTTTCACATCGTCCACCGCCTCACTTACACCTATTCCCAGCCGGTGTTCCTTGAGCCCATCACCCTGCGGCTCACCCCCCGCCAGGATGGCAGCCAAAGGTTGTTGCACCACCAGCTGATCCTCTCCCCCGAGCCCGCGGGGTTGAGCCATGTGGTGGAGCCCGATGGAACGGATGCGGCGATCGGCTGGTTTGAGCACACCCACCCCGTGCTCACGATTCGAATGGAAGCCTTCGTGCAGACGCTGCGGGACAACCCCTTTGATTGGATCCTGACGGATCCTGGTGTGCAAACGCTCCCCGCCACCTACGGCGAAACGGAGGCCCTTTCCCTCAAACCTTGCCTGGCCACCACCGGTGAGCACCCCGCCGTGCGGGCTTGGGCCAAGGGACTGGCGGACGAGGTGAAGGGCGACACCGCCGCCTTTCTCCTGGGTCTCGCAGATCACATCCACCACGGCTTTCACCATTTCGGCCGCCCCGACGGTGAACCCTTCTCCCCCTCTGAAACCCTGGGCCAACGCCAGGGAGCCTGCCGAGATACGGCCATGCTGTTTGTGGAGGCCTGCCGAAGCCTTGGGCTGGCTTCCCGTTTTGTCAGCGGTTATTCCATGCATCACCCCCCCGAGGTGACGGAGCATGAGCTGCATGCCTGGGCAGAGGTGTATCTGCCGGGGGCGGGTTGGCGTGGCTACGACCCCAGCCTGGGTTTGGCCGTGGCGGATGGCCATGTGGTGCTGGCGGCCACACCCGACCATCGTCTTGCGGCCCCGATGACGGGTCGCTACCGGGGCACAGGTGTGGACTCACGGATGGACTACGACCTCACGGTTAAGGCGGCGGAGTCCCTCGCTGAGCTGGGGGTTGACCACCCCAAGGGATGGGAGTCCCGCTTGGTGCCCTGAGGTTCCACCAACCGGAGCCATGGGATCTCCCTCTCTTCTTTCCACCCTGCTGCTGCTGCTCACCGGGGTGCTGATCGCCCGCCTGAGCGCTGGTCACCTGGTCCGATGGGCCATACCGGCCATTGTCTTGGAGCTGCTGGTGGGGGTGGTGCTGGGCAACACCCTGTTGCCCTACGCCGCCATCGCCCCCATCAGCGGGTTGACGGAGTTGGGGGTACTCACCCTGTTTTTTCAGGTGGGGTTGGAAGTGCGTGGAGATCTGTTGGCCTCCCGTCGGGGGGCAATCCTCCGCACCGTGCTCCTCAGTGCCCTGGTGCCCCTGCTGGCGTTTGTCCCCATCCAGAGAACCTATGGCCTCTCCACCAGCGCCACCCTCCTCACCCTTGCGGCCTTGAGTGCGACCGGCACGGGGGTCACCCTCAGGCTGTTGGCCCAACGGGGGGCTTTGTCCACGCCGTCGGGCCGGCTGCTGGTGGGTGTGTCCGTGCTGGACGACCTGCCGGCCATCGCCCTTCTCACCCTGGCCACCCTCACGGGGGGAACCGGCGCCGGCGGGGGAAGCATGGCCTGGGTGGGCCTGCCCCTGGGACTGGTCGCTGCGGCCTTGAGTTGGTGGGTGGCGGGAATCTGGACGCGCCATCGATCCGAACGCCCCCAGAGCCCCTTGGCCCTGTTGATCCTGGTGATCAGCTGCGCCTGGGTTGGAGAGATGAGTGGACTCAGCTCCCTGCTGGGTGCCCTTTGGGCTGGGGTGCTGTTGTCTCGGCTCCGGAGCAGACAGGGGGACAACCCAGAAGCCGATCCCGTCGTTGAAAGCACCTTTGGGGTGCTCACCGATGTCTTTTTGCCCCTGTATTTCATCAGCGTTGGGATGCGTTTACCGCTGACGGCCCTGATGGAACCGAAGGCCTGGGCCCTCGCTGCCGGGCTCATTGCCCTGGCGCTGCTTAGCAAGCTGGCCTGTGGCCTAGGGATTTGGCGACAGGATGTGGCCTCCGGCGTTGACCGGGCGGTGGTGGTGTTTGGACTCATGCCCCGGGGATTGCCAGGGCTCGTGTTTGCCACCACCGCTCGCCAGGCCGGAGTGATCAACGCCGTGGAATTTTCTTCCGTGGTGTTGATGGTCACCTTCACGACGGTGGTGGGGCTACTGCTCCTTGATCGACGCCTGAGCAGGCGTACGGAGAACCGCAAACCGGACCCCTCGGATCTTCTTAACATCTAGTCACATTGAACGGACCCATGTCCCGCTCCCTTTCCAGGAAGTTCTCAACGGAAGTGCATTCCAGGGCCATCGATGCCTGCACGGATATCGAGGAACTCCGCCGGGTGGCCAAAACCCTCCTCTCCGCCTGGCAACTCCAGGCGGAAATGAGCGAGCAGTATGGGGCGGAACTCCTTGGCTTGAATCGGGCCCAGCAGCCCTAGAAGCGCGTGTTAACCGGGGTTCCCCTGTTGGGGGCCCCCGGGGGTGTCGCAGTGGCGAATGCGATGCACCGCTAGGGGGTTGAACTCAATGCTCCCAGGTCCTGTGAACAGATCAGGTTGTTGGGCGCGCAGGGAGCGAGCTTGCTCATCCAATCGCGACTGGGCCTCCCGCAACCTCTCCCGGTGAAGGGTCTCCCAGGCCCTTTGGCGGCTTTGATTCCTTTGTCTCCAGTCTTCCCGGGCTTGGAGATGCTTTTGCCAATCCGCCTCGCGATCCTCCACTCGAAATCTGGATTCCTTGGCCTCGTCCCAGGGTTCCGGGGCTGGCAGGCCTCCGTAACTCTCCCCTTTGACATTGGCCAAATGGGCTTCTGCTGCCCGTAGGTCGGCCATTTGCGCTTCCAGTCCAGGGCGCTGTCGCAAACAACGCTCAAGGGCGATCCGCCGCTCCTTGATCTTTTCCAGATCAGGCCTGCTCCGATCGTTCTTTCCCACTGCCGCCCCCCTGGACTGCTGCGTGTCCTGGCCAGGGGGGAGGAGGCGGCGCAGGTCTCCACAGGCCGTCAGCAGAACAAACAGTGACAACAGCTGCCAACGCAGCCAGAAGCGCGCCATGGGACGTTCATTGCAGTGCCATTCTCGGCACGGCAGCGACCCGTTGGTGATGACCCTCAAGATTTTGGATGTGGATCTCCTCGCCTTTGAACGGGGAGGCGAGGTGGACCGCAAAAGCGTGGTGGAGGGGGTGGAACGCAGTTTGGCCACGGGATTTGTGACGAGCACCCACGATCTGCCCTCTGATCTGCTGGATGAGGCCTATGGGCTCTTGGCCGATTTTTTTCACCTGCCGATGGACGTCAAACGCCAGTTCCATCGCCCAGAAGCCCATGGCCAGACCGGTTACACCGAGCTGTTGGTGGAGACCGCCGCAGGGGAGGAGAAGGCCGATTGGAAGGAGATGCTCAACTGGTCGACTCCGTTGCCGGACGACCATCCACTCAAGCGCCACTACCCCCTCTTTTATCCCAATGGCGTCATGCCCGAGGAGGCCGTGCCGGGAATCACAGCCGTGCTGGGGAGGTTTCATGCCGTCATGGCCGATGTCCAGCGAAGGTTTCTGCGGGTTGTTGCCCTGGCCCTGGGGGCAGCTGAAACCCTGTTTGAAGAGATGGTGCTGGATGGGCCCACCCTCACCCGGGCCCTCCATTACCCCCCCATGGTCGAGGCTCCCAAGGGGGGGCATTGTTGGGCCGCACCCCACGCGGACATCAATCTGATCACTGTGCTGCCCCGCTCCACGGGCGCTGGTTTGGAGGTGGCCATGGATG
>JAYKHG010000169.1:0-3218 GCA_035284825.1 Cyanobacteriota bacterium
GTTTGAGCAGCTGGTGGTGGGGCGCAGCGGGGAGGGGGGGGTGACGCTGTTGAAAGACGTGGGCCGGGTGACCCTGGGAAGCGAAAGCTATGAATCCCTGGCCACCAACCTCAAGGGTCAGCGCACCGTCTCGTTGGCGGTGTACCAGCGGGATGGCAGCAATGCCCTGGAGGTGCGCCAGGAGGTGCAGGCCGCCCTGGAGGAAATCACCCCCCGGTTCCCCCCGGGCGTGGACATGCAGGTGATCGTGGATGAGGCTGAAACGGTGCGCACCAGCATCGATGGCGCGGTTGAGGCCCTGCGGGATTCGGTGCTGCTGGTGTTTGTGGTGTTGCTCCTGGGGCTTGGCAACAGCCGCCTGGCCCTGATCACCGCCGCCGCCGTGCCCGTGGCCCTGATCGGTTCCCTCACGGTGCTGCGTCTCACCGGCATGTCGATCAATACCCTCTCCCTTTTTGGGATGGTGTTGGCTTCAGGGCTGGTGGTGGATGATGCCATCGTGGTGAGTGAGGACATTGGCCGGCGCCTGGAGCAGGGCATCCCGGCCCTGCAGGCCGCCAGGGAAGCCATGGCCGAGCTCGGCAGCGCGGTGGTGGCCACCTCCCTGGTGCTGGTGGTGGTGTTTCTGCCGGTGTTGGGTTTGGAGGGGAGCCTGGGACGGCTCTACGCCCCCATTGCCCTGGCGATCAGCGCGGCCATCGGATTTTCCACGATCAATGCCCTCACCTTCACCCCCGTGGCGGCCAGCCGGCTGCTGCATGCCGACCAGCGGGAACCCCCCTGGTTGAAACGCTGGATTGATCACCCCCGGCTCTGGCTGGAAGCCCTGGAAGAGCCCTATGGCCGCCTGCTGGAACTGGCGCTGGCCAGGCGGCGCGTGGTGCTCGCCCTGCTGATGGGGGGGCTGCTCCTCACCGGCCTGGCGCTACGAAGCCGGCCCATGGCCTTCATCCCCCAGGAGGACACGGGCCAACTCAGGGGGGTGGTGGTGTTACCGGAGGGCTCGGCCCTGGTGCGAACCCAGGCCGTGTTGGAGCAGGTGCGGCAGGTGGTGCGCAAGGAACCCCTCCTGGCCAGTGGCAATTTCTTCGCCGGGCGCTCCTTTGACGACAGCAGTCCCAACAAGGGTCAGGTGTTTCTGCGGCTGATCCCCATCCGGGATCGCCCCCGCGCCGACCAAAGCACGGCGGCTGTGGCGGAAGCCATCAAAACCGCGTTGCGAAAACAGGTGCAAGGGGCGGTGGTGCAGATCAGCGAAGCTCCTTCGGTGCGCGGGTTTGGATCTGAAGGGGGTTTGCAGCTCGACCTGCTCGACACCAGCAATGGTCAGTTGGCCCTGGACCAATTTGAGCAGGAGGTGCGGGCCTTCATTGCTGAGGCCCAGGGCCTCACCCTCCGGGGGAAACCGGCCTTTGAGCGGGTGTCCACCCGCTTTTCCGCCGCTTCACCCCTGCTGAGGCTGGTGCCTGACCGGCTGCAGATGGCCTCCCTTGGCATTGATTTGGCCGATGTGGTGGATCTCCTGGGGGCCAGCTTGGGGAGCAACTACGTCAATGACAGCTTTGAAGATGGGCAGGTGCGACGGGTGATCATCCAGCTGGATGGCAACGCCCGCCGGGGGGTGGAGGATGTTCTCACCCTGCGTGTTCCCGCTCGGGATGGTCGCCTGATCCCCCTGGCCCAGGTGGTGCGGATGGAGACCAATGCCGGCCCCACCACCATCCAGCATTCCCGCCTGCTCCGATCGATCCCGGTTCAGGCCCTCCCCCGGCCAGGGGTGAGCACGGGCCAGGCCATGGCGCTCCTCCAAGACCTGCAGAACCGTCGAGATAATGGTGCTCTGGCCCTGGAATGGGTGGGCCTGGCCCGGGAAGAAGCCCGCTCAACGGGGGGCAACACCCGGGCCTTTGTCCTCGGCACCCTCGTGATGGGCCTGGTGCTGGCCGCCCTCTATGAAAATGTGCTCGACCCGGTCATCATCCTTGTCACCGTGCCCCTGGCCCTGCTCGGCGCCGTGTTGGGGTTGGCGTTGCGGGGGCTGCCCCTCGATGTCTATGGCCAGATGGGATTGCTGGTGTTGGTGAGCCTCGCCGCGAAGAACGGCATCCTGATTGTGGAATTCGCCAACCAGAGGCTCAAGCAGGGCCTGTCCCTCGGGGAGGCGATCCATGGGGCTGCGGTGGCCCGCCTACGGCCCATCCTCCTCACCGCCATCTCCTCCCTTGTGGGTTTTCTTCCCCTGCTGCTGGCCAGGGGCGCCGGTGCCGCCAGCCGCATCAGCATTGGCACGGTGGTGTTCAGTGGGCTCTTCATTGCCACGCTCTTGAGCTTGTTCGTGGTGCCTGTGGTGTATCGGCTGGTGAAAGGGTGGGAGCTGGGCAGGCTGGCGCCCTGAGCAGAGAGGCGCCTTCGGGATTTCAATCCATCGCCTGTGGCCGCAGGACCGGCAGGGGAGGGGGTGGCGGGGGAGGGGGCATCAGGAGGGGCCGCTGCCCTGCCCGCCGGATCGGCATGGGTGTGGGCATCACGGTGGCCGGGGTGCGCAGGCCGAAATCTGGCCGCACCCCTCCCCCCCCCAGGGCCTCCTGGTGGAGTTGTCGAAACAGGGCCTGTCGGATGGCTGGCCCTTCGGCACCGGAAAACTGCCCCCAGAGGCCCTCCCAGAAGAAATAGATCACCCCGTGGCCCCGGCGCACGGAGAGATCCACCTTCCTGCCCAGGGTTGCCATGTCGGTGGTGCGGCCACCGAATCCAGCCAAGATTCCAATTTCCACAGGGATACCCCAGCCGCGGGCCTTGATCAGGGCCGGCTGGTCGAGGTCCTTGGCGAAACCCTTCACGGAGTAGGCATAGTTCTGCACCACCAGGTCATCAATCAGCCCGCCCAGGGCCCAGAGTTCCCAGTCCTGCAGCCATTGGTTGTAGGCGAAACGAAAGGGCCCCGGGGACAGGCTGATCACCAAACGCTTGGCTCCAGACACCTGCTGGATGCGTGTGCGCAGGTCCCGCAACAAACTGGTGAGCTGCTGGCGTCTCCAGCGCATCCAGTAGCGATCCGTGGGATCCCTTGGGGGCTCCCGCCCGGTTTGGGAACGATAGAGGGCCCGTGTGAAGTCGTCATAGCCCAGCTCCACCGGCCAGGCGAAGTGATCATCCAGCTGGATGCCATCCACACCGCAGCGCTGCACGATCTCGGCGATGAGGCCGATGAAGCGCTC
>JAYKHG010000170.1:0-3425 GCA_035284825.1 Cyanobacteriota bacterium
GGATCACGCTCCAGCCATGGCTCTCCGGCCGAACCTCAATGCCCTTGGGCTTGAGGCGCCGGGCCAGGAGCTGCAGGCGCTTTTCGGCCTCGGGCCGCAGGCCCTCCCATTGGAAGGGGGTGTGGGCTTTGGGCACGAAGGTGCTCACCCCCAGGGTGAGGCGGAGGCCAGGGGTGGCCTGCTTCACGGCCAGCAGCAGCTCGGCCGTGGCCTCCACATCGGCCTCCTCCTCCGACGGCAGGCCCACCATGCCGTAGAGCTTCAGACCGCTCAGGCCCCCTTCCTTGGCGAGGCGGGCGGCGGTGAAGATCTCCTCCCGCTCCAGTTTCTTGTTCACCACGGTGCGCAGGCGATCGCTGCCGCTCTCGATGGCAATCGTGAGGGAGCGGCAGCCCCGGCTCGCCAGGATGCGGCCCAGTTGGGGCGTCACCGTGGCGGCCCGCACCGAACTCACACTCACGCGCACATCGGCAAAGCGCTCCTGATCCAGCCAGGAGAGCAATTCGCTGAATTGGGGATGTTGGGTGACGGAGGCCCCCAGGAGGCCCAGCCGGCGGGTCACCGCCAGGCCGGTTTCCACCGCCGGGATCAGGCCGTCCTCCAGGGCGGCGGTGCGGAAGGGCAGGGTGAGGTAGCTGGCCAGGCAGAAACGGCACAACTCCGGGCAGCTCCGCACCACCTCCACCATGTGGATGGAGGGCCAGGCCGCCTCCGGGGTGATCACGGTCGAGTGGCTGAGGGTGTTGCCGCGCCAGGTCTGCCGGGTCACCACGGCCGGCAGGGCCGGATCCACGGGATGCATGGCTTCCAAACCCCCATCACTGCCGTAGCGGGGGGCATAGAGGGACGGCACATACACCCCCGGCACGGTGGCCAGCCGCCGCAGCCGCTCGGCCCGCGGGGCGTCTCGGCAGGCTCGCAGGGCCTCCACGAAGGCCGGCAACAGCAGCTCCCCATCCCCCAGGAGCACCGCATCCAAAAAGGGGGCCAGGGGTTCGGGGTTGGCGGTGAGCACGGGGCCGCCCCCAAACACGATCGGATCCCCATCCCCCCGCTCCCCGGCCCAGAGGGGGATGCGCTGCTGCTCCAGGAGGTCGAGCAGCACCGGGGCATCCAGCTCCCAGCTCAGGGACAGGCCAAAGGCCTCCAGCCCCAGCCCCCTGCGGCCCCCGTGGGGCGGGTCGCCGCCGTCGGTGAAGAGCCGGCGCACATCCACATCCTCCCTTTGGGCAAGGGTGGCCCACACCACCTGGAAGCCCAGGCTGGTGATGCCCACCCCGTAGGTGCTGGGAAAGGCGAGCACCATCCGCAGGGCATCAGCCCGGGGGATGGCGGGGGTGAACAGCAGGGTTTCCTGGTTCAGCGGGAAAGGCCCGAAAAGAAAAAGGATCAGACCAGTCTCTCCGTTCGGAGGACGGTCTGATCCGGGGCGGTGGGTTCTTCAGTGAGCAGGCGGGCCCGGGGGCGGGCCTGCCGCCTACTTGGCGGCGCTCAGCAGGGCGCTGAGGGGGCCGATCAGGCCGGTGAGGGCGTTGCCAGCCTTGTCGGCGGTGGGGGTGGTGCCGGGGGCGAAGGTGCTCAGCACCAGATTGGCGGCGGTGTTGATCAGGGGCCACTTGTCACCAGCGAGGGGCTGGATGATCGGAGCGGCCGTGGTCCACAGGGCCTTGAAGCCACCCATGCCGGCAACGGCAGCGGCGATGTTGCCGGCCTTCACCTCACCCTCGCTCTTCTTGAGCAGGTCGATCACGGGAGTGACGGCAGGGGCAAGGGCGGCTTTACCGGTGGCCGTTGCGGCGGTTTTGGCGGCGTCACCCACGGCTCCAGCCCCTTCCTTGGCGGCATCGCCCACGGCGCCTGCGCCGTCCTTGGCGGCCTGGCCAACGGCATCGCCCGTCTGCTTAGCGGCTTCCTGGGTGGAGGTGGAGCAACCGGTGAGGGCGAGGGTGCCGGCCATGCTGAGGGCCAGTCCAAGGGAAAGAAGGCGACCACCCACGGGGAGGGAACGCGCCATGGTGAAAATTCAGAAAAAAGACCCACGTAGGGTACGGGCTTTTAGTCGGGATCTGGATTTCTAAAGATTGATGTAAGCATTGATACCTTCTTCTTCGTTTTTGGGCACATTGTGTCCCCCTTGTCCCAGGCCAAAAAAAGCGGTGCCGTGGGGCACCGCTGATGGTGGCGGTTTGGGGGGCCTGTTCAGCTCAGCAGGGCGGAGAGGGGGCCGATCAGACCCTTGAGGGCTGTGAGGGCATTGTCCTTCGTGGGGGCGGTGTCGCCACCAAAGGTGTTGAGCACCAGCTTCACGCCCTTGTCGATCAGGCCATAGTTGTTGCCTGCGGCCAGTTTCACCACGGGGGCTGCGGTGTCCCACAGGCCCTTGAACTTGGCCATGCCGCTGGTGGCAGCGGGGATGTTGTCAGCAACCACCTGCTTCTCGGTGGCGTTCAGCAGATTCACCACAGGGGTGAGCACGGATTTCAGCTGCTCGTTACCGGTGAGATCGGCGGCCGTCTTGGCCACATTCACGGCGGTGCGGGCCGCATTGGTGGCGTCGCTGGTGGTGACACCGGAGCAGGCCGCCAGATTGAAGGCCAGAACCACAGCCACACCAAGCACCACAAGGCGGCGAAGGGGCGCAAGCCAACGCTGGAGGGTGGAGGTCATGCGGGAGAGAAAAACAGACGGGAACATCTGAAACGTAGGTAGGCCTGCCGAAGGGGCATCCCGCCTTAGCAAGTTCTTCACAGATGTGATGGGAATCTGATGGGGTCCCTCACACCTCCGCCAGCACCTTCTCTTCCTCTTCGAGGCTGACCACCCGGCCGCTGTCGCCAAAGCCCTCGATCTGGTCGAAGTTGAGATAGCGGTAGAGCTCGGCGCCGAAGGGGTCGATCTTTTCGGCGGCGATGGCCAGGTAATCCTCCTTGCTGGGGATGCGGCCCAGCTGGGCGCACACCGCCGCCAGCTCGGCGCTGCCTAGATACACCTGGGCGCCATTGCCCAGGCGGTTGTTGAAGTTGCGGGTGCTGGTGGAAAACACCGTGGTGTTGTCCTCCACCCGGGCCGGGTTGCCCATACAGAGGGAGCAGCCCGGCATTTCCATGCGGGAGCCGGCGGCCTCGAAGGTGGCGTAGTAGCCCTCCTCCTTGAGCTTCTCCTCATCCATGCGGGTGGGGGGGCACACCCAGAGCCGTGCGGCGTTCTGCCCCTGGCCGTGGAGCACGTTGGCGGCGGCGCGGTAGTGGCCGATGTTGGTCATGCAGGAGCCGATGAACACCTCATCGATGGGCTTGCCCGCCTCCTCGGAAAGCAGCTTCACGTTGTCGGGGTCGTTCGGGCAGGCCAGGATCGGTTCGGTGATCGCATCGAGGTTGATGTCGATGATCTCGGCGTACTCCGCGTCGGCGTCGGCCTCCATCAGC
>JAYKHG010000171.1:0-7393 GCA_035284825.1 Cyanobacteriota bacterium
GTACGGTTGGTGGGCACAGTGGTGACTTCCAACTTATAGGTTTTCTCAAACTCCAATTCTTCAGTTTTAGCCGTTCCAGTCATGCCGGCAAGTCTGGGGTAAAGCAGGAAGAAGTTTTGATAGGTAATGCTTGCAAGTGTCTGGGTTTCTGGCTGAATCGGCAGACTCTCTTTTGATTCAATCGCCTGATGCAGGCCATCACTCCACCTTCGTCCAGGCATCACACGGCCAGTAAATTCATCCACAATGACGACCTCTTGGTTGCGTACGATATAATTGACATCCTTCGAGAAAAGCTCCTTAGCTTTTAGGGCATTATTCACAAAGTGGGCCCAGGGATCAGCCGAGTCATAAAGATCATGGACACCCAAGAGATTGGCCGCATGGGCATAGCCCTGGTCAGTGAGAGTGACATTCCGACGCTTCTCATCCACCTCATAATCTCCTTCAGGATCAATGCCATCTTTTCCCATTTCCGGAGATCTAATGAGGCGAGACGCCACATCCGAAGCCAGGCGGTACTTTTCCTGGGGACGCTCAACCTGACCCGAAATGATAAGGGGGGTACGGGCCTCATCAATCAAGATGGAATCAACTTCATCAATGACACAATACTGAAAATCTCGCTGGACGATATCAGCCAAATCCGTGGCCATATTATCGCGAAGATAATCAAAACCAAGCTCTGAGTTGGTGGCATACGTGATATCACAAGCGTAATTTCTCTTGCGGTCTGTCGGCAACATCTCTTGCTGGATGAGGCCTACACTTAATCCCAAGAATCGATGGATCTGACCCATCCACTCAGCGTCCCGTCGAGCCAGATAGTCGTTAACAGTGACGACATGGACCCCCAGACCAGTGAGAGCATTTAAGTAGGAAGGTAATGTGGCAACAAGTGTCTTTCCTTCGCCCGTTTTCATTTCAGCAATTTGTCCATCATGAAGCACCATCCCCCCAATGAGTTGGACGTCAAAATGCCGCATACCCAGCACTCTTTTTCCAGCTTCTCGGACAACCGCAAAAGCCTGGGGGAGGAGCTCATCTAGCATCTGCTTCTTGCGGGAAGCCTGGTCAATCTTGTCAAGCTTTTGCCGAAATTCAGCCGTTAGGCCACGCAGCTCATCATCCGTGAGGGGAGAAATTTCTTCCTCCAAGAGGTTGATGTCGGAAACGATTGGTTGATAGCGCTTTAACTTGCGTGAATTCGGATCACCCAGCAGCAGCTTGAGCATGGGGCAGAGGAGTCTTATCTTAAGGCCACCTTACCACTTCAAAGGACAGTTCAAGAAAGACCCCAGAGCAGCTGAATCACTCTGCTCCCAGCTACACTTTGCCTTGGAGACATCGAGCGAAGCAACAAAGCAAATGATTCCTCGGGGTCAGTCCAGGGCTGTCGTGAACGGCAACATGAGCGACACGATGAGCAGCAAAGATTCCCTGAAAAAGCCTGAAGGTTGCCGAGAGTCCCTACGCCTTCTATGCCATGGCCCTGGGGCAAGAGCCCTAAGACTGGGCTTCGGGCCAAACTTCCTGCCTGTCCATGCCATGAATCAGTTGCAACATCTGATGAACGGCAATGCCTTCTGGGCTCGGGGTCGGTCCGTGCAACAGCTACGCCTGATGGTCAAGCACAGTTCGGTATGTGTTACCGCTTGGCGTGGAAGAACCTTGGTGGGCTTTGGTCGTGCCACGAGTGATGGCATTTACCGCGGCACCATCTGGGATCTTGTTGTGGATTCAGAGGTCGCGGGTCGCGGTATCGGGAGGTCGGTCGTGGAAAAGCTCCTGGCAAGCCAAGCCCTGGCGGCATGTGAAAGGATTTACCTGATGACCACCAACAGTGCAGGCTTTTACAAAAAAATGGGGTTTGAGATCAATCAGTCACAAGTTCTGATGATCAAAGAAAAAAGCGGATGAAGAGATTCGAACTCTCGACCCTCTCCTTGGCAAGGAGATGCTCTACCACTGAGCTACATCCGCAGGGCAGGCGACCGACCTGTGGATCGACGCTCCTCTAAGCATGCCCCATGGGCAGGGACTCCGTCAATCTCCATCCCATCCTGAAAGGCCTCAGGTGTGCCCCAAAGGCTGCTGGGGTTCAGACCCCTTGGCACCGGCGAGAAGACGCAAGGTTTTGATGAGAACCAAAAAATCTAACAACGGCCCCGCATTTCGTATGTAATAAAGGTCATAGCCCAGCTTAGCTCTGCTATCCTCAATTGAAGCGCCGTAGGGGTAACATACCTGAGCCCATCCACTGAGGCCAGGCTTCACCCAATGACGCACTGAGTAGTGCACAATAGCCTCCTGCAAAGAAGACTCCAATTCGGGTCGTTCAGGTCGGGGGCCAATCAAACTCATCTCACCATTCAGCACATTCAACAACTGGGGCAGCTCATCGATCCTGAAGCGACGCAACCACTTTCCGATCGCAGTCACCCTGGGGTCGTTGCGTGATGCCCACTGGATGCCTTGGGTTTCAGCCCCGTGCCGCATGGTTCGAAGTTTCCAGATTTTGATGGGTTGTCCATAAAGACCCGTGCGGATCTGAGTATAAAATACGGGCCCATTCTCTTCCAGGCGAATCAACAGACAGGCCAGGAGCACCAGAGGCGACGTCAGCACAAGCAGGGAAACGGCAATCACCACATCCCCAAGCCTTTTCACACGCCATCCCCAACGGCCAGGCTGCATTTCAAAACCTTCAGTGTGCAGCAGGGTGCGACTCGAGAACAACTCAGGCGGAACACACTGGAGATGGTGCTCGGCCCAGGCCACAAGCGTGCAGACAGATGCACCCCGACCCCGACTGGAGAGCAGACTCTGCAAGAGGTCATCATCGAGTTCGGAAGTTTCACTGACAGCAAGCCCATCAAAGCCCTGGCCGGGGAAGAGATGATGTTGAGCCAGCACCCGACTGGAGCAATATTGAAGATCTAGAAAATCCTGAAGAACAAGGCGCTTAATCTCCTTTCGCAATAACTTGATCTCCCTTGCATTCCCGACAATCAGCCAGCGGTTTTTTCTTGCGGGTGATTGATTGACCATCCACTGTGCACCAGTAGACAAGATGGTCGTGCCCCCCAAAACAGGCAGGAGAAAACCGCGAAATGTACGGGCATCTTCAACCTGAAACCCCCAATTGAAAAACACCACAACCACGGCCAAAACGAGCAGCCCTACGGCAGGAGATCGGAGGAGGCGCCAAGCCTTAAATCGAGAAAAGTCCGGCTTTGAATAGCGTCCAAAAAGATAGGAAATACCAACCCACAGGATCACCAAAGCCACGGGGGATTTCGTGATCCCAGGCCAATGGCCTAGACGCAAATAGAAAAGCAGATTATAAAAACCGATCAAGAGAAAGGCATCCCACCCCGCAAGAAAGGCCAGCACTCGGCGCTGACGCATCCATGGGGCTCTCCACCACATGCCCTATGCGGGCAAAGTGGCCATCAGGCTTCCCATTTCCAGAGCCTGTAGGGCATAACTCCACCCCAGGTTGCTCTTGATCCCAGCCCGCTCCAGGGCCTGTTGCAGGGTATCGGTCGTCAGGACTCCAAATATCACTGGAATCCCAGTGGTTCTGGAAACGGCGGCAACTCCCTTGCTCACTTCCGCCACCACCACATCGAAGTGGGGTGTGTCTCCACGGATGACAGCACCCAAGGTGATCACCACCTGGTAACGCCCGCTCGCAGCCATCTGTTGGGCCACAAGGGGGATTTCAAAGCTGCCGGGTACCCATGCCACATCGAGCTGGGAGCTTTGTGGCGTCGTGTCGATCCCGTGTCTCGACAAGCAATCAAGGCACCCGCTGAGCAACTTGCCAGTGATCAGGTCGTTGAACCGTGCGACCACCAGGGCAATTTTCAAGCCAGAGACGGTGGTGAAGGTTCCCTCGTAGATGGTCAATGGTCAGACCACGAAATAGCTCATTCCCCAGTTCAGCAGCACCAGCCCAACCCAGGCCAGCCCCCCGATGAGGATCAATCTGTTGGAACGTCCGACGTCCTCACTGCTGGCGTAAAGCACAGGCACCGCCACGATCAACGCAAAGGAAAGCACCACAAGGGCAAAAACGGTGAGCGTGTTGATGATCTGCATGGGGTGAAAGGTGCGCCGCCCGATTCAGGCTCTGGCCGGATTCTCACACGGGGACACCGCTCAACAGTTGCCTGCCGCTCGCTTCCTTCACAAGTTGTCGGAGGGAAGGATCCCGTCTGCGCGTCCAGACCCATTGCTTCCGTTAGGGCCGCTACCGCTGGGGTCCATTAACATCGGCACCCACTACCCTCAGCGCCATGGGCGGAGCCAGCACCCAGCAACTCCTCCTGATGTCGACGGCTGATCTCCAGGACACCTCAGCCGGGTGTGCCCCAGATCTTCCCCCTGGGACCCTTGAGGAAGACGCCCTCCACGCCGATGGGGCTGCCCGCCCCAGGAAGCGACGGCCCCTCGCCGCGGCCCCGGCGCCAAGCGAAGACGGCATAGGGAATGGTGAGCAAACAAACCCAGCTCCGCCTGGGGATGACTTGCCCCGCTGGCATCACCACAGCCTGGTGGATCCCGAGGCCCTCACCCCGATGCTGCGGCACTACGTGACCCTGAAGTCGGCCCATCCCGACAGGGTGCTGCTCTATCGGCTGGGGGACTTTTTCGAGTGTTTCTTTGAAGATGCGATCACCGTGTCGCACTTGCTGGAGCTCTCCCTCACCGGGAAGGAGGGGGGCAAGGCCATTGGCCGCGTTCCGATGGCTGGCATCCCCCACCATGCCGCCGAACGGTATTGCTCCGAACTGGTGCAACGGGGACGCTGCGTCGCCCTATGCGATCAGGTGGAAACCACCCCCTCCAAGGGCAACTTGCTGCGGCGGGAGATCACCCGGGTGCTCACCCCAGGCACCGTGCTGGAGGAGGGGATGTTGGCGGCACGGCGCAACAACTGGCTCTGTGCCGTGTTCCCCCAGGGGGCCCGCTGGGGGCTGGCCGTGGCGGATGTGAGCACGGGGGAGTTTCGGATCAGTGAACAGGAGGGCTTGGCCGCCCTGCACCAGGAACTCCTGCAGCTGGAGGCGGCGGAGGTGGTCTGGCCCCAACCGGCTGGGGAAGAAGGCCCAGACCCGATGGCCCCGTCCTGGTGTCCCAAGGACCTGAGGCAGACCCCCCAACCCCGAACCCCCTTTGAAACACCCCAGGCCCATCGGCGGCTGTTGGACCGGTACGGCCTGGCCAACCTGGATGGGCTGGGGTTGGGGGAGGTCCCCCTGGCCCTGCGGGCGGCAGGAGGGCTGCTCGCCTACCTGGACAGCACCCAACCCGACCCGGATGGGGAAGGGGGAGGCAGAGATCCCATCCCCCTGGAGAGACCCCGGCTTTGGCACGCGGGAGACCAGCTGGTGCTGGATGTCCAGACCCGCCGCAACCTCGAACTCACCCGCACCCAAATGGGGGGGAGGTTGGAAGGGTCGCTGCTCTGGGCCCTGGATCGCACGGTGACGGCCATGGGCGCCCGCTGCCTACGGCGTTGGGTGGAGGCTCCCCTGGTGCAACCCGCCCCCATCCTCGAGCGGCAAGAGGGAGTCAGCGAGCTGGTGGAGCAACGGAGCCTGCGGTTGGCCTTGCGCCGCCTGTTACGGCCCATGGCTGACCTGGAGCGGCTGGCAGGTCGAGCAGGGGCGGGAACCGCCTCCGCCCGGGATCTGGTCGCCCTGGCCGATGGGCTGGAGCGCCTCCCTCGCCTAGCGGAGCTGCTGTGCCATGCCGCCAGCACCCCCCTGCGGGCCCTGGCCCAGCCCCAACCCCATCTGGCAACCCTGGCGGCTGAGTTGCGCCACAGCCTGGTGGACTCACCGCCCCTGAGCCTGAGCGAAGGGGGACTCATCCACGACGGCGTGGATCCACGCCTGGATGGACTGCGCAACCAACTGGATGACCAGGACCGTTGGCTGGCCGAACAGGAACGGGAGGAGCGACAGCTGAGCGGCAATCCCAACCTGCGCCTTCAGTATCACCGCACCTTTGGTTATTTCCTGGCCGTCAGCCGCGCCAAAGCGGCGGCGGTGCCGAACCACTGGATCCGCCGGCAGACCCTCGCCAATGAAGAGCGCTTCGTGACCCCGGCCCTGAAGGAGCGGGAGGGGCGCATCCTGCAGCTGCGCACCCGTGCCGCCCAGAGGGAATACGAACTGTTCACCGCCCTGCGACAGCAGGTGGGGCAACAGGCCGAACCCATTCGCGCAGCAGCCAGACGCGTTGCGGAATTGGATGCCCTGGCCTCCTTGGCGGAGGTGGCCGCCACCGAAGGTTACTGCCGTCCTGAGATCGTGTCGGGACGGGAACTCACCATCGAAGCGGGTCGGCACCCTGTGGTGGAACAACTTCTGGTGGACGCCCCCTTCAATCCCAATCCCATCGCCCTGGGGGGAGGTCACGGACAGGCCCCCGACCTGCTTGTGCTGACAGGACCCAATGCCAGCGGCAAGAGCTGTTATCTGCGGCAGACGGGCCTGCTACAGCTGATGGCCCAAATCGGCAGCTGGGTGCCGGCCCGGTCGGCCCGGCTCAGCCTGGCGGACCGGATCTTCACCCGTGTGGGCGCCGGGGACGATCTCGCCAAGGGACAATCCACATTCATGGTGGAAATGGCGGAAACGGCGAACATCCTTCACCATTCCGGCCCCCACTCCCTGGTGCTGCTGGATGAAATTGGCCGCGGCACCGCCACCTTCGACGGCCTGGCCATCGCCTGGGCCGTGGCTGAAGCCCTGGCGGAAAACCTGGGGGCCCGCACGGTGTTCGCCACCCATTACCACGAACTCAACGAGCTCGCTGCGCTGCTGCCGAATGTGGCCAACGCCCAGGTGCTGGTGGAGACCACCGGGGATGATCTGGTGTTCCTGCACCAGGTGGTGCCAGGGGGGGCAAGTCGGAGCTACGGCATCGAGGCGGCACGGCTGGCGGGGGTGCCCCCGACGGTGGTGCGTCGGGCGCGGGAGGTGCTCGGGCGCATTGAGGCCAACAGCCACGTGGCCCTTGGGCAACCTCAGGGATCCCGTTGAAGCCAAGCCCTCCGTAGGAGGGCATTCACCGCCGCAGCCACAAGGGCGGCGCCCCCCCGACTCCCCTCCAGACGAATCTGGGGCAGACCGCTGGAGGCGAGTCGCCGCTTGCTCTCCGCCACCCCGACAAACCCCACGGGCATCCCGATCACCAGGGCCGGCGGGGACACCGCGCCCGAGCCCATGAGCGCCAGCAGGCGCTCCAATGCCGTGGGGGCGCTGCCGATGAGCACCACCGCCCCGGGGTGCAGGGCCAGGGCACGGGCCATTCCCTCGGCGGCCCGGGTCCCGTCCATAGGGGCCACGGCAGGGGCCCAGGCGAGCACGGAATG
>JAYKHG010000172.1:0-3404 GCA_035284825.1 Cyanobacteriota bacterium
CTTAACGGTGACCGCTTGTTTCGAGGCAGAACTGCATGAGCATCGTCTCCAACTCGATCATCAACGCGGACGCCGAAGCCCGCTACCTCAGCCCTGGCGAACTCGACCAGGTCAAATCTTTCGTCTCGGGAGGCCAACGCCGCTTGCGCGTTGCCCAAGCCCTCAGCGAGAGCCGCGAACGCATCGTGAAGCAGGCCGCTGGCCAGCTTTTTCAGAAGCGTCCAGATGTCATCTCCCCCGGCGGCAACGCCTACGGCGAAGAGATGACTGCCTCTTGCCTGCGGGACATGGACTACTACCTGCGGCTGGTCACCTACGGCGTGGTTGCCGGGGATGTCACTCCCATTGAGGAGATTGGCATCATCGGTGCCCGCGAGATGTATCGCTCCCTTGGCACCCCTCTTGAAGCCATGGCAGAAGCCGTGCGGGAAATGAAGGCGGTGGCCACCGGCATCCTCACCGGCGGCGACGCCGAGGAAGCAGGCTTCTACTTCGACTACGTGGTCGGCGCCCTCTCCTGAGGCCCATCCATCCCCTCCACCGCCATCTCAACGGGATTCCATGCAAGACGCCATCACCAACGTCATCAACCAGGCAGACGTCCAGGGGCTCTACCTTGACGGCTCTGCCATGGGGCGCCTCGAGAAGTATTTCACCAGCGGTGAATTGCGGGTCCGGGCTGCGGCCACGATCAGCGCCAATGCTTCCGCGATCATCAAGGAAGCGGTCGCCAAATCGTTGCTCTATTCGGACATCACCCGTCCGGGCGGCAACATGTACACCTGCCGCCGCTATGCCGCGTGCATTCGCGACCTCGACTACTACCTCCGTTATGCCACCTACGCCATGCTGGCCGGTGACACCTCCATCTTGGACGAGCGTGTGCTCAACGGATTGAAGGAGACCTACAACTCCCTCGGGGTGCCCATCGGTGCCACGGTTCAGTCGATTCAGGCCATGAAGGAAGCCACCGCTGCCCTCGTTGGTCCTGATGCGGGACGGGAAATGGGTGTCTACTTCGATTACATCAGCTCTGGGCTGGGCAACTAAACCACTCCTTCGCCCTCAGGAACACCATGCGCCTGTTCAAAGTCACAGCCTGCATTCCCAGTCCAGAAAAAGCCCGCACCCAGAGGGAAATTCAAAACACCTACTTCACCAAGTGGGTTCCCTATGACAGCTGGTTTGCCGAACAGCAGCGAATCATGAAACAGGGCGGCAAAATCCTGAAGGTTGAGTTGGCCACCGGCCGGCGCCAACAAAACTGCGGCAATTGAGCAATTGCTCACAGGTTCAAGCCCAGCTTTTGCTGGGCTTTTTTTGTTGCTGCGCTGCGGGGCTCGACAAATCATGCGCTCTCAAGGCTGAATAGGGCGCTTGCCCCCAGCGTCCAGCCCATCCGTCGCTGCCCATCCCTGCGATCCATGGATACCACCCCCCAGACCCATCAGCCCTCTCCCCCCCAGGGGTTGCTCCCCATCCCCTGGGATCGCTGGCCCGCTGAGGCCAGGTTGATGGTGGGGCTGGTGGGGCTCTGGAGCCTGTTGGGCTTGCTCGTGCTCTCCTCGGCCAGCTGGTGGGTGGCGGATCGGGAGATGGGAGATGCGGCGTATTACATCAAGCGGCAGGGGCTTTGGATGCTGGCCAGCTGGGCCCTGTTCTGGCTGGCGATCCGCACCAACCTGCGCCGGTGGCTCCACCTGGCACCGAAAGCCCTGCTGATTGGCGGCCTCCTCGTGGCCGCCACCCTCGTGATGGGAAGCACGGTGAACGGTGCCAGCCGGTGGCTCGTGCTGGGCCCCATTCAGATCCAACCCACGGAACTGGTGAAACCTTTTGTGGTGCTGCAAGGGGCCGTGCTGTTCTCGCACTGGCGGCGGATCGGGGCAGACCAGAAACTCCTGTGGCTCTCCGTGTTCGGGGTGCTCATCCTGCTCATCCTGAAGCAGCCCAACCTCAGCACCGCCGCCCTCACCGGGTTGGTGCTCTGGCTGATGGCCCTCGCCGGAGGACTCCCCATGCTCCAGCTCCTGGGGGCCGCGGGTGGGGGTTTGCTGGTGGGGGCCACCAGCATCCTGATCAATCAATACCAACGGGATCGGGTGACCTCCTTCATCAACCCCTGGAAGGATGATCAAGGTGCTGGATATCAGTTGGTGCAGAGCCTGCTGGCCATTGGCTCCGGCGGGGTGCTGGGGCAAGGCTTTGGGCTCTCCACCCAAAAACTCCAATACCTGCCGATCCAGACCACGGACTTCATCTTTGCCGTGTTTGCCGAGGAATTCGGCTTCATCGGTTGCCTGATGTTCCTGCTGTTTCTGGCGATTTTCGCCTTCGTAGGGCTTCGCATCGCCCTCTCCAGCATGAGCAACCAGCATCGGCTCGTGGCCATGGGCTGCACGATCCTGCTGGTGGGGCAATCCATCCTCAACATCGCTGTAGCCAGTGGCGCCATGCCAACGACGGGTCTGCCCCTGCCGCTGGTGAGTTATGGAGGCAACTCCCTCCTGAGCAGTTTGCTGGTGGCCGGTTTGCTTGTGCGGTGCTCCCTGGAGACAACTGGGATGGAAACCGTCCGTCCGCGCCGCCGGAGGCCCCCTGCGGCCCCGATAGGCTGAACGCTCCGCGCCCGTTTCCCTGCCGATGACCAGCCTCGGGCTTCAGCTCGCTGACTGGACCCGTTCCAGTGAAGCCCTGCTGAGAGCATCCCTGGGCCACCCCACACCCCTGACCCTTGCACTGGTGTTTGTCGGGGGGCTACTGACCAGCCTTGGCCCCTGCTCCCTTTCCCTGCTGCCCGTCACCCTGGCCTACCTGGCTGGTTTCGGTGGACCTGGCCCCATCGCTTCCCCCGGTGGAGCCTCCCAAGGAGCCTTGCCTTGGCAACGGAGTTTGAGTTTCAGTGCGGGAATTGTGTCTTCCCTAGTGCTCCTCGGATTTGGCAGCAGCCTGCTGGGCCGGCTCTATGGGCAAATCCCTGAGGAGGTCTCCCTGGTGGTGGCCGTGGTGGCTTTGGTGATGGGCCTCCACCTGTTGGGGCTGCTACCCCTTCAGCTTCCCGCTGGCCCCGACCCGGACCGCTGGCGCCAGCGGGTTCCAGCCCCCCTGGCACCGCTGGCGGCGGGGTTGGCCTTTGGATTGGCCGCCACCCCATGCACCACGCCGGTGCTGGCGGTCTTGCTGGCTTGGATGGCCCAAAACGGAAAGCCCCTGGTGGGGGTGCTGTTGCTCACCTGCTTTGGCGCTGGCCAGGTGCTGCCCCTGCTGCTGGCAGGCACCCTGGCCGCGAGTCTGCCCACCCTGCTGCAGCTCCGGTTCCTGGGCCGTTGGATCCCGCCCATCAGCGGTGTGGTGCTGCTCACCACCGGCGCCCTCACCCTGGCGGCCCACCTGGCATGACGACC
>JAYKHG010000173.1:0-14519 GCA_035284825.1 Cyanobacteriota bacterium
GCCCCCCAGGTAATTCACATTGAAACGCAACTCCTGGGGGAGGGAGCTCTCCCCACGCCAGAGCACCCATCCAACCCCTGGCAACACACCCCCATATTTATGGCCACTGGCATTGATGGATTGCACCCTGTTGACCCGAAAATCCCACTGCAGTTGGGGGCTGTTGAAAGGGGCCACAAAACCGCCGGATGCCGCATCCACATGGAGGGGAATCGACAGCCCGGTTTGTGCCTCGAAGGCATCCAGGGCCCGGGCAATCGCGGCGATGGGCTCATAGCTGCCATCCACCACACTGCCCAGCACGCCCACCACTCCGATGGTGTGCTCGTCGCAGAGCCCAACCGCCTCCTCCGCAGTTAAGTGAAGTCGTCCGGGGGCGAGGGGCATGAAGCGGGGTTCGACATCGAAATAGGCACAGAATTTGTCCCAGCACACCTGGCGATTGGCCCCCATCACCAGATTGGGGCGATGGTGTTCCAATCCAGCCCGCTTTCGCTTCTCACGCCAGTGCCACCGCAGCACCAGTCCAGCGAGCATGCACCCTTCGCTGGAACCCGTGGTGGACGCCCCCACGGTGGCCGCCGGGTCGGGCGCTTGCCAGAGGTGGGCCAGGATCCTCAGGCACCGCTGCTCGAGATCCGTGGTCTGGGGGTATTGATCCTTGTTGATGAGATTTTTATCGGCACACTCGTCCATCAGCCTGCGCGCCTCCGGCTCCATCCACGTGCCCACAAAAGTCGCCAAGTTGAGCCTGGCGTTTCCATCGAGCAGCAGGTGGCTGTGGATGAGCTCGTAGGCCCCATCCCCACGCATCCCATTCTCAGGTAGGGCGCCATGGGGAAGATCGGCCGGGAGATGCGGTGGGCCGGGAGGTTGGCTGCTGGTCATTGGGGAGCACTCACACCCTGGGGCCATTGTCCATAAATTGGTCGTCCTGAGGTTGCCTGAACCAATGAGCCCCCCATCCCTGCCGAGTTCCAAGGAATTGTCGACCTACCTCACGGCCCGCGGGGAGCTTGGCAAGCCATGGCTTTGGCACCTGCTGCGGATGAGCAAGCTCCAAGAAAACAAGGACAGCTATACACCAGAGGAGTATCTGCAGAAGGTGCAGGAGGCCCATGCCGATCTGATGCGGCTGGGGGAGTTCTGGAACGGTCGGGAGAGCGAGGTGTTTGGAGGCACTTATCACCCCTCTGCCCAACTGGAACCCCTGCCCGGCACCCCTGAAGACCGATGAACGCCCCGGCTGGAGAGAGGCACATCTATGGAATGGCTCCAGAGATTCGCTGCACCCTGCTGGCGCTTTACATCGCCCTCGTGCTGCCACTCCCCCTGATGGCCCCTGATGGCTGGCGGTTCCCCGTCTGGCTTGCCCTAGCCCTGGGTTTGGTTCTGGTGCTCGCCATCACGAGTGAGCAGGTGATCCTCGATGGTGAAGGCGTTCGCACCACCCATCCAGCCTGGTGCCATTGGTTGATCCGGCTAGGGTGGGATCTCCAGTGGGGGCAAGTGAAAGACCTCACTCCCGTGGCCACCAGCCAGGGAGGTCGGGTGTTCTATGTGCGCACCGCCGGCGAGGGTCGTTCCTACCTGCTCCCCCAGCGGGTGCAGCATTTTGCAGAGTTTCTCTCTACCTTCAGCACCTACAGCGGGATCTCAACGGATTCCGTGGCGCGCATCACCCCACCTTTGACCTATCAACTGTTGGCGGTGATGAGCGCATCCATGATTGTGGGTGAAGTGATCAGCCTGGCAAAACTGCGTTGAAGATTTCTGGAGGCTATCCAGAGGTCAGCCCAGCCGGCTGCCATTGCTCTGCTGCAGCACCCCGGAAGATTTCCCCGTGCCCTGTCCAATCGGCTGACCGTTGACCCCATCCTCTGGATCGGGAAGGGTGTCAAGACTGAAGCGATAGCCCTGTTGGCGCATGGTTTCAATGCCGCCACCTTCTCCCAATCCTGCCTGTTCGAGTTTTCTGCGCAGGGTCAGCACCTGGGTATCCACGGAACGGGGGCCTCCACTGAAGGGAGGCCAAGCCATCCGGAGCAGCTCCTGGCGGGTTCGAACCACCCCCGGCGGCATGAGCAGCGCGCAGAGCAGGGCAAATTCCCGGGGGCTCAATTCCACCGGCTGGTCGCGCAGGGTCACTTGCCGCAGGAGCAGGTGAACTTCCAGGGGGCCCACACACACCATCTCCTGTAAGCCAGAGCCACTGCGTCTGAGGAGGGTGCGACAACGGGCGGCAAGCTCTTCCAACCCAAAGGGTTTGCGCAACACATCGTCGGCTCCCGCATCGAGGAGGGACACCACCGGTTCAGATCCGGAGCGGGCCGTGAGCACCATCACCGGACAGTGGAGTTGGGCGGCAAGCCGGAGGGCTGAGGTTTCCTCAAGGAGTTCAGCACTCACGAGCAGGTGAGGGGCTTGACCCTGGCAGATCTCGAGGGCTTCCCTGGCCGTGCCAACGGCAGCGGCGAGATGGCCATCTTGTCTCAATCTTTGGGCGAGAACGGTGCGCAGCGTGACGTGGGGATCGACCACCAAAACCCTTCTGGCATGGCCGCCGTATTCGTTATCATTCGGCTGAGCCATAGAGTCTAATATGCGCCTGGCGAGACAAGTATCGTTACAGAATAACACTCTTTTTCGCCCAACAACAGGACGCTCCTGCTTCCGTCAGGGTTCCAAAGGGTGTCCAGGGGGGCAGGGCGGTTCATCGGGAGGGTTTTCACCCACACTTAGCCTTGCATCACCGGCAAAATAGATCCAGGGCAAGCCCTGTTCATGACAGCTCTGCAACATCCCGACGCCATCCGCCACTTCCAATCCCTCTGTGATGCCTGCCAGGAGCTGGCCAACCGCTATCACAGCCCTTCCGAGCTTCGGCTCTATGCCGATGGCTATCTCCATGCCCTGAGACGCACCGCTGTGCTCGACCACCATTCCCAGCGGCGGCTGGAAGAGCTCATCGATCGCTGGATTATGGACCCCTCCGGATTTTCAGGGCCGGATGGCCAACCCCGAACCCTTCTGGAACGGGAAACCCATCAAACGTGAGCTTTGACCACAGGCCGGAGTAATGGGCCGTTCCTGAGCTAAGCCAAGGATGGGTATTACTAAGCGAGGGCGATGGTGAGTTTTTCTTTTAATTCACCACTGTTGTACATGTCAATTAATATATCAGACCCTCCAATAAATTCGCCCTTCACATAAACTTGTGGAATGGTTGGCCAATCTGAGTATTCTTTGATCCCTTGACGGATCTCCGCATCAGAGAGCACATCGAAGGTTTCAAAGGGAATGCCTAAATTTTGCAGAATTTGCACCACGTTGTTAGAGAACCCGCATTGGGGCATGAGTTTGTTGCCCTTCATAAAGACATAAACAGGGCTGCTGGCGATCAGTGCAGCAATGCGTTGTTGAAGTTTTGAATCCATGGCATGAAGAAGAGGAATAATGAATTGGGGCCGATCAGGAGGGAGTGGAGGTTTGCACCGCCAAGGCATGGATGGCTTCACTGGCCAACTCACTGCGCAGGGCTCCGTAAACCATCTGGTGTTGTTTGACGCGGGATAGACCAGCGAAAGCCTGGGATGTGACCTTCACCTGAAGATGGTCCCCGCCACCGGTGAGATCTTCCACGACCACGGAGGCATCAGGGAGAACCTGCTGAATGGCCAATCGCACGTGGTCCGGATGAACCATGGATGAAGATGGAACTGAGGGGAATCTAGTTGGGGTTTGCGCTCGGTGCCGTGTAGGGGGTGGAAGCAAAACCAATCTCCAACAGTTGCTGGTAGGCCTTTCGCCCCACTTCCGTGGATGGGGTCATGGTTTTCACCACCTCGATCAACAGGGGGACGGCCACCTCTGGTTGATTTTGCCTGCGGAAGAGGGCCGCCAGGCGCAAATTCGCCTGCACAAGGGTGTCCAACGCCTGACGGCCCTTGTCATCCATTTCCCTGGGGATGCGTGCATCCAATCCTCGGAAGGCGCCGCTGAGATCGCGGTAAAACCCCAGCAGTTGTTTGCTCGCATCTCGGGCTTGGTCGTAATACCGGCGTGCCTCCGACAGGTTGCCAGCGGCCGCCGCCCCGTCTCCCCGGGCCAGCAGAGCCTGCACCGCCCGCACATCAAAGGCCCCCCCCGAGGCGGCCGGTGCGGGGCTTGAAGTCGTCTGCGCCAGCACGGGAGGCAGGGTGGAGGGAAGAACAACGGCCAGCAGCAGGGCCTTCGCACAGACGACCCTGCGGAGGCGTTGGGTTGACAGGAGCCTCTTCACGGGTGGTTGATGCAGGAAGGCGAACTTTACGGGGGAGAGATTGGACGACCCACGGCTGCCCGGGCCGCTTGCTCGGCCGACCGCATCGCAACCGCCAGCTCGGCTGTGAACGCCCTCGCCGTTTCCCGGCCCTGACCGGCGGGGTTCAAGGGGGGGCCGAAGCAGAGGGCAGCTTGATCCCCCGCCCGGGGGATGGCTTGGGAGTAGCCAATGCCGATGGGCACCACGGCCACCTCCACCCCTTGGCCCCTGGCGAGCTGGGCCAGGCGGGCCAGCCCCTGATGCAGGTGGATCTCCCCATCCTCCCTTTGGATGCGCCCCTCGGGAAACACCACCAGCTGCTGACCTTTGGAAAGCAAATCAATGGCCAAACGCAGGCTGGCCATGGTGGGTCTGCCCTGGTCGACAGGGAAACACCCCAGGCGATGGAGGAACCAGCCCTGCAATCCGGCCATCTCATCGATCGTCACCATGAAACGGCAATCCCGTCCGGTGACCCTCCGTCCAGCGGCGTAGGGGAGGAGAAGGGCATCCCAACGGGCCCGGTGGGTTGGAGCCAAAAGCACGGGCCCTTGGGCCGGCAGGTGCTCGCGCCCCAGCACCCTCACGCCTGAAAAAAAACCAGGGAGGGCCAGATCCTCCGTGACCGCAACGGCAAGGGGCGCCAACCAGGAGCTCACACCATTGCGAAGGTTGGTTGCCCGATCGCTCAGCGCTCCAGGGGGCAGTGTTGGGGAAAGGGAGGAGTTGGATTGGGACGGGGCGGATCCCTCGGAAGATCCAACCTGTTGCCGCCAAACCTTGGAGAGAGGGGTCAACACCGCGACCCGATGGGAAGAGGGACAAAATTGAAATTAGGGGCCACCGTGGTCCAGGGGTCGGGCCCTCGGGCAGTTGCTCCTGCGGCCGAACCGATGCCTACGATCGCCCTAGCCAACGAATCGCATGGCCAGCCTTGGGGTGAACATCGACCACGTGGCCAACGTGCGACAGGCCCGGCGCACGGTGGAACCCGATCCGGTCACCTATGCCCTCCTGGCGGAACTGGGGGGAGCCGATGGCATCACTGTGCATCTACGGGAAGACCGGCGCCATATCCAGGATCGGGATGTGGAGCTTCTGCGCGCCACCGTGCGCAGCCGTCTCAATCTGGAAATGGCCGCCACGGCGGAGATGGAAGCCATTGCCCTGCGCCTGCGGCCCGACATGGTGACCCTGGTGCCGGAGCGCCGGGAGGAGGTGACCACGGAGGGGGGATTGGACGTGGTGGGCCAGGTGGGTCGGTTGGGGGGGATGGTGGGGCGCCTGCAGGAGGCGGGGATTGGGGTGAGCTTGTTTGTGGATGCCGAACAGGCCCAGCTGGATGGCAGCGTGGCCACCGGTGCCCGCTGGGTGGAGCTGCACACCGGCCGCTATGCGGAAGCCCCATGGGCAGATCAGCCCGAGGAATTGCAGCGCCTCACGGAGGCCTGCGACCTCGCCCGCCACATGGGGCTGCGGGTGAATGCGGGCCACGGCCTGACCTATCAGAACGTGGAACCGATCGCCGCCATCCCTGGCATGGAAGAACTCAACATCGGCCACACGATTGTGGCCCGGGCCCTGGCCGTGGGGTTGACCCAGGCCGTGCGGGAGATGCGGGCGTTGATCCACAATCCAAGAATCGAGCCCCTCTTCGGCAGTCGCCAGCCATGAGCACCTACCACTTCATTGCCGCCAGCGAGGCTTTTCTCACCGAAGAGGAACCCCTGGAAGAGGTGTTGCGGGAGCGCACCCGCCACTATGCGGAAACGGGAAAGTCCATTGACTTTTGGCTTGTGCGGCGGCCTGCCTTCCTCGAAACCGATGACCTTGCCGCTGAATCCCAGGCGGTTCCCCGCCCAGCCGCCGCCGTGGTCTCCACGGATGGAACGTTCATCACGTTCATGAAGCTGCGGTTGGAATTCGTGCTCCGCGGGCAGTTCGAGGCCCCCAGTGCCTCCATCCCCGATCCGCTGGCCAGCCTGGCCGCCACCCCGGCGGCTTAGGGGGCATCAGCCATCAAGACTCAAAAAAGACCCAAGAATTTTTTGCGCGGCGCCCCTTCCTCCGCCTCCGGACTGGCCTCAGGGACCCGTCCCTGGCCCCCATCCTGCTGATAGCGGGGTTTGGCGTCCCCAATGGTGAACACGGCTTCCTTGTTTTTCCACCAGATCCAATCCCGGATCGGTGGGGTGTCCCTCAGGTCGCCTCGGGTGAGGCCAAGCCCCAACCGCTGGGCGGCATCCACCAACACATCCAGCATCTCCTCCCCATCCCGGCAACGGGCCAGGGCTTCATTGGTGCGCTTGGCCCCATTGAGGGCCTTCACCAAGAGGGCCACCCTCTGGGTGCGGGGCAAGCTGCGAAGGTCTGGGGGGGTGTCGCCGGCCCCGGATTGTTGCGAATCGTTCATCGTGCCTCCACCGTTGTCCCATCTGGCGTTCGGGGCACCGTAGCGCTGGTGATGGGCCCCTCTTTCCCGGTCCAGGTGACAGGACCGCCCCAAAAAGGCCAAAGTGGTGGGGACGACGTCGGCTGCATGCCCCCACCGCACCATGCCCCACGCCATTGGGTCATCGGGGATGTCCATGGCTGTGGGGAGGCGTTGGAGCAACTCCTGGCCCTGCTTCCCGCCGCTGACCGACTGGTGTTGTTGGGGGATGTGATCAATCGCGGTCCGACCATCGAGCGGGCCATGGAGCTGGCCTGGGAGGTGGTGAGCAGCGGCAGGGGAGTTTGGTTGATGGGCAACCACGAGAAAAAACTCCTGGAAGCCCTTGGTTCCCAACGATGGGATCCCTTTCCCCTTCTGGCGGGCTGTGACACCTACCGCCAGCTGGGCCATCGGCGGTGCAGGGAATGGATGGAGCGGCTGCAGGGGTTGCCGACGGCCTTCTGGGGACAGGGATGGGTGGCGACCCACGCCGGTTTTGATCCCCATCGCTGGATGCCGGATCTTGGCATCCGACTTCCCTTCTGGCAGGCCTATGACGGCCGCTACGGTGATGTGATCGTTGGACACACCCCTGGGGAGCATGTGCGCCGACTGGACCGCATTCTCTTCATTGATACCGGCGCCTGCTATGGCGGCCGACTCACGGCCTATTGCCCCGAATCGGGCGATCTGCTGAGCGTGGCTGGCCCGGCCATTAGGGCCATCTCCTCCCCAAAAGCCCCCATGGACGCCGTTGCGCACCGGTGACCTGAGGACCGGGCCTTGCTGACGCTTTACCGCAGCAATCGGGCTGAGGTTCTGGTCCAGCTGTTGGCGGCCCAGCTGTCGCATCCCCCCCCTGGGCCCTGGGAACCCGTGCAGGTGGTCGTCAACACCTGGCCCATGAGCCGCTGGCTGGGGGAGGCGCTGGCCCTCCACCTGGGGGGGATTGCGGCCCATCTGCGTTTTCCTTTTCCTGGCAGCCATCTCCGGCGGGTGGTGCACCTGCTGCTCGCCCAGGGTGAGGGCACGGAACAGGAGGCGGAGGCGGATCCCTGGCGAGCCATCCACCTGGTCTGGACGGTGCTTGACGCCCTTCCCTGGATCGCTTCTGAACCTGAGGGCGATCTGCTACGGCTCTGGCTCCTGCGCCAGCCCTTCCAGGGGAGGGTGGATCTACCGAACTGGCAACTGGCCCGTGCCATTGCCGATGCGTTCGACGACTATGCCCTTTACCGGCCTGATGTTTTAAGTCAGTGGGACTTGGGTCGAGATGTCGGGGTGACGGGCCAGCCCCTTCCCCCGCAGCACCTGTGGCAACCCAAGCTCTACCGGCGCCTGAGGGAGCGGTTGCCATCCCAGCCCTTCGGACTCCAGGTGCGGGAGGTGATTCATAGGCTCGGTGCGGGGGAACCCCTGGCGGCTCCCCTCAAGGCCCATCTGGGGGAGCGCCTGAGGGTGTTTGGCCCGAGCAGCATGGCTCCGATCCAGGTGCAGCTGCTGCAGGCCCTCGCCGCATCGTTGCCCGTGGATCTCTACCTCCTCACCCCTTGCCCGGGCCTTTGGCAACGCTGCGTGCAGCGCCGGCAGGCCCTCAGCGAGGCCCTTGCCCTCCAGCAGCCCCTGGCGGAGGAATGGATGGGCACCGCTCCACCCCTGGAGGCCAGATTCGGGCGGCTGGGGGCGGAATTCCAGCAACTGTTGGAGGGCACCGGTGAGGCCCAGCTCGCTGAGGAGCGGGAGGAACATCTCTTTCTCCGCCCCACCCGCCTGTTGCCTGGGGGCACGGCCGCCGCTCCGAGCCTGTTGCATCAGCTCCAGGAACACCTGCTCAGCGAGGAGCTCCAACCGACGCTCCACCTGGCGGAAGGGGATGGATCCTTGGAATTCCATGCCTGTCCAGGCCCCCTCAGGCAGGTGCAGATCGTTCGCGACAGGGTGCTGCAGTTGCTCGCCGCCGACCCCACCCTGGAGCCCCGCCACATCTTGGTGATGACGCCCGCGGTGGACACCTTTGCCCCCCTGGTGGCCACGGTGTTTGGCGACCGGGAGGCCACGGGGGTGGATCTCCCCTGGCGCCTCACGGATCGCAGCCAACAGGAGGAGGGCGGGGTGGGACGCAGCCTGCTGGAGATGCTCGCCCTGGCGGGGGATCGCCTCACGGCCAGCGGCCTGGAGCGCCTCCTGGAATGCGGGCCCCTGCAGCAGCGTTTTGGCCTCAGTGCCGAGGATGCGGGGTTGATCACGGAGGTGCTGCAACGCTGCGGCTTCCGCTGGGGGCTCGGGGAGGGTGAACGCCAGGGCGACCCCACCCACAGCCTGGGGTGGGCCATTGATCGACTTCTCCTGGGGCTGGTGTTGCCGGAAACGGACGGCACCTGGCCCACCGGCACCGCCCCTGCCCGGCCCCCTGCCCCCCTGGAGTTGGGAGGGCGGGCCCTGCACCTGCTGTGGCGGCTCAAGCATTGGCTGGTCGTGCTGGCCCAGCCCCGACGGTGTGGGGAGTGGGTGGATCAGTTGCGGGCCTTGCTCCTCGATCTCTACGGCGGCGAGACCCCGACCGATCCTGAGATCACCACATTGCATAGGGCCCTTGAGGACTGGCGGGCCAGCGCCGAGGGCCATGACCTGTTGCTGGAGCCCGCCGTGGTCGGCGCCGTGCTGCAGGAACGGCTGACGATGGAGAGCGGCCGTTTCGGCCATCGCAGCGGCGCCCTCACCATCAGCGCCCTGGAACCCATGCGGGCCATTCCCCATCGGGTGCTTGTGCTGATGGGCCTCGATGCGGGGGTGTTTCCCCGGCAAGGGGAGCGGCCCGGCTTCCACCTGATGGAAATGGCCAGGCGGTTGGGGGATCCGAATGCGGCCGATCAGGATCGTTACGCCCTTCTGGAGGGATTGCTGTCGGCCCGGGACACCCTCCTCATCACCTGGAACTGCCGGGATGAGCGCACGGGTGTCAGCAAGCCGCCCTCAGCCCCCGTGCAGCAGTGGTTGCAATGGCTCCAAAGCCATCTGCCGGCCGCGGGGGCGGAGGCGATTTTGGTGCACCATGAACCCAACCCCCTGGCCAGCTCGAACTTTTTGCCCCAGGGCAGCAGGCCACCAGCCAGTTGCGACCGTCGCCTGCTGCTGGCCTGCCGGCATCTGGAGGAGGGCATTGGCCCCCCAGCCCAGGGATTGGCCGACCGGTCCCTCGCCCCCCAGGAGGAGCCCCTTTCCAGGGGGGACGACCCCTTTGAGGAGCTCCGGGCCTGGTTGATGGATCCCCAGGGGGTGTGGCTGCGGGAGCTGGGGCTGCTCCCCAGGGAGCGGCGGGAGGAGCTGGCCGACCTGGAGTCGCTGGAACTGGAGGAATGGGAACGGGCGACCCTGTTCAAGGAGGCCCTCGCCCCAACTCCCCAGGGGCTTTCCCCCCCGGATGGCAACGCCTGGCTGCAACGGCATCGGGGGGAGGGGTGCTTTCCCCCAGGTCAGGGGGCCGCGCTGGAAGCTGAGAGGCTGCAGGAGCGCTGGGAGAGCCTCCAGGCCGCCCTTGCGCCCCTGGGGGCAGAGCGCGGCTGCCCCCTGCAGTGGGGCGCTTGGACGGGTTGCCCCTCCCTCCGGGGGGATGGGGTTGTGCTGGTGCATCCGGGTCGAGATCGGGCGGCACAACGGCTGGATCTTTGGTTGCAGCTCCAACTCGCGGCGGCTGCCTTGGGCGATGCCCAGCTCCAACGGGGGGTGTTGATCGCCAGGGGAAGCGACCAAAAGAAAGACACCTTTTCCGTCCAACTCACCTTCCGGGCCCCTGACCCGGAGGAGGCGCGGGGGGAATTGGCCCGCCTTTGGAACCTGCGCCTGGCCTGGCGTTCCGCCTGCTGGCCGGTGCCCCCGGACACGGGCTGGACGTGGGTTGAGAAGGGGGGTCCAGGCCCCGGCAGCCGGGCCTTCGCCCAGGTGGTCGACACCTGGGAGGGCAACGGCTTCACCAGTTGGGGAGAACGGGAAAAAGAAGAGATGCAGATGTGTTTTGGCAGCAAGCGCAGGTTCGAGTCGCTGCTGGGGGATCTGCCCTTCCAGGAGCAGGCGAATGGCCTGTTCGGGCCGATCCTGGCGGCCGTTCTTTCCGCCAAGGGGAGCACTGGCTGATGGAAGGCCAACCCCAATCCACCACAGGGCACCACGATGGAGAAGACTTCCAGCCCAACGCCTTCCCCCTGGATCCGGGGGTGCGGTTGCTGGAGGCCAGTGCGGGCACCGGCAAAACCTTTGCCCTGGCCCATCTCACCCTGCGGCTCCTGACGGAGCAGGCCATTCCCCTGCGGCGCCTGCTGGTGGTGACCTTCACCGATGCCGCGGCCGCGGAGCTGCGGGAGCGCATCGGTCGACGGCTGCAGCAGGCCCTCAGTGGGTTGCAGGATCCCGAATGGCAACCGCCGGATGCGGTGCTTGCCGACTGGCTTGCGGAGCAGCGCCGGGCTTCCCAGGCGGGGGAAACGGAACTGCGGTTGCTGCTGGCCTTGGAAGACCTGGATGGGGCAGACATCACGACCATCCATGGGTTCTGCCAGCGCAGCCTCCAGCGCCATGCCCTGGAAGCCCAGCGTCCGCCTGGGCTGACCCTCGACAGCGAGGGGGACACCCTGCTGGAGCAGGTGGTGCACAGCTACTGGCAGGAGCAGGTGTTGCGGCTGCCATTGCCCCTCATCCGGGGGTTGAGCCGCCAGGGCATGACGCCAAAGGCCCTCCGATCCCTCCTGGGCACGCTGGATGGGGATCCTGGGTTGGAGCTCGATCCCTTGCCCGGGGAGTTGCCCGTGGATGCCCCCCTGGCCACTGCGCTGCCAGCCCTCTTTCGGCAACGCTGGGATCGCTTCATAGAGCAGTGGCAGCAGCGGGGCCCATCCCTGATGCAGGCACTCTTCCGCCAGGCGAAGGAGTGGAAGGAAGCCGGAAGCGACTACCAGCCCTACACCCTCAAGGAAAGTGGCCGCTTCAACGGGGGGCTGGTGGAGGCGTTCATCGCTGGACACCAGGGGGATGCCCCTCCCTACGACCAGGTGGTGCGGCACGACATGGTCTGCCACCGACTCCACCCAGGCACCTTCTGCAAACTCGCCCGGGCGGCGGAGGGGAGTGGGCCGCGGCCGATCCTGCCGCCAGAACGCCCCCTGATGGAAGCCATTGCCAATCTGGTGGATGGCCCCGCCGAACTGGCCCTGCTCCATGCCTGCCACTGGGGGCGCCAGGAGTTGGCCAGGAGGCGCACAAGCCTGGGGCTCTGCTCCTATGCCGATCTCCTCAGGGGGTTGGATCCCGGTGCCGGGGCCACGGCACCCACTCCCCTGCTGGCGGCGGTGGCTGGGCGCTACAGCGCTGCCTTGATCGATGAATTCCAGGACACGGATCCCATCCAATGGCGCATCCTGCGGCTGGCCTTTGGAGGTGGTCAGCATCTGTTGGTGATGGTGGGTGATCCGAAGCAGGCGATCTACCGCTTCCGCGGGGGGGATCTGGCCACCTATTTGGCAGCCCGTGGCACTGCCCAGTGCTGTTATCAGATGCGGGATAACCGGCGTTCCACCCCCGAGCTGATTGCAGCCCTCAACGCCTTCTGCCGTCGGGGACTCTCCCGCTCCCAGCTCCCGATGCCCCCGCTGGAGGCCAAGGCCGCCCGGGGGGGGGATGGTTTGGTGCCCATGGAGCTCATCTGGCTGGGGGGATCTGGAACTCTGCCCAGCAGCGCTGAGGTGGAAGGTCTGCTCCCCGCCCAGGTGGCGGCAACCGTGGCGGAGATGCTCGCGGATCCCCCACGGCTGCTGGAGAGCACGGGGGAGAGGCCCTTGGAACCGGACGATATCTGTTGTTTGGTGGGAACCCACTCCCAGGCGGAGCACCTGCGTCAGGCCCTCCAAGAACTGGGCATTGCCAGCCGCCTCGTGAGCCAAGCCGACGTGTTCGCGACCCCGGCCGCGACAGCCCTGCAAAGGCTGCTGGATGCCTTGGCCGAACCGGCGGACGCCAACCGACTGCGGCTTCTGGCCGCTTCCCCCCTGGTGGGCTGGACGGCGGAAACCATTCGGGATGCCCCTCCGCTTCGCTGGAGTGAATTGGCCGCCAAGTTGCAGCGGATGGCCCAGCTCTGGCCCCAGCGGGGCGTGCTGGGGGCCCTCACTGCGGTGTTGGATCCCGGGCAGATGGCGAGCCTCTCCAGGGGCGGGCGCTTCCTGGCGGATGTGCAGCAGGTTGCCGAGCTGGTGCAGCAGCGGGTGCATCGGGAGCGGCTGGGGCCCCATGCGGCCGGCCGCTGGTTGCGAAGGAGACGCAGGGCCGATCTCGACACGGTGCCCGAGGCGGAGCAGAGCCACAGCGACAAGGTGCGGCAGGCGGTGGCGGTGGTGACTGTGCATCGCAGCAAAGGGTTGGAGTATCCGGTGGTGATCTGTCCCTACCTGTGGCTGGATGGGGGCAAGGGCAAGGGCAAAGGGGAAGGCAGACGTTGGCATCCAGTGCCGGAGCAACCCCCACGGCTTGATCTCCACCGCAACAGGTCTTGGGGGATTGGCTACCTGGCCGATCGGGAGCATCGGTTGGCCCAGGAGGCGGAGCGGGAACGCCTTGCCTATGTGGCCCTCACCCGGGCGATGCATCGTCTGGTGCTGGCCTGGGCGCCAGTGAAAGGGAGGGAGTGCAATCCCCTCACGCCCTGGTTGTATGGGAATCACCCCGTGCTTGATCTGGAGGAGCACTGGCCCGCGGGCATGTCCTTGGAGGACTGGCGGCTGCGCTTGGAGGAAGAGATCGTGGGGCGCGATCTCCCCCTGCGGGTGATGGATCCCCCGGCGCTCGACGGCGTGCGGTTTGATCCCTCCGCCCCCAAGGGGAACCCCAGTTCCCTGACCCTTGGGCCCGTCCCCACCAGGGCTCTTTACCGGGGCTGGGCCCGCAGCAGCTACACCAGCTGGACCCATGGTCGACGGGAGGAGGATCCAATCGCGCGCATCCCGATCGAAGCCGTGGAGGAGGGGCGGGATACGGACGACCCAAGCCCGCCGGCGGAGGAGGTCCCGCCGGACCAACTGGCAAACAACCAGGGGATGGTTTGGCCGTTGCTTGGTCGTTGGGCTGATCTCCCCCGTGGGGCAGGTTTCGGGGAGTGCCTGCACAGGGTGCTGGAGCAGATCGACTACGGATCCCCTCTCCAATCCCCTGCCATGGAGAGTCTGGTGAACCATGAGCTTCGGCGGGCGGGTTTGCAGGAGGCCTGGGGGGATTCCCTGTTGGGGGCCATCGAACAGATGGTGGCCACTCCCTTCGGAGGCTCCCTGGGAGGGCTGAGGCCCGCCGATTTGAAGCCGGCGGCCCGGCTGAATGAACTCCATTTCGACCTCAGCCTGCAGCAGGTGCGGGCCGCCGACCTGGCACGGGCGTTTCTCGACCATCCGGGGGGAGCCTTTGGTGGGGCCTATGCCGCTGCGCTCGCCCAGCTCCCGGTGAACCATTGCGGGTTCCTCACCGGCTCCATCGACCTGGTGTTTCCCACCCCGGAAAACGACCAATGGTGGGTGCTGGATTGGAAGAGCAACTGGCTGGGCCGGCGGGATGGCCAGGGCCGAACCCTCTCCTGTGGTCCTGGCGACTATGGGGCAGAAGCCCTCAAGGCCCTCATGGCAAGCCACCACTACCCCCTCCAGGCCCATCTCTATCTGGTGGCCCTGCACCGCTACCTGGCCTGGCGCCTGCCGGCCTACGACCCGGAGCGTCACCTGGGGGGGTATGCCTATGTCTTCGTGCGGGGCA